>CAZFOO010000042.1:0-31645 GCA_964520585.1 uncultured Bacteroidales bacterium
AGCTGCCTTCATTCCAAAAAAACCGGCCAGTCCGGAAAATGCACCTCCGGTAAGGAATGCAAAAGGCACCCATGGATTCTGAATTCCCAGGCCATATGCCATTATGGCAAAAATGACCGTGATAACGGCGAAAACAATTAAAACAACTTTGTATTGCTGGCGGAGATAGGCTCCGGCTCCCTTGCGGACATGAGCGGCAATACTTTTCATCATGTCAGTTCCTTCATCATAGCCCATCATCTGCTTAAAAAAGTAGTAAGCAAACCCAAGGGCAAAAATGAAACTTAATGGTACTAACCAAAAAATTAATGGCATATCAATTCCTACTTTTATTAAGTTAAAATAAATGTAATTAAGTAAAAAAAATAGTCGTAAGATTTCAAATATTTGTATGACAATACTTTATCCTTTGTTAGTGAAAAAACAGTCACAAATTTAAGAAAATTTCAATATTCTGATACAGGAATGAGCTAAATTATAATGATTAAAAGAGAATGGGCTCATAAAATCCAATGGATTACCGGTTTTAGACCTTATTGCCGATAATCTGAATCCTAAGATAATCCTATAGGGGAGATAACCTAACCGGCCCAGGCCTCCCTGTCGAGGCTTCTGTATTGTATGGCTTCTGCCAGATGCATTGGCCTTATCCGGTCACTCTTATCAAGGTCGGCAATGGTTCGCCCCAGCTTGAGGATCCGGTCATATGCACGGGCCGACAATCCAAGCTTACTCATGGCATTTTTAAGCAGCATTTTTCCCGAATCGTCTGTTGAACAGTACTCACGAAGCATCTTTGTGGTCATCTGGGAGTTGCAGTGGATATTTCTATTGTTCCTGAAACGCTTCTCCTGCAACTTTCTTGCAGCAGTAACCCTCTCCCTTATCACAGAAGAACTTTCGGATTTTCCTTTTCCCGATAATTCATCAAAAGGTACGGGCACCACTTCTATGTGAATATCAATTCGATCCAGCAATGGCCCGGATATGCGGCTCATGTACTTCTGCACCATGCCCGGATGGCATAAACAATCCCTTTCGGGATGGTTGTAATACCCGCATGGACAGGGATTCATGGAGGCTACCAGCATGAACCCGGCAGGATAACGGACCGAATACCTGGTCCGCGATATATCAATCTTCCTGTCCTCCAAAGGCTGCCGCATCATTTCCAGCACGGACCGTTGAAATTCAGGAAGCTCGTCCAGAAACAAAACACCATTATGAGATAGCGAAACTTCACCGGGCTGGGGTACTCCACCTCCGCCAACCATGGCTGCAGGACTGATTGTGCTGTGTGGTGAACGGAAAGGACGGCGGCACATGAGGGAGCATTTGCTGTCCAGCCTCCCGGCAACTGAATGGATCTTGGTTGTTTCCAAAGATTCCTGCAGAGTAAAAGGAGGAAGTATAGTAGGAAGACGCCGGGCCAGCATTGTTTTGCCTGAACCCGGACTTCCCAGCATAAGAACATTATGCGAGCCAGCCGCAGCTATTTCAAGTGCCCTTTTGACATTTTCCTGTCCTTTCACATCGGAAAAATCAGTGTCCCAATTGTTCACCTGCTGGTTAAACTCTTCACGGGCATCCGTTTTTACCAGTTGCAGGTCCTTCCCACCATTCAGAAAACCGGTCACATCGAGCAGATGAGAGGCACCATAAACTTCAATATCTTTTACAATGGCTGCTTCACGTGCATTCTGCAAGGGCAGGATCAATCCCTTTATGCCGGCTTCATGTGCTTTTATGGCAATGGGCAGGGCTCCTTTGACGGGACGAATACTACCATCGAGTGATAACTCACCCATGATAAGGTATTCGTTGATTTTGCAGGCTGATATTTGTCCGGATGCAGCTAAAATACCGGCTGCCAGAGTGAGATCATAGCAGGAACCTTCTTTTCTGATATCTGCGGGAGCCATATTGATGACAATGCGCCGCCCGGGCATCTTGAAACCATTATTATCAAGTGCTGCAACTATGCGCTGCTGACTTTCTTTAACAGCATTGTCTGGCAGTCCGACCAAAAAAAAATTGATACCTTGCGTGACGCTCACCTCCACGGTAATGATGATGGCATCGATACCAAGAAGTGCAGAACCAAAAGTCTTTACAAGCATTTTACAGGAATATTTAGGCTTTTGGGTTCAATACCTTACACAACGCACCGAGAAACCAAAAGATTTATGATTGACGGACCTGTATATTCCATCCTCATCCAGTCCCACTCCTCTCCTCCATGCATGGCTGGCTTCATCCCGGGTTGAAGTCCAGAAATATCCCATATTGCCTATCTGATGAAATTCACCATTCAAAAACCTGTTTCCTCCCCTTAATGCTTCAAATCCTGTTTCTCCTCCGGGCTGGATCTTCATTCCCTGATCAATGCCCCTCCAAAATTCATCACCGGCAACTTCTCCCGGCATTCCAAGGAATAATTCGAGTATTTTCCATTCACTGTCGGAAGGTATATGCCATCCGGCAGGGCAAATTCCCCGGGAGCTTTCTGATGTTTCATACTGCATAGCTTCTTCCCACTGGTACAAACCGCCATACTGGTCGCAAAGAACCGGATTATTATCATAACAATACTTGTCGATCACCCCGTTATCCTCCTGATCCCTTGATCCATCAATTATCTGTCCACGGTTAATATTGTCAACCATCCACAGCTGATCACCTAACTGCAGCGTACGGTAAACAGTCCCGTCCACCGTATCAGTCCACGTCCCATAAAGATCATTCACTTCATCTCCCGGTTCCTTATTACAACCAGTACCCGTAATTATTGCAATAAAAAGAGCAATAACTTCGGCAAACCCAATAAACCTCTTCTTATTCAATTTACAACTTTTTTTCAATATATAATAAAAGAGAATGAATTATCTTAATATGAATTTCCTGGGCCCTGTCGGCATAGCCGGAGACTGGTGCCCGGAGTTCAATATCAGCGATATGCGCAAGCTTTCCTCCATCCTTGCCGGTAAGTGCAACAATTCCCATTCCTTTTTGCCTGGCTGTAATGGCAGCTTCAATAACATTAGCTGAATTACCGCTGGTGCTGATTGCCAGCAATACATCACCATTGTTTCCATGAGCCTCGATAAACCTCGAAAAGATCTTTTCAAAACCATAATCATTTGCGGTGCATGTAATATAGGAAGGATCACTTATTGAAAGTGCTGCTAAAGGCCTGCGATCGTCCCGGTATCTGCCGGTAAGTTCTTCGGCAAAATGCATGGCATCACACATTGAGCCACCATTGCCGCATGATATCAGTTTGCCTCCGGAATGTAATGAATTTACCATCATTTCCCCGGCTTTAGAAATGCGATTAAGGTTATTTTCTTCAGCTAAAAACTCATCCAGAATTCGTTTTGCCTCCTCAAAGCTCTGTCTTATCACATTCATAAAACAAATTAAGGTTATACTTATTAATGACGGAATATCATTTTTTCTGATTCAAACTGATATACTGTCTGGTAACAATGTAACCGATCACCATAAAAAATGATACCCTTGAATAACAATAAAAGTAATACTTTTTTGTTCCAAATTATAATATAAATTTTTAATCCAGACACATATGTTAATAACCATATCATATATACAGCCGGGTTTTTTAAAATCCGGTATTTGATTTAACTTAGCAAAAAATAAAATCATGTTGGGAAGTTTTTTTAAATTGCCAAAAATCAAGCAATTTCACTACAAGCCGCGCTATTATGATGAGAGGAAAGAAGAACTTGATAAAAGAATAGCCCGGATAAAATCCGAACTCGGAATAACAGAAGATCAGCCGGAAGGCAACAAGTATTTCAAGGGCGACTACAGATCTCATATAAAAGGCCAGATGAGAGGGTATTTCAAACAAGCCCGCAGGCAAAAAAGGGCATCTAACTTCAGACTGCTAATTATCCTGCTGGTGCTGCTCGCGCTTGCCTGGTATATAATTTACTTTTAAGAAGCAGGGATGGCAGATATCATACAGTTGCTACCGGATTCAGTTGCAAATCAGATTGCTGCAGGAGAAGTTATTCAAAGGCCTGCATCGGTTATCAAGGAGTTGGTGGAAAATTCGGTTGATGCAGGAAGTTCCGTCATAAAAGTGATCGTACGAGATGCCGGCAAAAACCTGGTGCAGGTGATAGATAACGGATGCGGAATGAGTGAAACAGATACCCGCCTGGCCTGCGAGCGTCATGCCACATCAAAAATTAAAAGTGCAGACGATCTTTTTGCAATTCAGACAATGGGCTTTAGAGGAGAGGCTATGGCATCAATAGCTGCAATAGCAGAACTGGAAATTCAGACCAGGCGTCATGAAGATGAGGTTGGGAGCCTTTTGGAAATAAAGGGTTCCAGGTTTATCAGGCAGGAGCCCGTAGCCTGCCAGGCTGGTTCCAGGATTACCGTTAAAAATCTTTTTTTTAATGTCCCTGCCCGTCGCAAATTTCTAAAGACAAATTCAACAGAACTAAAGCACATTATAAATGAGTTTCAACGTATAGCCCTGGCTAATCCGGAAATAGAATTCTCACTTCAGAATGAAGGAACCGGAATTCTTCATCTGCCCATGGCTAATCACAGGCAGCGAATAATCCATGCTTTCGGTAAAAACCTCAATCAGCAGATTGTGGAGATCAAAACCAGTACAGATCTTATTACAGTAAAGGGCTTCATTGCAAAACCGGAATATGCAAAGAAATCACCCGGAGAACAATTTTTCTTTGTGAATAAGAGGTATATGCGTCATCCTTATCTTCACAAGGCTGTCATGCAGGCTTTTGACAAGATGCTCCAGCCGGATACCCTGCCCTCATACTTCATCTATTTTGAAGCCGATCCACGTTCCATAGATGTTAACATTCATCCTACCAAAACAGAGATTAAGTTCGAGAATGAAAAAGCCATCTGGCAGATTCTCATGGCATCGGTAAGAGAGGCACTGGGAAAATTCAACCTGATCCCTTCAATCGATTTCAATACCGAAGGAATGGTCGATATTCCCATACCCCGGCATGATAAAGAACCCGTTTCGCCCGTAATTCCAATTAACCCACATTATAACCCATTTGAAAGGAAAAAAGATAGCTCTTCTTTCAAACCGGGAATTGATAATAAAAACCGGTTTGGAGACTGGGAAGAATTATACAAGGATTTTGAATCCGATTCTGGTCCACCACACCAAACAAAATCAGGTGACATTTTTCAGAATGAAAAGGGACCGGGAGAGGGTACAGGTGAAATCAGCAGCCATATAAGTTCTCCTGCACTCCTGCAGTTAAAAAACAAGTATATTCTGTCGCCGGTAAAATCGGGGCTGATGATAATCGATCAGAGAAGGGCGCATGAACGGATATTATTTGAAAAATTCATGAAATCAGTAAGCACTGGTTCCTCAATTGCCCAGCAGCAACTTTACCCTGTGAATATTGAATTAATCCCGTCCGACTACCTTCTGATTAAACAGCTTTCAGAAGAACTCTCTGCCTTTGGTTTTGATATAAGGGATTTCGGGCCAAACAGTATACTTATATCAGGTTGCCCGGTTGATACCGGCCATGCAGATCCTGCTCAAATGATAGAAAGCCTGCTGTCAGAATATAAATCATCAGGATCAACCTTCAGGGAAAGTCCACGCGAAAAGGTAGCCCGCAACCTTTCCAGATCTTCAGCCATACATTATGGAAAATCGCTTTCCCGGGAAGAGATGCAGGAGATAATCGACAAATTATTTGCATGTGAAATGCCTAATTATTCACCCGACGGCAAACCGGTAATAGCGATTATGGGCAATGAAGATATTGATAAAAAATTCAGGCTGCCATAGCACATTATTACGGGTAAGCAGCATTAAATAAGGCCTAAAATAACAATTTCTTAGTGGCATTTACTATTTTTACATGCCGGTGCCACAAAGAGCCATATTAAACATAATAAACCCGGCCACGTTATATATAATATAAACTGAACTGACCATGATAGGAAGAATAGGAGGCACAACACTCGTAGTTAAGAACCTGCTGATAATAAATATACTGGTCCTCTTTGCAGATTTTGTTCTCAGCAGCACTTTCAATATACAGCTTACCCGGATATTTGGCCTGTATTATTTTGAATCAGAATACTTTAGGCCATACCAATTTGTAACTCACATGTTTATGCATGGGGGACTGGCACATCTGTTTTTTAATATGTTCGCGTTATGGATGTTCGGAAGGGTGCTTGAATCGGTTTGGGGAAGCCAGAGATTTTTAATTTATTATTTTGTTACCGGACTTGGCGCGGCTGCTTTACATACTTTTGTAAATTACCTGGAAATATCGGCAATGGCAGATTCTGCCCAGGCATTCATTAATAATCCAAATCCCGATATGTTCTCTGCATTTATCAGCGAGAACATTTCACAGCCCAACCGGCAGATTTACGATTTCATAACAGACTGGTCCTATAACCCTGACAACCAGTCTTACATGACGCAGGCAGTTAATATGGTCGAAAACAGTGTTCAGCAAAAAATGAATATCCCCACTGTGGGAGCCTCCGGGGCTGTATTTGGAGTTTTGCTTGCATTTGGGATGCTGTTTCCCAATACCAGACTTATGCTTCTCTTCCCTCCTATACCAATAAAAGCAAAATATTTTGTTATCGCTTACGGTGCTATTGAGCTTTATCTGGGACTGACACAGCCTGGGAGTAATATAGCACATTTCGCGCATCTTGGAGGTATGTTGTTCGGATATATACTAATAAAGCTCTGGAACGGAAAAACAAAAAATTTCTACTGAAACCAATAAAGGTGAGTTAAAAAGTCATTGCAGGTGGAGATTTATTGATAATCCATAGGGACAACAGGAAAACGTCATAAATTCTAACAATGAGCTTCAGGTAGGATCAGGAGAGCCACCGGTATTTGAGGATATTAAGAGAGAATATTTAATGAATTGGATATTTAATTGACAAAAATGAGCATAGCAGATGAGATAAAGCATTCATTCAAAACAGGTAGTGTCCTGACAAGGTTGATATATATAAATCTGGCGGTTTTTGTTGCCGTGAAGCTTTTACAGGTAGTATTTTTTCTTTTCAGTGCTGGTGATACAGGAACAGCCTTTATAATGGAATGGCTGGCTGTACCTGCAATGGTTTCAGAACTGATATCCAGGCCTTGGACTGTCTTTACCTACATGTTCCTTCATGAAGGATTTCTGCACATATTGTTCAATATCCTGTGGTTATACTGGTTCGGTAGAATATTCCTCGAATATCTGGATGAAAGAAAACTTCTTGGAATTTATATCCTTGGCGGATTAGCCGGTGCAGCCCTGTACATAATTTCATTCAATCTTTTCCCGGCTTTTGCCCAGATTCTTCCTTTATCCAGGGCATTGGGCGCATCGGCAGCAGTTCTTGCAATTGTTATATCCATATCTGTATATGTGCCAAATTATACCATCACCCTGCTTTTCATAGGGCCTGTGAAGTTGAAATATATTGCCGCTTTCATGATCTTGCTCGATATAATTAGTATTGCCGGAACAAATGCAGGTGGTCACATTGCTCATCTGGGCGGGGCCCTTTTCGGCTGGTTATTCATACGGCAATACAGAAAAGGCAGCGACCTGACCAGGGGAATAAACATTCTTTTTCACAAAATATCATCATGGCTCAAACCAGGCAGTAAGCTGAAGGTTGAGTACAAAAAGACCAGTACCGATTATGATTACAACAAGCAAAAAATCGAAAGGCAAAAAAGGATAGATGAGATACTGGACAAGATATCAAAATCAGGATACGACAGTCTTTCAAAAGAAGAAAAAGAAATATTGTTCAGAGTCAGCAACAAACCTTAAATGAACCATAAATGTCACATTAAAAAAATATTATATGCACGGGAACACGTCTGCCCTTATGATGACTGTTTGTTTTAGAATTATTTCTTTCAGAAAACGAAGAAATCCTGTTACGGGATGACGGAATTTTTTATTTTTAATGGACAATAATTGTCACGGTTAAATTTATGAAACCACATTTTTTTTCATTTCAACAACCTTTTATAACCTGAAAAAAGCCCGGATGGGAAATTACATATTCAGAAAAGTAAAATGGCTTTTGCAGAATACAATTATGCTGGCTAATTTTATTTTTGCAATTCTGCTATTACTCTCCTATTTATCAGCACATGTGAGTCCGCAAAGTATCTGGATCCTTTCCTTCTTCGGTCTGGCTTATCCCCTGCTGCTTGCTGTTAATATACTTTTTGTGATCTATTGGGCGATAAAGAGAAAGATCCTGTTCATATATTCACTTATAATAATAATGCTGGGATGGAATCATCTCTCAAATTCCTTCCAGCTCAATTTGTCAGATAAGCAGCCTGAAAATCCCGATAACACCTTTACCTTTTTATCCTACAACGTTAGACTTTTTAATCTGTATAACTGGATAGACGAGCCATCTGTGAAAATAAGCATATATGAATACCTGCTGAATGAAGACCCTGATATCCTCTGCATCCAGGAATATTTCTTTAATGAGGATGACCCCTTTTCCCAAACCAGGAATTTCCGGCGACTCCATGAACGTTATAATCATATCGAATATTCAAGTTCCAACAAAGGAAATTTCAATTTCGGTATAGCAACATTCAGTAAATATCCGATTATCAATAAAGGTGCAATTGATTTCATTAACAGCAGCAATGTCAGTATATATTCTGATATAGTAATAAACACTGATACCATAAGGGTGCTTAATAACCACCTGCAATCCATACAGTTCACACAGGATAACATAAATTTCATCGATAGCCTGGGAAAGCATGATAACCGGAAAAATATTACCGGCATAATGGATATCGCCGGTAAACTTAAAGAAGCTTTTATCCGGCGATCACGGCAGGTAGAAATAATAGCAGGGCATACAGATAGATCACCATACCCGGTAATTCTTACGGGCGATTTCAATGACACTCCTGTTTCATATACATACCGCCGGCTGACACATCAGAATCTTAAGGATGCCTTTGTTAATTCAGGTAATGGAATAGGGAATACCTATGTTGCCAGACTCCCACTTTTCAGGATAGACTATATACTCCACAGCAGTGGACTTCAATCTTTCTATTATGATTCACCAAAAATTGAACTGTCTGATCATTACCCGTTAAAATGTGAATTTTCTTTCAGGAGAACGGAAGATTTTCCAGGTCAACATTCCCCCCGGTAAGAATTATACCGGTCTTCCTGCCTTGAAAAAATTCTTTGTTTTCAAGAATAACAGCCAGAGGAACAGCAGATGATGGTTCCACTACAATCTTCATCCGCTCCCATATAAGCCGCATAGCTGATATGATAAATTCTTCCCCGGCACATAAAATATCATCAACATATCTTTTGATAATCTCAAATGTCAGCGGACTCAGTGAAGTAAGAAGCCCGTCAGCAATCGTATCAGGTTTGAGGGGAGGCTGCAGTATACCTGTTACAAAAGATCTGTAGGCATCGTTGGCATTTCGTGGTTCAGCAGCAATCACCAGCGCTGCAGAAGACAAATTCCTCACAGATATAGCGGTCCCACTGAGTAATCCCCCACCCCCCACCGGAGCCATTACAATATCCAGTTCGCCGGTCTCTTCCAGCAACTCCTTTGCCGCAGTAGCCTGTCCGCTTACCACATTAAAATTATCATAGGGATGAATAAATGAAGCACCCGTCTGCCGGACGACATCTTCCAGAGTATCTTCCCTTGCCTGCAGTGACGGGGCACAAAAAGTGATATTTGCTCCATAGGAAGCCACCGCAGCTTTCTTAATACGCGGAGATGTTTCGGGCATAACAATATGTGCGCTGATCCCCCTGTAACGGGCAGCCAGTGCAAGTGCTGCAGCATGATTACCGGATGAATGGGTTGCAACACCCTTCCGGGCTTCTTTGTCACCAAGCAAAAGCACTGCGTTGGAAGCTCCACGGAACTTAAAGGCTCCAACCTTTTGAAAATTCTCACACTTGAAAAATATCTCGCACCCGGCTATTTTGTTTATCGAGGAACAGGTAAACACTGGTGTACGGTTTATCAGTGAACTGATCCTGACATGAGCTTCGAGTATATCTTTCCAATGAGGAATATCCATAAGCCACCATTTCAGAAACCCTGATTGCTTTATTTATTTTTCACAAATTCATTCAGCCACTGATCATATTCCCAAAGTACATGAAGCACGGATTCCCTTGCTACATAACCATGTGATTCATAGGGCAGCATAACAAGCCTGGTCGTTACGCCATGGCCCTTCAGTGCATTATAATACCTTTCGCTCTGCATGGGGAAAGTGCCGGAATTATTATCCGCCGCACCATGTATAAGCAGAATAGGTGTTTCAACCTGGTGGGCATAAGAGAAGGGAGACATCCTGAAATAGATCTCGGGAGCTTCCCAGTAGGTCCTCTCCTCAGCCTGGAATCCAAAAGGTGTCATTGTCCTGTTATAAGCTCCGCTCCTGGCAATGCCTGCGGCAAAGATATTAGAATGTGAAAGCAGATTTGCGGTCATAAATGCCCCGTATGAGTGGCCCGACACGGCAATCCTTTCGCGATCGGCCACTCCCATTTCAACAATCCTGTCAACCGCAGCATTGGCATTTGAAACAAGTTGTTCTACAAACGTGTCATTGGGTTCTTCGTCGCCTTCTCCAATTATTGGGAAACTTGCGTTATTCAGCACTGCATATCCCTGAGTTACAAAAAGCACAATAGATGTATTCCCTACCCTTGTAAAAGTATACGGAGATCCGCTTACCTGCCCTGCAGCATCCGAGCTTTTGAACTCACGCGGATAGGCCCACAGAATAGCCGGCAGCGGACCGTCACTATCAGGGTCGTACCCGGCAGGAAGATAGAGGTCGGCTGTCAGGTTTACACCATCATCCCTTTCATAATGTATCATTTCTTTTGATACCTCCCTTAGCTGTGGCTGGGGGTCCGGAAAATAAGTTACCTGTGAAAGGTTACCTGAACGCAGATTACGTAAAAAATAATTGGGCTGCTCATCAACAGACTCCCTTCGGGTCAGCAGAGACCTTCCCAAATCATCAAGCAAACGTACAGGTACCTCGTAATAGGGCGCCTCCGAACGCCAAAGTCTTTCCACTGAACTGTCAGCTATATAAAACCGGTCAACAAAAGGCCGGTTTCCTTCGGGAGAAGCTCCGGTACCAAACAAAAACAATGATCTTTTCCTGCGATCAAAATGGAGCACTGAAAAACCATACTTATTAATGATTGTCTGAAAACTTCCGGGATTTCCGTAACGATCCTCAACAGAGCGGTCCCAGATAACATCTTTGCCATCGTGTGTTTGGGGATTAAAAAAGCTTGTTATCATTCGCCTGTCGTTTCTCCAGTATTCATTTACCACGGCCAGGTCATCATCACCCCAGGTTATTCCGGAATATCTGAGCTCAAGTTTCAGCCCTTTTTCAGGATCTGATCCGAAAGGGGCAGGCAGCCTTACAAGCTGATCACGGTATGGTACATCAACAGAAGGATCTCCACCATCGAGTGCCTCCACCCAGTAAAGGATCGCCGGGGCATCGTTGCGCCATGTAAAAGAACGGGGTCCGGGATAGGTAGATCCGAAACCCCTTGGCACTTCCTCCATTAGAGGAATTTCGGCGACAAGGCGCACAAGGTCTCCGTACATGTCAAAGATCTCAACATTATAAGGAAAGCGATAATAGGGCACAAGATATGAAAAGGGTGTTTCTATACGTTGTATCAACAAATACGCGCCATTAGGAGAAGAACTTATACTTCGGAAAATGCCAGGTGCACCAAGCAATGATTTTTCTCCGCTATCTACATTTATCTTTATTAGCTGGGCGGTAGCGTAGTGTTTGAAAAGATCTTCATCATGCTGATCCTCGAGAAGATCCTGATAAGTCCGGGCAGGAGCCTGCCTGCCAATATTCTCCTGTACAACCGGTCCATCTGGTATTGAAGGACGCCTGGGTGCGGGTCCCCTGCCTTCAGGTACTGCAGTAAAAATGAGGGTTTTGCTGTCGGATATCCATGTAAAAGGATTCCCAAGGACATCGTTTATAATGGGGCCGGTAAGTCTTGTTGCCTGGGCTGGTTCAACATCGGCAACCCAAAGCTCAATACCGTCACTCAGGGTATTTAAAAAGGCGATTTTACTGCCATCGGGCGACCATCGAATATTGCTGATTTTGGCAGGAAAGGAGATCCCGGAAAGACGCTTCTCATCGGAACCGTCAATATTAACTATGCTTATACCGGTATTATACCTGGTCCTGCTGGGTCCATTGGTGGCCGGATCAAACCTTACTCCTGCAAGCCGGAGTTCATCGGCTGCAAGTTCATCAATCCCAGGCATGCTGGGATTATCAAGTACAAGCATCTTCTCCCTTTGTGGCTGAATACTGACAGAAGGGGTAGATGGAGCATCAACAATTGATAATATCTCATCAGGCGGCAGCATGTAGGATGTATTATCCTGTGCCTGAATACTAACAAAATAAATGCTGGTCAGCAAACCAGACAGAAAATAAAACAAAGATTTATAATTCATAATATTGATGTTTATAAAAAATATTTGTGCATTTAAAAAATACAGACATCAAAAGAACAAATAAAAAATTAAATTAAATATTTTCCGGGAGTAAAAAAAGAATAAATATCTTTAATATCTGATAATTTTAAAAATTTGGAAAATCTGGTTTGAAGGGTTAATCTGAATTTCTCATTCATATTTGTTTATTTTTTCATCCGTCTGAGTGTAAATTAGCTGAAAAAAATTTCATGTATATTTGCACTTAGCATGAACCAAGCAAACAATTTCTTATTAAATATTTTTGAATGAGTAAACGTAAAGAAATCATAGAGCAGGCATGGGAGAACCGGGAATTACTTTCTGAAAAGGAAACTGTTAAGGCAATAGAATCTGTGATTGACGATCTGGATAAGGGTAATCTGAGAGTTGCAGAACCTGAAAAAGGCGGATGGAAAGTGAACGACTGGATAAAGAAAGGAGTTATTTTATACTTTCCCCTGCGCAAGATGGAAGTCACCGAAGCAGGGCCAATGGAGTTCCATGATAAAATGACATTGAAAAAGGGATATCGGGAAAAAGGCATCAGGGTTGTTCCGCATGCTGTTGCACGTTACGGAGCCTTCATAGCAAGAGGCGTTGTCATGATGCCCTCTTATATCAATATAGGTGCCTGGGTTGATGAGTACACCATGGTAGATACCTGGGCTACAGTAGGATCATGTGCTCAAATAGGAAAAAATGTTCATCTAAGCGGGGGAGCAGGAATAGGCGGGGTTCTTGAACCAGTCCAGGCTGCACCGGTAATTATAGAAGATCATTGTTTTATCGGTTCACGTTGTATCGTCGTTGAAGGAGTAAGGGTTGAACGTGAAGCTGTTTTGGGTGCCAACGTGGTACTTACCATGTCTACCAGGATAATCGACGTAACAGGAAGTGAGCCAAAAGAAATGCGGGGGATTGTTCCGGCGGGTTCGGTGGTAATACCTGGCACGTTCCCTAAAAAATTCCCTGCCGGTGAGTACCAGGTACCCTGTGCATTGATAATAGGGAAAAGAAAAAAATCCACCGACATGAAAACCTCCCTGAATAATGCATTAAGGGAATATGATGTATCAATATAAACCGAAAGCACTGCTTTATGGGATCTCTGTCGCAGTTAGACAAAAAAATAAAAATAGGATTTGACGCAAAGCGTGCTTTCAATAATACCAGCGGTTTGGGCAACTACAGCCGTAATACCATAAGATTGCTGGCGGACCGGTTTCCTGATAACCAATACCTGTTGTACACTCCGGGAGTCAATGGCAGCCTGGATTTTAAATTGCCGCCAGGGAGCAGGATAGAAACACCAGTATCCTGGCTTGGAAAACATTGCAGCTCCATTTGGAGATCACTAGCTCTTTCAAGGCGACTTAAACATGATGGCATAGATCTGTATCATGGGCTGAGCCATGATCTGCCGGTAGGTTTGAATAAATCGGGAGTAAAAAAAGTAGTTACCATACACGACATGATTGCCTTCAAGCACCCTGAGATGTTCTCACCTGTAAACCGGCATATATATAAAAGGAAAATAGCTCACAGCTGCAGCACGGCTGATATGATCATTGCGATTAGCCGGCAAACGAAGGAAGATATAGAGGAATTTTTGGATGTGGACAGTGCAAGGGTGAAGGTTGTTTATCAAACCTGTGATCACGTTTTTTACCATAAAGCAGATGAAGATTTCAAGGAGACGGTAAAAGCAAAATACGGATTACCTTCAGGCTTTGTCCTGTCGGTGGGAACCATTGAGCCACGAAAGAATCTGCCGGCTGTCATCAGAGCTATGCAATTGGGAGCAGTAAAAAGAACCCTGGTGGTGGTCGGGAAAAAAACAGGCTACCTGAATACAGTAAAAGACACTGCACATTCGGCCGGAATAAAGAATATCCTTTTCCTGGAAAATGTTCCGGTAGAAGAACTGGCGGCAATATACCAGCTTGCCGGAGTTTTTGTCTATCCTTCGCTTTATGAGGGATTCGGGATTCCCATACTTGAAGCTTTAAGTTCCGGAACTCCCGTTATTACCAGTTTGGGAAGCTGTTTTGGTGAAACAGGCGGACCTCACAGCCTGTACGTTGATCCCGCAGATAATAAAGGACTTGCAGATGCTATTAATTCTGTACTTTCGGATGATGTCCTGCGAAAGAAAATGATCGGGGAAGGTATAAAACATGCAGAAAAATTCAGGCATAACATAATAGCTGAAAAACTTATGGCTGTTTATAATTCAACAATAAACAACAAGCTGTATGAATGATGAAGTGAGAAAGGCTTTGAATACCGTCCAAAAGGGAGGAATTATCCTATATCCAACCGATACTATATGGGGTATAGGATGTGATGCCACAAACGATGAAGCTGTCAGGAAAATATTTAAAATAAAAGACCGTGCTGATACCCGGCAGATGCTTATTTTGATAGACAAAGCAGATAATATCAGCAAATACGTCAGGAATGTGCCTGATATAGCATTTAACTTTATTGAATCAGCACAGAGACCCCTTAGTATAATTTTTCAGAATGCATGGAATCTTGCTCCTTCCCTGATAGGACATGATAATACAATCGGGATAAGAGTAGTCCAGGATGATTTTTGCAAGGAACTCATTGGGGAACTTGGTAAGCCGATAGTCTCAACCTCTGCAAATATAAGCGGTAAACCCCCACCCACCGGCTTCATTAATATTGATCCCCAAATAAAGGAATCGGTCGACCATATAGTCTCTTTGCGTCAGGATGAGGTGGTGAAATCCGGTCCCTCTGATATTATCAAATTTGAGAAAGACGGTGAGATCGTCAAGATACGATGATCAGTTTGCACTGGTAACCCTGCCAGATCCTGAAATTTTTGAGTTAACAACAGGGTTTCCGTCATAAACAACCCTTCCGCTGCCTGATATCCTTACATCAAGACCGGAAATTACATTTACATAACATCTTCCCGATCCACTGATATTAACACTGACCTTCGAAGAAGGAAGCGACGAAGATTCGACACGACCCGAACCGCTTACCGTTATTTCATGGCTTTCCAGTTTTTGACTTCCTCCAAGTTCCAGACGGCCGGACCCTGAAACTTTTGTTGTAAGGTTATTCGCTGACAATTCATCTATATTAACCCTTCCGCTTCCGCTTATATGAAAGGAAATATTTTCTGCCTCCAAAAGATCTTCAACAAAAACCTTTGCCGAGCCAGATAAGTTAAGCTCATTAAGATCGGCGACTGTAATATAGACGGTAAGTTCATCGTTTCTCCTGAAATTCCATCTCCAGGGCATACGGACAGTCAGTTGTCCGCCTCTCACTTCTGTAATCAGATCATCTAAAACCCGTTGACTGCCTTCAAGTACAATTCCGTGGCCTGTACCCTGAGTAATAAATACATCACCCGAAACAGCAATAGATATTCTGTTAAATGTATTAACATCACGTTCTTCGGTGACCAGTTCCTGTGCATTAATACTTACGGTGGAAAGAGATATTAGAAACGCCGCAATAATAAAACTAAATGGCTTAAGGCTTTGCATAATTTTATAATTTTAAATTAAGAACAACTAACACTGCAAAGACATTAAAAAATTACAATTGCTGCATCTATTTTTACTTTTTTTGCTTTTTATTCCCTTGAAGTGGTCTAGCCCCCTATTAATCGGACAGTTTTATAGAATGTTTTGTAAACAAAGTTGTGCTGCATGATACCAAAGAACTGTAACCGAAGTATGCTATTTCTAACCTCTTAAAAAATGTAACCGATGTTGTGCTATACGAAATATATGTAATAAAATCCATAGATTGTGGGAAATGGGGGAAATGCCAAAAATGGGGAAAAATGAAATCAAGAACCCGGCTGATCATGGATTATTTAGTCCTTGAAAACTGATCAATTGTTAAGATCAAAAAGACCTTCGGGAGCAGATATATTGATTACCTTCCTTCCTGGGTCGATATTTTTGACAATATCGTCATGAAAGGGAACAAGTATTTCTTTATCCTTAAAATCGATCAGCATAAGGATATTTTCAGAATACTCAACAATCTCCCTTAATATACCAACATTCCCAAGCTTATCATCAACAACACTAAATCCTGTAAGAGTTGTGTAATCAATATCCTGGGTTTCCGGTCCGCCATATTCCCTGTGGCTGCCGGTAAAAGCACGGCAGTTGATAAATGCAGATGCTTCTTCCGGGCAGTTTATCTCATCAAAATGTACAATAGCTGAATCATCTGAAATAAACCGAAACTCGTCAATAAAAAAAGGAACCGGTATTCCATCGATCTCGATAAATACCGGTTCTCCCTTTTGCGGTTCATCCTCCGGGTCAAAAAAAAGTTTAATTACCAAATGTCCATCGATCCCATGGGTTTTGAGAAACATGCCAAACAATTTTAAATCCTTCGCATGTTGCATGGATAAAATATTTGGTGCCGGTCATTTAAACCGTTTTGACTCCGGATAATGTTAATTATGATCCCTTTGCAGGGTTTTCCTTTGGTGTTTCCTTTGCAGGAGCCTCTTCAGGAGTTTCCTTTGCAGGTTCTTCTGCCGGTGCTTCCTTTGCAGGGGCCTCTGCAGGTGTTTCCTTTGCAGGTTCTTCTGCCGGTGTTTCCTTTGCAGGAGCCTCTTCAGGAGTTTCCTTTGCGGGCTCTTCTGCGGGTGCCTCTTTGGCTGCAGGTGCTTCGGACTCTGAAACGGCTTCACCGGAAGCTTTAGCTTCCTCAGCAGCTAGTTCTGAATTTCTTTTTGCTATCTCAGCGGCCCTGGCTTCATTAACCTTGGCTTCCTGCTCAAGTAACCTGGCTCTTTCTTCTTTATTTTTGCCAAGAACCTGTTCTCTCTTAGCCTCAATTTTCGCCTCTTTTTCATTCAGCCATGAAGAAAAGCGTGTTTCAGCCTCCTCTTCGGTCAATGCTCCTTTTTTAACACCGTTAATGAGATGTTTCTTCATTAATACTCCTTTATAGGAGAGAATAGCTCTACAAGTTTCTGTAGGTTGAGCGCCCTTGAGAAGCCAATCTAATGCTCTATCAAAATCCAATTTAATAGTAGCAGGATTAGTGTTTGGATTGTATGATCCAATCCGTTCAATTAATTTACCATCTCGTGGCGCCCTGCTATCAGCTATCACAATGTGATAGTATGGCAATTTTTTCTTGCCGTGTCTTGATAATCTGATTTTTACAGGCATGCTCTTTTTAATTAATAATAAAACCTACTTTTTGAATTAGTGGGTGCAAAGATATAATAATAAATTGTTTTAGCGATGATTTTTTAATAGTTTTCAACAATTGAACAAACTGCAGTTCTATTTTGTAAATTTACTAATTAATAAAAGAATCAATCTGTTATCTTAATTTACTTATAATCTGCTGTTTAAAAAATGAAGCATTTCACTCACCTGCATGTTCACACCCAGTATTCGATCCTCGACGGAGCATCCAATATAAAGGATATGATTACCAAGGCAAAAAATAACGGAATGACAGCACTGGCAATTACTGATCATGGGAATATGTTCGGTGTAAAAGAGTTTTACAATGAAGCAAAGGCCCAGAAAATAAAACCCATTATCGGATGTGAGGCATATGTAGCAGAAAAAAGCAGGTTTGAGAAGACCGGCAAAGAAGACCGCAGTGGCTATCATCTTATCATTCTTGCAAAAAACCAGACCGGATACAAAAATCTTGTAAAGCTCATTTCAAAGTCATATACAGAAGGTTTCTATTATAAACCGAGAATTGACAAGGAATTGCTCATAGAGCACCGTGAGGGACTTATAGTTTGTAGTGCCTGTCTTGGAGGAGAAGTCCCCCAGGCTATTATGAACAAGGGCGTGGAAGAGGCAGAAAAGATAATACTGGAATTCAGGGAGCTGTTTGGAGAGGACTATTATCTTGAGTTGCAGAGACATCCCTCAGGAGATCCCGAAATAGACAGGGAAATATTTGACAATCAGAATAAAGTCAATAACCAACTGATTCTGCTTGCGGAAAAACATAATATTAAACTCATAGCATCGAACGATGTTCACTTCATAAATGCCCTCGACGCAGGGGCACATGACAGGCTTATCTGCCTGAACACCGGAAAGGATATTGATGATCCCAATCGTTTAAGATACACCCGCCAGGAATTCTTTAAAACGGCCGAAGAGATGCACTCTCTTTTTTCTGACATTCCACAGGCCCTGGAAAACACCATGGAAATTGCAGGTAAGGTCGAATCATATGAGCTGAATAACCTGCCGATAATGCCCGACTTTCCTATCCCTGAAGGATTCAGCAATGAGGATGAATATTTAAGGCATCTCACCTATGAAGGTGCAAAAAACCGTTATAAAGTCATTACCGATGAAATCAACAAGAGGATTGATTTTGAGCTTTCCGTAATTAAAAATATGGGGTTCCCCGGATATTTCCTGATCGTACAGGATTTCCTGAGGGCAGCCCGGGAAATGGATGTATCGGTTGGGCCCGGAAGGGGATCTGCAGCCGGGTCAGTGGTGGCATACTGTAATTTCATTACCGATGTTGACCCCATTAAATATAACCTGCTCTTTGAAAGATTCCTGAATCCCGACCGCATTTCAATGCCTGATATTGACATTGATTTTGATGAAGAAGGCAGGGATCTTGTATTGCATTATGTTATAGAAAAATACGGCAGAGATCATGTTGCCCAGATAATCACTTTTGGCACAATGGCTGCCAAGATGGCTATACGTGATGTGGCAAGGGTTCAGAAACTGCCCCTTCAGCAAGCTGACAAACTTGCAAAACTCGTACCGGAAAGACCAGGCACCACACTTAAAAAGGCCTATAAAGAGGTGCGGGAACTGCTGGAGGCAAAGAATAATGGTGCAGATGATATAAAACAAACCCTTCAGTTTGCAGAAACACTTGAGGGGTCGGTCAGGCATACCGGACTACATGCCTGTGGTATAATAATCTCCAAAAACGAACTTACCGATCATATTCCTGTATGTACCTCAAAGGATACAGATCTCCTGGTTACCCAGTATGACGGGAACCACGTTGAAAGTGTAGGTATGCTGAAGATGGATTTTCTGGGATTAAAAACACTGTCCATTATAAAAGATGCCTTAGAAGCCATACAAAAATCCAGCGGTAAAAAAATTGACTTTTCTCTTATAGGGCTGGATGATCAGCTGACTTATGAGCTGTTCAGCAAGGGAGAAACAACTGCTGTATTCCAGTTTGAATCGCCGGGAATGAAAAAACATCTCAGGGATCTGAAGCCAAACCGTCTTGAAGATCTTATCGCGATGAATGCCCTTTACAGGCCCGGACCGATGGAGTATATCCCGACATTTATCAAAAGGAAACATGGCAGGGAGCCGATATCATTTGAGGTTCCCGTTATGGAAAAATACCTGGAGGACACCTATGGTATCACTGTTTACCAGGAACAGGTGATGTTACTCTCCCAGGAAATGGCGGGTTTTAGCGGGGGACAGGCAGATTCGTTGAGGAAGGCCATGGGTAAGAAGAAGAAGCAGGAAATGGATAAACTCAGGGAACTGTTTTCCGAAGGATGCCGGAAGAACGGTTATGAGGAGAAAATAGTGAAAAAAATATGGGCGGACTGGGAAGCATTTGCGCAATATGCATTCAATAAGTCGCATTCCACCTGTTATGCACTTATTGCGTATCAGACTGCCTGGCTGAAAGCGCATTATCCTGCAGAATTTATGGCCGCTGTACTGAGCCGTAATATTTCGGATATAAAAAAGATCACGATTTTTATGGATGAATGCCGCCGCATGAACATCGAAGTACTTGGCCCTGATATTAACGACAGCGAACTGAAATTCACCGTAAATAAAGACGGTAACATCCGTTTCGGACTTGGGGCAATAAAGGGCGTGGGAGGAAGTGCAGTTGAAAAAATTATTGAAGAGAGGACCCGCAATGGATCATTTAAGGATATTTATGATTTTGCCGAACGTGTCAATTTTCACTCTGTCAATAAAAGGGCGCTGGAAGCCCTCGCTGCGGCAGGAGCCTTCGATGAGTTTTCTGAGATAAGCCGCCACCAATTCTTTGCACCTGATCAAAAGGGGGCAAGTTTTATTGAAAATCTTACAAAATACGGCAGTAGGATCCAGGCCGACAAGGTTACTCCTCAGGGCAATCTCTTCGGCGACAGTCCGGGTTTCCAATACCCCAAACCCGGAATTCCAGATGCAGGAGAGTGGACCAAAGTTGAAAGATTAAACCGTGAAAGAGAACTTATAGGCATTTTTCTTTCTGCCCATCCGCTGGATGATTTCAGACTGGAGATTGAAAATCTTACAACTCATTCTCTTTCAGACATGCACGATTTGGAAAAACTAAAGAACAGGGAAATAACGATAGCGGGGATCGTTAACAGCGTTAAGGAGGCCTACACCAAGAAGGGCAATCCCTATGGACGAATGTCACTTGAAGATTACCGGAACTCCTGGGAACTGACCCTTTTCGGGAAAGACTATATAAGCTACAAGAATTACTATGTCAAAGATTGCCCGTTACTGATAAAGGGAAAGGTACAATCCAAATATTACAACGAAGATGAACTGGAATTCAAAGTTAAAAGCATGTCTCTTTTAGCCAATGCAAAAGAAGACATGATAAAAAGCATATCCCTTGACATTCCTCTTTCATTCATAAACCAGGATAATATAAATAACCTCGATCAGCTTGCAGAGAAAAACAAAGGCGATGTATTACTTAAATTCAGGGTTATTGAACGGGAAGAAAATATCGTGGTAAACATGTTTTCCCGCTCAAAGAAAATCAGTCTCTCCAAAGAGGTAATGAACTTTCTTGACAACAATCCCGATATAGAAGTAAGACTGAACTGAATCTCACAGCCGCAATATCATATTCGTGCAAAGCCCCGCCAGTAGATAACCCAGACCAAAGGTGCAGGTTTCAAAAATTAACTATACCTGGTGGTTTTATTAGTTGCAATAGATTGTGAATTTATAAATCCGTTAACCGGTTAAACAATTCCGGCAAATTAATGTTATGATTTACTGGCCGTAGTAATAAAAGAATAAGAAAATATTTATTATTTTAGCAAATGATGGTAACTCAAGAGCAAAAACAGTAATTGCTTGTTATTCAGAAACATGTTCCTATTACTACACATATACAAATAAATGTATTATTGAAATTGTAATCTAATTAATAAAAGCTATGACAATAGAAGTAACTGAATCCAATTTTGATGAGCTGGTTCTTAAATCAGACAAACCGGTATTACTTGATTTCTGGGCAGAATGGTGCGGACCATGCAGGGTTATTGCTCCTTACGTGAAAGAAATAGGCGAAGAATTTGAAGGCAAAGCCGTTGTAGGCAAAGTTGATGTGGACAGTAATCCCGGTATTTCGGCAAAATTTGGTATTAGAAATATCCCAACAATCCTCTTTCTTAAGAATGGTGAGGTAGCCGACAAGCAGGTTGGCGCAGTTCCAAAAAACAACCTTGTTGAAAAACTGAAGGCCTTGCTGTAACTCCTGAAAAACCAGTCAGGATTTATCTATAAAAAAGGCACAGTGAAAATCACATGTGCCTTTTTGTTATTTACAGTTAAATGCTTAGCTCCTGATTCTATATAGTCATTATATCTTCTTCCTTCTTATCCAGAAGCTCATCAATTTTTTTCGAATAACTGTCTGTAAGTTTCTGAACTTCTAGTTCAGCCCTTTTGACAACATCTTCGGGCAGGCCCTCTTTTTGCATCTTTTTTAGTTCATCATTGGCATCCCTCCTGGCATTCCGTATGCTGACACGGGCGTTCTCACCTTCCGCCTTAACCTGTTTTACAAGTATCCGGCGTCTCTCCTCGGTAAGTGCCGGAACAACTATGCGAAGTATCTCTCCGTTATTAACCGGGTTAAATCCGAGATTTGCCTGCTGGATAGCCTTCTCAATCGGACCCAGCATATTTTTTTCCCACGGCTGTACGGTGATAGTGCGCGGATCCGGTGTGTTTATATTGGAAACCTGGCTTAGGGGAGTACTGGTTCCGTAATAGTCAACCTGAATGCCTTCAAGCATACGGGGACTGGCCTTTCCTGCACGGAGTTTAGACAGTTCTTCATGAAGATATAAGATGGCCTTTTCCATCTTTTCTTCGACAATATCAAGTATTAATTGAACATCTTCTTCCATTGTAGTTTACTTATAGATGAGTAGTATACCGGCATAAATATATTCAATTTTTCACGAAAGTACCAATCCTTTCTCCCAAAATAATTTTTTTCAGGTTTCCGGACTTATTGATATCAAAAACAACCATATTCAGTTTATTTTCCCTGCACATTGTATAGGCAGTAAGATCGACAATTTGAAGCCCTTTGCTGTATGCCTCATCATAACTTATATCATCGAATTTTACAGCATCCGGATTTTTTTCGGGATCGGCAGTATATATCCCATCTACCCTGGTTCCTTTTATAAGAATATCTGCTTCCATTTCAACTGCCCTAAGGGCTGCAGCAGTATCCGTAGTAAAAAAGGGATTACCGGTGCCTGCAGAAAATATTACCACCTCACCTTTATCAAAGGATTCCCTGACAAGATGTTTGCTATATCCCTGTCCCACAGGCTCCATGCGGATTGCAGTGAGGAGCCTGCATGGGACAGCAAGACTTTCCAGTGCCGATTGCATCGCGAGACCATTTATCACTGTAGCCATCATACCCATATAGTCACCCCTGATCCTGTCAAATCCTTTATCCACACCCTTCAGTCCCCTGAAAATATTGCCTCCGCCAATAACCAGTCCGACTTTTACCCCAAGTCCGGCGATGGATTTAATCTCTCCTGCATAGTTCATAAGTGCATCAGGTTCAATTCCGTGACTTCCTTTTCCCATCAGAGATTCCCCACTAAGTTTTAAGAGGACTTTGTTGTATTTAACCATAATTTCAGTTTTATTATCAAAATAAGTTTCTTGTATAAAAGAAAATATACACCGTAATTACCTGCTAAACAAAAAACATAAACTGGAATTACCAGCCTTACAAAATAATCTTCAACCAGGGCAAATAAAAAAGAGAGCAAAAGCTCTCTTTAGTTATTTAGTTATCAGCTACCCACGGTGCATCTGACAAAACCTGTAACAGTAAGTTCCTTGTCAGTTTCCTCAAGGTATTGCTTAACTGTCTTTTTATTGTCTTTGGTAAAATCCTGGTTTAACAGTGTGTTTTCCTTATAGAACTTATTAAGCTTACCCATAGCAATTTTTTCAAGTATTGCCTCGGGTTTTCCTTCAAGTCTTGCCTGTTCTTTCCCAATTTCGATTTCCTTGTCAATTACAGACTGCGGAATATCGTCTTTGTCCACTGCCACCGGGTTCATCGCAGCTACCTGCATTGCAACATCCTTGCCTACCTGTGGATCAGTTTTCTTGTTCAAACCAACAAGGGTTGCCAGCTTGTTGCCGGGATGTATATAAGCAACAACTTGCGGAGCTTTGAGTTTTTCGTAAAAGGAAACATCAATCTTCTCGCCAATGATACCAATCTGCTGGGTAATACGGTCAGATACTTTTTCCCCATCCATTTCCTGCTCCTTCAGCTCATCGAGGCTGGAAGGATCTTTCTCAAGAGCAAGATCAAGTATGGAATAGGCAAAGTTTACAAAACCTTCATTCTTGGAAACAAAATCCGTTTCACTGTTTAAAACAATTACAGCACCATATGTGCCATCAGCCGTTACTTTTGCAAGAACGGCTCCTTCGGTGGCTTCTCTCTCAGCCCGTTTATTTGCTACGGCCTGGCCTTTTTTCCGTATTAGTTCAGTGGCCTGGTCAAAATCGCCATTTGATTCCATCAGGGCCTTTTTACAATCCATCATACCGGCCCCGGTAATATCCCTTAGTTTTTTTACATCTGATGCGCTTATATCAGCCATAATCTAATATTTTTATAATAATTATTCCTTTCTTTCAGGTTATTCTTTATCCCCTTCTGTCTCTTTTCCGGATTCAGGAGTCACGGTTTTGGCTTTATCAGCTGCAGTCACGGTTTTGGCTGCGGCTTCACTCCTGCGTGCCCTGGCCGGTTTTTTCCCTGGTTCTTCCGATTTACCTTCGGCAGGAACCTTTTCAGAAGCTGGCTTCCGTGTCCTTGCCCTCTTTGTTTCACCTTTGTCTTTTTTATCGGCCGATTTCTTCTCTTTTGCAGATACATCTTTCTCTTTCTCAACCTTACGCTCATCCAGACCTTCCTGAATGGCTTTGGCCATAATATCAATTATAAGAGAAATTGATTTAGATGCATCATCATTTGCCGGAATGGCAAAATCGACGGTATTGGGATCAGAGTTGGTATCAACAACAGCAAACACAGGGATATTAAGTCTTTTGGCTTCCCTCACTGCTATATACTCTTTCATGACATCAACAACAAACAATGCCGCAGGCAGCCGGGTGAGATCAGAAATACTTCCGAAGTTTTTTTCAAGTTTGGCACGCTGTCTCATGACCTGCAAACGTTCACGTTTAGCAAGATTCTCAAAAGTGCCGTCATGTTCCATCTTATCAATAACAGTCATTTTTTTGACTGATTTCCTTATAGTGGGAAAATTTGTAAGCATGCCGCCTGGCCAACGCTCAGTAACATAAGGCATATTTATTGCAGAAACCTTTTCACCTACTATATCTTTGGCCTGCTTCTTGGTAGCAACAAACAGTATCTTTCTTCCCGATTTGGCAATCTGCTTGAGTGCAGATGCTGCCGCATCAATTTTCACAATGGTCTTATGAAGATCAATAATATGTATCCCATTACGCTCCATAAATATATAAGGAGCCATTGCCGGGTTCCATTTTCTTTTCAGATGACCGAAATGTACTCCGGCATCAAGTAACTCATCAAAATTTGTTCTTGGCATTGATTTTTTTTTATTAGTTTACATTCTTATTTTATCAACCTGCAGGTAGCTTCATTTAATATATGAACGTCATGCAGGTTTAGATACTAAACTACAATAAGGACTATCGCTTACTGAACTGGAACTTTTTCCTTGCTTTTGGCTGACCCGGCTTCTTCCTTTCTACTTCACGCGGATCGCGGGTCAGAAATCCACTGGACTTCAAAACGGGCTTGTTGTCGGCATTTAATTTAACAAGTGCCCGGGCTATTCCCAGCCGTAAAGCTTCTGCCTGGCCTTTTACACCACCTCCATCAAGATTAATCTTCAGATCATATTTGCCTTTTGCGTCAAGCAGGTTCAATGGCTGCTCGACAACATACTGTAACTGAGGGTTGGGAAAATATTCCTTCAACTCACGTTTGTTTATAGTTATGTTTCCCTTTCCTTCGCTTAAAATTACCCTGGCTACTGCGGCTTTTCTTCTGCCAATTGAATTGATCTCTTCCATATATGAGAATTACTTGATTGAATTTAAGTTAATTTTTTTGGGTTGCTGAGCTTCATGAGGATGCTCATTTCCGGTATATACATTCAAATTCCTGAACAATTCACTACCCAAACGGTTTTTTGGCAACATACCTTTTACCGCTTTCTCAATAACTGCCTCAGGCTTTTTATCCTGCATTCGGCTGAAAGAAACCTTTCTCTGTCCACCCGGATGACCCGTGTGGTGGATATAATATTTCTGATCTCTTTTATTGCCGGTAAGCTTTACTTTTTCCGCATTGATAACAATTACATTATCTCCGCAATCAACATGAGGTGTAAAATCGGGTTTATGCTTGCCTCTCAGCATTATTGCGACAACTGATGATAATCGTCCCAATGCCTGATCTGCAGCATCAACAATTACCCAATTCTTTTTAACTGTAGCCTTATTGGCTGAAACTGTTTTGTAGCTTAATGTATCCACTTTGTTGGTAATATTTTGATTATTATCCTTATGTTTAATTGTTACTGCCTTGGTAAATGGTCTGCAAAAATACAATTATTTTTATTTAATCAATAACATTATCTATAATTTTTTAAATAATTGCCTTATTGCTATTTGCAGCGGAACTGTCAGAGAAGGGTTTTTAAATTTCATGATAGTTTTTTCTGCAATAATCATATATTTTACGAAATTTGCCACAAATTGCACTACTTATCATTTTAAGAATTGCAATAATAAATATGAGAAAGATAAGTTTTAGTAAACCGTATATTTGCGGAATTAAAACAGGGCCTCTAATAATACATTGCCTTTTGTAATACAGTTTAAACTTATAATAAAAAATCTCTTATAACACAGAATCTCTTAATTATTATCAGATAAATGTCACCTGAACGGAAGAATTATCATTCATATTTTTATATTGGCGGAATAATGCTTCTTGCTGCCAGTCTTCCTCTTTCACCTTTTATGGTGTCCGTATCGCAGATAATTCTTTTAATTAACTGGTTTTTTGAAGAGAATATTAAAACCCGTTTACAAAAGATCGGGGAACGGAAATCCCTTTTTATATTCCTGCTGATCTTCCTTGTTCATCTTATATGGCTTATTCCGACCCAGGATTATGCATATGCATTAAAAGACCTGAAGATCAAACTGCCCATTCTTATTCTTCCTCTCATATTTGGTACCAGCAGGAGACTGAGAGAAAGTGAGCTGAAAATGATACTGCTGGTCTTTACTGCATCAGTAACGGTCAGCTCATTTTTCAGCATCTACCAACTGGCAACGATAGCCTCCATCCCAATGGCCGATCATCGGGAAATATCGGTATTCATCTCGCATATAAGGTTGTCCCTCTTTTTGAATATAGCCATTTTCAGCCTGATATACCTTCTTATTACAGGATCTTTCCAATGGCAGCGGATATTGCGTAACTCCCTGTGGGCATCACTTGCCTGGCTTATTTTATTCCTATTCATCCTTCAGTCTATCACTGGCATAATAATTTTCATTGTAACAGGAGCTTTATTCCTTTTAGGGTTCTCCAATAATTTAGAACAGCAATACTGGTATATAAGGCGCCCCTTACTTTATGGACTGGTAGCGGTTACTCTGTCAATTTCAGCATATTCACTGGCAGTGGTTCTTTCATTTTCAAATCAGCCTCCGGACGAGGATAAACTAAAGGAGACTACTCCTTTAGGCAATCCGTATGTTCACCACACCTGGAACAGGCAAATGGAAAATGGAAATTATGTATGGATAAATATCAGCGAGCAGGAACTACGAAGGGAATGGAACCACCGTAGCAGTATAGATTTTTACGGACAGGACATGCAGGGTCATGAAGTTCGCCATACCCTGATACGTTACCTTACTTCACGAGGCCTGGATAAGGATGCTGAAGGCGTGGCAAGATTAACTGAAACAGATATTCTGAATATTGAACGGGGCATGGCCAATCATATATACCAGCATAAAAAATGGCTTTACCCGAGGATATACCAGATAATCTGGGAGATAGACAATTATCGTAAAGGAGGAAATCCCAGCGGGCACTCATTTGCACAACGCCTGGAATACTGGAAAACAGGGTTTGAAATAATAAGGAACAATTTCTGGTTTGGCGTAGGAACAGGAGATGTAGACATTTCTTATGAAACCCAGTATGCTTTGGGCGAAACCCAGCTCTCGCCACAATGGCAACTTCGGGCTCATAACCAGCTTCTTACATTTTTCATAAGCTTTGGTATAACCGGTTTTATAATAGTCATTTATAGCATGATCGCCCCATTCTTCATCGAAAAAAGGCAAACACATATACTGCCTTTTATTTTCGCCTGCATTGCTTTACTGTCGATGTTGACTGAAGATACTCTCGAAACGCAAGCCGGGGCGACATTTTTCGCACTTTTCTATGCATTATTCATTTTCGCCATGGATGACTACGGTGCCGAAAATGTTTCCATCCCGGATGAAACCGGCGAAGAAGAAATTCATGATTTACCGGAAGATTAACTAACTGGTTATTATGTCACGCGTTAATAAGAATTTTTTTATTTGTGATGTGCTTGAGCTTGCACCTGCACTGCTGGGGATGAATCTTGTGGTTTCCAGGTATAACAGTTCAACGGGTAAAAATATCGTAACGGAATATGAAATAACGGAAACCGAAGCTTACAGGGGAGAAGAGGATCTAGCATGTCATGCAAGAAAGGGTCGCACCCCGCGAACAGAGACTATGTATCAAGCAGGCGGGGTCCTTTATGTTTATCTGGTCTATGGAATCCACTGGATGCTAAACATTGTAACAGGCAGATCAGAAATCCCCCAGGCGGTCCTTATAAGGGGCGTTAAGGGAATTGAAGGTCCCGGGAGGCTTACAAAGTCTCTTGGTATTGATAAAAGTTATAACGGCGAGGAGCTGGCCTCATCATCAAGAATATGGCTGAAACACACTCATGCCAGTCCCCGCTACAAAACCACTCCCAGAATAGGTATAGATTATGCCGGTAAGTTATGGAAAGACAAACCATGGCGGTTCATAACAATACAACAAAGATAAAATCCATATTTATCTTCGCTGCAATTTTGTGATGAAGAACCTGTGATCAATAATAATTTGTAATCCCCCGCTGTGATCAAACCGGCCGGCCGGCAGATCATAATAAACCTCAAACCGCAGACCCATATCAATACCTCTTGCCAGCTCCCGCTGATAAACAATCTTTGAAGTAAGAAGCTTTCTGTGTTCTTCAGTAAATTCAGGATCAACTGCCGAAACTGACTGGAAAACGGGTTCTCCCAACGGTGCTATAAACCTGGCGCCTGTCCAGTAACCGATCCCGGCTTCCAGCCGGCTGGTCCTTACTATGAAATTAGGATATACCGCCCAACCTTCATCCCAGGGATATTGAAGTTCACCCGACATATCCCTGAATCCGGCAAGATATCCCCTGAACGCAAAAGAATTGAAAACGCTGTTAGCCATATCCCAGGTAAGATCAATCCCCGTGGCATAATTCAAAAGGTTTTGCATCCTTTCAGGAGAAGTATCTATCTGTCCGCCCCGGTGAAAAACAAGAAACTGAAGGGGTATCTCAACCTTTAACTGACTTTTACCGGCAATTTTTATCCTCGAAGAAAAGCCGGCTGTAAATTTTTCCCGGAAGGGATCGCCGGTAAAGATAAACTGCTCCCAGTTGAGCCAGGCATCAGCCTTAATAAAGCCTCTGTCTATCAAAAACTGGAGTCCGCTCTCATTATGGTTTGTAAACCCACGGTCAAAAGCAAACAACGGCTCTATTAAATCATGATCCAGAGCCCCGTACAACGACCCAAACATCATATCCAGTCCACGGTAAAACCTGTGATGAACCGAAAAAACAGGAACAGCCTGCGAAAACCTTTCTAGTCCCGAATATTTCAAAAGATGAGCTCCAGCCCTGAGCCTGGTATTCTTTCCCGGATGAAACTCAACCACTGGCCGCAGGTAATACCCAATAAGAGTATATCCAGGCTGGTAAGGATTAAAAAATTCCCTGTTATTTAAAAAAGAGGCATTCTCAATACGGACGAAGAGTCCGTTACTGTCGACCTCTTCAATATATTTATCAGAAGCATAGATGTTTTTATCATATTGTGCCGCCGCATAAAAAACAGTACCGCAAAACAGCATTATATGGATCGCAAATACAAGCATGACAGATCTGTTCATCATTTACCAGTTATCAAAAAGACAATTTAACTGAATTATCCGGTGCCCGGCCCATGATCCGGACAAGGCGATATTTATCAATAAACTATTGGTTGCACATAAATAAGTCATCGATTGCACGTCAAAAAACTATCTCCTGCATCTTTTCTGGTCCGAAGATAACAAACAATTAATAAGTAATTAAACATGCAGCCTCCGCCAAGCGATTAAAGTTCCTTTAACGGGTATAAATAAACAATTATCAAAAAAATCAAAGAAAGTTTTATGGTTTAACCATTTTTCCTAATTTTAATGCCCGGTATTGTATTTGACAAGAGAGAAAACTAAATGTACACATTACCCCGGATAATAATAAACCAATATAAGGGATTAAGCAGGTAAATCTGAACTATATGTAAAGAAAAGTAAATTTCACCTGATTCTTGCCAAAAGTCAGTGAAGCAAGTCTTATATGCACAAAGCAGATTCAGGATAACAGTATTCCAACCATTTAACCCATTGATGAGCAGAAAAAACCCTAATACTCCGGAAGGCTCTTCCAAACGAATCCGGGCAATCCGGAAAGATGAGGAAAAGTACCGCATTATAGCAGAAAATTCCTACGACTGGGTTTTCTGGATAGATCCGGATGGAAGTTTTATTTATACTTCACCTTCATGTGAGCGGCTTACCGGATATACCCGGGAAGAGTTTACGAATGATCCGGGACTGCTAACCGATATTATCCATCCTGAAGACGGGTATGCAAAAGACCATCTTTTTCAGTATAATGCACCGGAAAAAGAGTCCGGTGATATCGAATTCAGGATAATCACAAAAGATGGTGATCTGCAGTGGATCCGTCATTCCTGTACATCAGTTTTTGATAAAAACGGAAAATACGCAGGCAGGACAGGAACCAACAGAAATATTACTGACCGGAAAAATGCCGAGAATGCCCTGAACTATTCTCATAAACTAATGAGCTATATTGTTGAGCATGACCCAAGTGCCATTGCAATACACGATAAAGACCTTAATTATATTTTTGTAAGTAAGCGCTACCTGCATGATTATAAAGCCACTGAGAAAGATATAATTGGCAAACATCACTATGATGTATTTCCTGATATACCAGGAAGGTGGAAGGAGGTGCATAAGAGAGTCCTTGCCGGGGAGGTACTAAGATCGGATGAAGATCTTTTCGAGCGTGAAGACGGCAGTGTGGACTGGACTCGTTGGGAATGCCGCCCCTGGTACGAAGCAGATGGTTCTGTAGGTGGTATAATACTTTATACTGAAGTTATAAATGACCAGAAACAAAAGGAAAACAAGATTAGTGAGTTAAACCGCAGACTGGAAATTTTGATCGAATCCGTTAAGGAGCTAGCCTCGGCCCAGTCAATCGAAACCATCCAGCAGGTGGTAACTTCCTCTGCACGAA
>CAZFOO010000043.1:0-31482 GCA_964520585.1 uncultured Bacteroidales bacterium
ATAGTAGTTTCTTACCTGTTAAACCATGTTTTTGTTTTGCCTTTTCGATAGGAAGATGTTTAAATTCAGGCACCCCATGTTCAATTAAAACGATTTTTTCTTTAGGAATTTTATATATATCCGTGAGGAATTCCACGGCACGTTTACTCATTACAACAATTCGAGCTGCTTTTTTACCAATTTCTTCAACAATTGAACGTTGGGTGTAGGATGGGTCGCGTAATACGGTATGGAAAGTTACTATCAACGGTATCTCAAGTCGGTGCAACAGTGGAAGTATATATACTCCATCGTCTCCTCCAAATATACCAAATTCATGCTGAAGCACACATAACTCTGCATCGCTGTAATTGATAAATTTGGCCGCATCAACATAATCACTTTGATGGTTTTGCCTGACAACATGGTTTACTTCTTCAGGATACTCATATTGTTGTCCATCCTCATTTATGGCAACAACCATTGCGTGTTTTGTAATTTTTTTGCTATCCGTATTGGCATTAATAGCCTTTACAAGATTTTTGGTGAAAGTACCTATTCCACATTGTCTTGGAGGATAGGTTCCAATAAAAGCTATTTTCATGTTATTTAATTTTTAGTTAAAATGTGTTTCATAAACCTAAATATCTTAAGAAACTTTGTTGGATTTGCCAGGCATCTTTATTGGTTTCATCAAAACTTAGGATGATTAATCCACAGGCAAGTCCAGATAATTTCCAATCGCTTAAAAGTCCTCGAGCGTCTGACCTATAAATCCTCCTGAAATGTTTATTGGCAGGCAGTCCTGTTAGTCTCATAATAACAATTGCTTTTCCTATCGAGCTTTCGATATTGCTCTTTTGAGTGTGTAAATACGATTGCAATAAATCACTGGCATAATACCTGTAACGCAAATCGTTCATCCTGCTAAGGAAAATTTCAATAGCAGAATTTAACTGGTTATATTGGCTATATCGTGCTATCATATTTAAATTCGTTAATTTCTGGTATAAGCATGTTTGTTGCGCAAACTCATTAATTTTCTGAAAAGGTCAAGTTCTTCATCAGACAGGTATCGGGGAATGTTTACATTAAGTTGTATATATAAATCAACTGAATTGCCCGGTTTATTAAAAACCGGAATACCTTCTCCTGTCAGAAAGAGCTTACTGCCCGGTTGTGAACCTTTAGGTACATTTAAACTTAGTTTTCCTAAAACTGTATTTACATCTATTTTACCACCAAGAATGGCCGTGTATAAGTCAATGTCTACCTTGTATATTAAATCGTTTCCCCTTTGCGAAGCCGACTTTGTATTAAATCCATTAAACCCCTCAGACATTTGGCTGCCACTCATGTCTTCAAAAAATACATTAAAGAAGTCGGAGAAACCATTTCCCCCAGCTCCAAACATATCTCCAATATCACCTTCGTAGTAAAATGAACCGCCACCGGGTGCACGGCCAAACTGTGAGATATCGAAACCACCTGAACTGTTTCCCGAACCTGTATGTTGGTATTGTTTCCAGTTGGCCCTTAATTGGTCGTATTCCTGCCTTTTATTTGGGTCTTTCAACACCTCGTAAGCTTCACCAATTTCTTTAAAGCGTTCTTCTGCCTGTATATCCCTTTGTTTTTATCAGGTTGATATTTCACAGCCAGTTTGTGCTATGCCTTTATTTATCTCATCCTGATTGGCACTTTTCGTAACACCTGATATTTTATAATAATCCTTGTAATCCATTTTTACTAAAAAATTAACTCAATGCCTTTTTAAATTTATTGTTTTTTTCTGCATACTTTGCCTCATTTAGCTACCTCTTCGGTACATTTTTTATAATTTACGATTTATCCTACGGATAATCAGCCGGACCCAGCATTATCACTTTAGGATTCCTGTTTTTCTTGCTTTTATTCCAGGGAAATGACTTTGTACTTTCGAAAGAAGCAGTTGAAGGGCTACAGTAACTTAGCTCAAGTTCTGCAAGAAACAAAATAAAATAAGCAGTGTATGTTAAATTTTTTTTCAACATAGACCAAGTAGTTTATAATGTTCCGTTTGTTAACCAATGATATATTTTTATATCCAAAAACTTCCTTTACAAATAATAATCCAAACCAAAATCTATGTTGCAGGCTGCCAAAATGACCTTTCATGTTTGAAAAAACGTAAGAATTTACTGCCGTTTTGACTTGCTTCTTACTGTTTAAATGCAAAAATGTAAGAGGTATATTTTTTGAAAACTGATTTTTGGAAGCTTTAAAGAGATCGTATGTGTTATGAAACAAGCAAGCATATATGAAAAATATAAAGTTTGGTGGTGGGGTGGCTACTATGCGAAAGTACGCAACAGCATAAACTACCACCTTGAAAAAGGCATTTATTCGATGTTCAAAAGGAATTTTTTGAGAAGGAGTTTGGTGAAACAATTTTGATGGATACCGAGTTGACGAATGGTATTTTAAACAAAAAATGGATGCAGCTTAAAAGAGTTCTGTTATGGAAAAAACGGTGAGTATTTCGAAAACAGTACTTTCAAAAGTTTCTAAATCAGATTCTGAAAACCCTCGGACTTTATTTCCATGTGCAACCTGATTCAATCCACGTATGAAAACTAATTATATCTTCAATATTTTCATGGTTTAACTTTGTCTTATTTATTTCGTGAATTAAAAAATCATATTTATTTTTTTCCTCTGTTCCTGAGCCCAATTCTTTGCTTATCTGGTTAGTTAAGTTTTCAATATTTGGGATTTAATGGTCATTTATCCTATGGCAATCTTACAGATAAAGGGCAACCAGCAGATAAAAAAAGCTAATTGATTTTTTTTCCTGGGAAAGAGTTTGTCTTAGATACTCTAAATGTCGGATTGGGTCGTGATATTCCATAACTTTTAATTCAATTTTGATAGCAATAATTCTCTCACATCTACTTTTATAGTTTCAGCAATCCTAAACAAAGTTTCCATCGTAGGCTGGACATCATTCGTACACCATTTGGAAACTGTCGTCTTGTTTACATTTAATTGTTCTGCCAACCACAAATTTGTTTTCCCTTTATCTGCCAGAACCGCCTTGATTCTATTGTAAGCTTGCTTCTCTTTAGCCATTTAAATAGTTGAATTTTATCATTAAATTGCACATAATGCAAATTCATATTTACCAAATGTACGGAATATGATAATTGCAGGGAGTCAGGGTTCGACACCCACCAACCGCAAGGGTTCACTTCCTGCAGGGGATTTAACCTTCTCGCTCCGCTCTTCTAATGTATTCCTCTTTGGCAAGGTTCTGTTAGCAAGGTAACCTTATAGGTGGCTGTAATATAATATTGGGAGTATTTATTATAAACCCGATAATGAAATCAAGCCACTACGACAACCTGTCACCTTTCTTCGAAGATTCAATGATACGATTTAATGTTCCTATTGTTTTAACGGTGAATCATGAACTGTATGTGGGACAGAAACCGTTCCTGTTGCAGGTAATGTAGATGAAAATCATAGAGATTTTGGAAATTTGAGAGTCCGACAATTCACTTCACCTTAAAGTAAAAGACATTCATAACCATGAAACTATTGAACTCGCTCACCCCCTTAATAATCCCATTTATCCTGTGTCTTGAATTGTAGTCAGTGTAACGTTCATAATCGAGATTTCGGTGTCGGTCTAGAACACTGCCATTTTCCGGTTAAAAACAATACCAGTTTAAAATACGATTATTCAAATATTAAGACTCTTCGTTCACCGCTTCCCCATTAAGAAGCATAGGTCTGTTAAAAATATTAAATTTTAGCAATTATCTGATTGTATAACTTAATCTTAAGACCTATGCCATTGCAATGGGGGTTGTAAAAGAAAACCCCGCCCCTGGGGGACGGAGTCTGAAAGTACTCTTGTGGAGCTGGAGGGAATCGAACCCTCGTCCAAACAAGGAACCAATATGCTTTCTACATGTTTAGTCTGTCATTAATTGTCGGGTACAGTCCGGAAACAGACAACCTAACTGAACCTTATTCCCTTGTTTCTCGTCCGGAACACGGGAAGGATTCCGGACCAGCCCAAACTTACTGGTGCCTCTTATTCAAAAACCGTTGGGCCGGGTTTTTGAGAGACAGCTTGTCCACGATCCTTGATCGTGGATTATGCATAAATCTTCTTAAGATTATGCTGCAAGCGCGTAGTTATTCTCGCCACTTAATTGTTTGCACTACAGTTTAACGAGATGTACTGCTTAACTCGACATGCTTACATATCCGCTCATCCTGCTGTCAAAACCAGTCAGCCCCGTAAGCTACATGCAAATGTACAAAAATCCTGCCAAAAAAACGAGCTTCGCTGTTAGATTTGGCTGCATTCCAAAATATTTTTAATATTATATCAAATTGCTTAATTTAGCAAGAAAAACAGAGCTATGCATATAGGTATACTTAAAGAAACAAAGGTGCCGGTTGACAGACGTGTAGCACTAACGCCTTTTTTTGCATCTGAATTACTGAAACGGTATCCTGAATTTGACATTTCAGTTGAAAGCAGCTCTACAAGGAGTTATAGCGATGATGAATACCGGAAAGAAGGAATAAAGGTTACCCAAGATGTATCTGAATGTGATCTCCTGGTGGGTGTAAAGGAAGTAGCAGTTTCGGAACTGATTCCGGGAAAAACATATCTTTTTTTTTCGCATACAGCAAAAAAACAGCCTTATAACCGTAATCTTTTACAGGGTATAGTCAAAAAGGTAATAACACTTGTGGATTATGAGTACCTTACCAGTGAAGATAATGTCAGGCTGGTGGCATTCGGACGGTGGGCTGGTATAGTTGGAGCATATAACGGATTACGTGCTTATGGATCACGATATGAAATTTATGATCTGAAACCTGCACATAAATGTTATGATCTCAAAGAAATGTTGTCCGAGCTTGATAAAGTCAAAATGTCAGCGGTGAAGATCCTTATAACCGGAGGAGGCAGGGTAGCTTCGGGAGCCATGGAAACACTTACACCACTGGGATACAAGTTGGTTGAACCTTCAGAATTTCTTGAAAAGGAATTTAGTGAACCTGTCATTTGTCAGATTGAACCCTGGGATTATGTAAAAAGAAAAGATGGAGAAGATTTTGATCTTCAGCATTTTTTTTATTATCCGGAAGAGTACGATTCAGTTTTTTATCCTTATGCCAGGGTTGCAGACCTTTTTATTGCTTGTCATTACTGGGATCCCCGTTCTCCTGTTTTTCTTGAAAAAGAAGAATACCTTAAACCCGATTTCAATATTTCTGTAATTGCAGATATCAGTTGTGATATAGCTAAGCCTATTGCATCTACACTCAGACCTTCTACAATTGAAGAACCTTTTTATGGTTACAACCCTGAAACAGGTGAAGAGGATGACCCATTCGACGAGAAAAATGTTACTGTTATGGCCGTAGACAATCTGCCCGGTGAACTTCCCAGGGATGCTTCTTCTGAATTTGCCGAAATGCTTGTTGAGGCCGTTTTTCCCTCTTTTTTAAATGACAGGGACGGAATAATTGAGAGAGCTACGATTGTAAGAGAAGGCGGACTTACTAAAAATTTCTCGTATCTTGAAGATTTTCTTGCAGGAAAAGAGTGATTACCGGTTAATTAATTATGCAATTAACAGTTTCGCTATAATTCCTCCACGGTATTATGATTAGCGGGTTATGCAATTTTTTGCGGAGGATTTTTCAGCTTACGAATGGTATTAAGCGGATCAGAAGATTTAAAAACGGCACTCCCGGCAACAAGCACATCTACACCGGCATCCAGCAGAGAAGATGCGTTTTTAATATCTATACCTCCATCTACTTCAATTAATGCAGAAGAACCTGTTTCATAGATCAGGGCCTTTAATTTCCTGATCTTATCATAGCTTCCTTCAATAAATGCCTGTCCCCCGAAGCCAGGATTTACGGTCATAACCAAAACAAGGTCAAGATAAGGAAGTATCTCTTCAAGAACCATGACCGGGGTATGGGGATTAAGTGATACTCCTGCTTTCATCCCAAAAGATTGTATCTCTGTAATTGCGCTGTGGAGATGATTAACAGCTTCATAGTGTATGGTAAGTATTGAAGCGCCTGCATCACTGAATTTTTTAATGTAATTCTCCGGATGTTTAATCATAAGATGGACATCCAGTGGTTTTATCGTTTTTTTCCGTACTGCTTCTATTACCGGAAAACCAAAGCTGATATTCGGAACAAAAAGTCCGTCCATAATATCCATATGAAGCCAGTCGGCCTGACTGTTGTTTATCATTTCAACTTCAGCATCAAGATGCCCGAAATCTGCAGCAAGTAATGAGGGAGCTATTATTGGGTTCATTTGAAATTTTTTACTGCAACAGGGTTGGGCGGATCTGGGTTTTTATTTATAACATTGAAAAAAATCATAAATATGTTTTAAGTATCTTGTTTTTTGTAGAGTGTTTTAGTCTTTTGATTGCTTTCTCCTTTATCTGGCGTACCCGCTCTCTGGTGAGGTTAAAAGTTTCTCCAATTTCTTCAAGTGTATGTGGATGTTTTCCGTTTAGCCCGAAATACAATCTGACGATATTTGCCTCGCGGTATGTCAGTGTTGATAATGCCCGTTCAATTTCTTTTCTTAGTGATTCATTTAGTAGTTCCTTGTCTGGCTCCGGTATATCATCAGCAAGTATTATGTCATACATATTTCCTTCTTCATCGGGATTGATCGGGGCATCCATAGACAGATGTCGGCCTGAGGTTTTCAGGGATTCTTTAACATCCTTGGGTGCCAGTTCAAGAGCCTGGGCGATTTCAAGCACAGAGGGCTCGCGTTCGAATTTTTGTTCCAGCTCTGAGAAAGTGCGGTTTATTTTATTAATATAACCTATCTTATTGAGTGGAAGCCGAACAATTCTGGCCTGTTCTGCAAGTGCCTGTAATATGGACTGCCTGATCCACCAGACTGCATAGGAAATAAATTTAAAACCTCTTGTTTCATCAAACCGTTGTGCAGCTTTTATTAGTCCGAGGTTTCCCTCGTTTATCAGGTCAGGAAGGCTCAATCCCTGATTCTGGTACTGTTTGGATACTGAAACAACAAACCTCAGATTAGCCTTTATAAGCACATCCAGTGCTTTTTCATCCCCTTTTCTGATGCTCCTTGCCAGCTCAACTTCTTTTTCGGCAGTGATAAGCTCGACTTTTGCAATTTCATGCAGGTATTTGTCCAGAGAGGGAGTTTCTCTGTTGGTTACCTGCTTGATTATCTTTAATTGTCTCATTCAACCAGCGAATTTAATTTATCCGAAAATGCGTGGACTTAGAGTTGAAAACTGTAATAAAATCTTTATCTTGATAATATTAAGGTTAAAATGGACCAGTAATAATCGTTATATTTTTTTATTAACGTAAAAAACACTAATTTTGCTGGCAGAAGCAAACTTAACTATAAGTTATTTAAAATAGCAATCTGAAATCGAAAAAACATAGTTTTTTTCGAAATTTTGCATATTTTTCCGAAATACTTATTATTGCAGAATAATTCCACTAATAATTTGCACACATTTTTTTATTTCCCAGACAATAAAATTCCGGATGCATTATAATTCCGGGTGATCATCACCATAATACACTTTACATTTACTCATTAATTTCTATTAAACACATGTATGATATTCTTGAATTGAACAAGAAACTTGTTTCTGAATTACGTGAAATAGCCAAAGAGCTGAATATTAAGCGAGTTGATTCTTTAAAGAAACAAGATCTTATTTACAGGATTCTTGATCAGCAGGCCATAAACACTTCTGAAAAAGATGCTGAAAGAATCAGAAAGGCTGAAAAAAAACCTGGTCATATATCAGGAAAACGCCGCGGCAGACCCCCATCAAAACAAAAAAATGACAATCTGCTGAAAACCGACGAACAAACTGCCCCCGGGTCAAAATCTTTGGAGGCTTCGGCAGAAGAAAAATTTGATGGATCAGAGAATGTTGCAGAGAAAAAACCCGACCGAAGTTCTGAAAACAATATTCGCAGGAAAAAATTTGACGGTTCCAGAAAGCAGGAGAGTCCCAAAATGAAGCCAAAACATGAAGAATCCAGGGGACAACAACCTCAACAGCAGGGTGATTATAAATCTCCGCAGGTGGAAGACCGTAAATCCCCGCAGGTGGATAACAGAAAGTTCCAGCAGGAAGACAGGAAACCTAAGCAGGAAGAAAAAAAGTCTCATCAGGAAGACAGAAAGTTCCAGCAGGAGGAGCGGAAATCTTCGCAAAATGAAAGACAGCCCAAAGATAATTTCTCCAAGAAGCCACATGAAAGGACTAAGGGTGCTGCACGTGAATATGATTTTGACGGAATTATTTCCAGTTCCGGATTACTCGAAATAATGCCTGATGGTTACGGATTCCTTAGATCATCTGATTATAATTATCTCAATTCTCCGGATGATGTTTATGTTTCCCAATCACAGATAAAATTGTTCGGGCTCAAAACTGGTGACACAGTTCAGGGAACAATTCGTCCGCCTAAAGATGGCGAAAAATATTTTCCCCTGATCAAAGTGGAACAGATCAATGGGAGGACGACTGATTTTATAAGGGACAGGGTCCCTTTTGATTTTCTGACGCCTCTTTTTCCAGATCAGAAATTTACCCTTGTAAGTGAAAATAGCAATAGCCTGTCTGCCAGAGTAGTCGATCTTTTTGCTCCTATTGGAAAAGGCCAGCGCGGTCTGATAGTGGCTCAGCCCAAAACAGGAAAAACCGTACTTCTGAAAGAAATAGCCAATGCTATAGCAATAAATCATCCTGAAGTCTATATGATGATCCTTCTGGTAGATGAGAGACCTGAAGAAGTTACCGACATGGCAAGGAGTGTAAGGGGAGAGGTTATATCGTCAACTTTCGATGAGCCTGCCGAGAGGCATGTCAGGGTTGCAAACATGGTTATAGAGAAGGCTAAGAGAATGGTTGAATGCGGACATGATGTGGTTATTCTTCTTGATTCAATCACACGTCTTGCGCGTGCCTTCAATACCGTATCACCTGCATCGGGTAAGGTACTCTCTGGAGGTGTTGACGCAAATGCACTCCAGAAACCAAAGCGGTTTTTCGGTGCTGCAAGAAACATAGAACATGGAGGATCACTTACCATATTAGCCACGGCCCTTACAGAAACAGGCTCGAAAATGGATGATGTAATATTTGAAGAATTTAAGGGAACGGGTAACATGGAACTTCAGCTTGACAGGAAATTGTCAAACAAGCGTATTTTCCCTTCTGTCGATGTCAATCTTTCAAGTACCAGGAGAGAGGATTTACTGCTTGACAAAGAAATGATGAATAAGATATGGATACTCCGGAATTATCTTTCCGACATGAATCCTGTCGAATCTATGGAATTCCTGCGTGACCGCATTACCAAAACCAGGTCCAATGAGGAGTTTCTCATATCTATGAACCGGGAATAGTTTCTCCTGGTTTTTATAAAGGGTTGTGATTTCATATGTTTTCCGTAAACATCAACGATGTGTCTTTGCCAGGCCCTGATGTTTGTCCGCATGACATTATGAGTAATGTCATATAATATATTTATCATCTTTAATATATTTGTTAGTTAACAGTTTTAGCCCTTGCTAACAAATAAACCAATATAGATTTTTAACCAACTAATTGATTTACAAATATGACAAAAAAGAAAAATTTCATTACCTGTGACGGGAATCATGCAGCTGCACATGTTGCCTATATGTTCAGTGAGGTTGCTGCTATCTATCCTATTACTCCTTCTTCCAACATGGCTGAAAATGTGGATGAATGGGCCGCGCACGGAAGGAAGAACATTTTCGGAGAGAAGCTTAGAGTTGTTGAGATGCAGTCAGAAGGTGGCGCCTCAGGAGCAGTGCATGGATCATTACAGTCCGGTGCACTTACCACGACCTTTACCGCATCCCAGGGTCTTCTGCTTATGATACCGAATATGTATAAAATATCCGGTGAACTTTTACCCGGGGTATTCCATGTTAGTGCAAGGAGTCTTGCTGCCCAGGCTTTATCTATTTTCGGAGATCACAGTGATGTTATGAGTACAAGGCATACCGGATTTGCTATGCTGGCTACCGGCAGTGTTCAGGAAATTATGGATATAGCGGGTGTTGCACATCTTGCATCTATTAAAACAAGAATCCCCTTCCTGCACTTTTTTGATGGTTTCCGTACCTCTCATGAAATTCAGAAAGTTGAAGAATGTGACCAGGAGGAGATGGCCAGGCTCATAGACCATGATGCAGTTCAGGCTTTCCGCGAGCGTGCTTTGAATCCCGAGCATCCTGTTACAAGAGGAACTGCGCAAAATCCTGATATTTACTTCCAGTCACGTGAGTCCGCAAACAAGTTTTATGAAGCGGTTCCTGATGTTGTTGAGGAATATATGCAGGAAATGACTAAAATTACAGGACGCGAATATCATCCGTTTACCTATTATGGAGCACAAGATGCAGAAAACATAATAGTTGCAATGGGATCAATTACTGATACAATTAAGGAAACAATTGATTATCTTAAATCTAAAGGAGAGAAAGTCGGACTTATTTCTGTTCATTTATACAGGCCTTTTTCACCTAAATATTTCAAAAAGGTTCTCCCCGGATCAGTAAAAAGGATAGCTGTTCTTGACCGGACAAAAGAACCCGGTGCGAATGGTGAACCACTTTACCTTGATGTTAAGGATTTGTTTTACGGACAAGAGGGAGCACCCCTTATTGTAGGGGGGCGTTATGGACTTAGCTCCAAGGATACTACTCCGGTTATGATCAAATCAGTATTTGATAATCTGGCTATGTCAGAACCCAAAAACGGGTTTACAGTTGGTATAGTTGACGATGTGACTTACAGGTCACTGCCATTGTTGCCGGAGATAGATGTTTCTCCTAAAGGAAATTATGCTGCAAAATTTTATGGTCTTGGATCAGATGGTACTGTAGGAGCAAATAAGAACTCCATTAAAATAATCGGTGATACCACCGATAAGTTTGCCCAGGCTTATTTTGCCTATGATTCAAAAAAATCCGGAGGAATAACTGTTTCACATCTCCGTTTTGGTGATGAACCCATACGTTCACCCTACCTGGTTAATACAGCAGATTTTATTGCATGCCACGTACCTTCATATCTTGATAAATATGATTTATTGAAAGGTCTGAAAAAGGGCGGTACATTTCTTCTGAACAGTATCTGGAGTGAGGAAGAAACCAAAGAAAAACTTCCTGCCAGGATGAAGAAGTATATGGCTGATAATGATATTAAATTTTATATAATTAACGGAACTGAAATCGCTGAAGAAATTGGACTTGGTAACAGGACCAATACCATTATGCAATCAGCCTTCTTTAAGATATCAAATGTAATTCCTTACGATAAGGCGGTTGATGAAATGAATAAAGCAATTGTCAAGTCTTTTGGCATGAAGGGCGAGGAGATAGTTGATATGAATAAAGCAGCGGTTAAACGTGGAGGGGATGTAACAAAGGTTGAGATTCCGGCGGACTGGAAAAGTGTTAATGTTAAGGATTCTGCAGATAACAGGGATATTCCCGACTTTATCAAGAATGTAGTGGAACCAATTAATGCACAGAATGGTGACAGTCTGCCCGTCAGCGCTTTTCTCGGGCGTGAAGACGGAACCTTCCCCGCTGGTACTTCTGCATATGAAAAACGTGGCATTGCAGTTCATGTGCCTGAATGGATACCTGAGAATTGTATTCAGTGTAATCAGTGCTCATATGTTTGTCCCCACTCCGTAATAAGACCATTCCTGCTTACCGCAGAGGAAGCCGAAAATGCTCCTGAAGGTACTGAAACACTTAAAGGTCTGGGCGGAACAAAAGAATACCGTTACCGCATGCAGATAAGTCCCCTTGACTGTACCGGATGCGGGAACTGTGTTGATGTTTGTCCCGCAAAAACAAAAGCCCTGGAAATGAAAACCCTGGAATCTCAATTGGTTGAGGATGAACGGTGGGATTATATGCATAACAAGGTTGGATACAAGGACACTGTTCTTGATAAAGAGAAATCTGTGAAGAACAGTCAGTTTGCACAACCATTGTTTGAGTTTTCCGGAGCTTGTGCAGGTTGCGGTGAAACACCATACATAAAACTGATTACCCAGCTGTATGGTGATCGTATGATGATTGCCAATGCCACCGGATGCTCATCAATTTATGGTGGTTCTGCACCTTCTATGCCATATACCGTTAACAAGAACGGACACGGACCTTCCTGGGCTAATTCCTTGTTTGAAGACAATGCCGAATATGGTTATGGAATGTCTCTTGGAGTAAGGCAAATGCGGGAAAAGATAGAAGATCATATGAAAGCAGCACTTGAAGGTGATCTTTCTTCCGATATTAAAAATGCCTTCACTGAATGGATTGAAAACAAAGAAAATGCAGAAAAATCCAGAGCCGCATCAGAGAAGGTTATTGAGCTTATCAAAGATAAAAAGGATAACAACTCCAGGGAGATAATGAAATTGAAGCAGTACCTGGTTAAGAAGTCTGTATGGATATTTGGAGGTGATGGTTGGGCATACGACATAGGTTATGGAGGTCTCGATCATGTTATTGCCTCAGGTGAGGATATCAATCTGCTGGTTATGGATACCGAAGTATACAGTAATACAGGAGGTCAGGCGTCAAAAGCAACTCCGATAGGTGCTGTTGCTAAATTTGCTGCTTCCGGTAAACGAATCCGTAAGAAAGATTTAGGGGTGATGGCCATGAGTTATGGTTATGTATATGTAGCCCAGGTAGCATTGGGGTCAAGTCAGGCTCAGTACCTGAAAGCAATCAAGGAAGCTGAGGCATATCCCGGCCCTTCATTGGTTATTGCTTATTCACCTTGTATAAATCATGGATTAAGACATGGTATGGGTAAAACCATTGAGGAGAGTAAAAAGGCTGTTGAAGCGGGCTATTGGACAAACTGGAGATATAATCCACTTCTTGAAGAAGAAGGAAAGAATCCTTTTGTCCTCGATTCGAAAGAACCGGATTGGAGCAAATTCCAGGATTTCCTGAATTCTGAGGTACGATATACGTCACTGCAAAAATCCTTCCCTGCGGAAGCTGCTGATTTGTTTAAAGCAGCAGAAGAAAATGCCAGATGGAGGTATCAGAGTTATGTGAGAATGGCTTCAATGGATTTCACCAAAGCATGATTTACAGATAAATCATTAAAGAGCGGTCCACCCGGACCGCTCTTTTTTTGACTTGAATTACATGAATTTGTTGGTATGATTAAGAATACTCAATCGTTTTTATTTTGTTTCCAGCAATGAATTTCTTATTTTTATCCTAACTGATTACCGGATACAGCTCTGGTTTATTTTTTTGTAATTCTGCGTAAAGTTCAAACAGGCAGCTCAAGGAGTAAAAACCTGAGTAGCATTTCTAAGATTTATAATGAACCAGTATCTTTTGTAATTGTTACTAATATGAATAATTGTTAAACTAAAAATAGAAAATTATGGCTGATCTTAAGACCAGGTTTATGGGTATTGAAATTAAAAATCCAATTGTCGTTGGTGCCTGTAATCTCTCCCAGAATCATGATACATTGAAAAAACTTGAAGAGGCGGGAGCTTCTGCAATAGTATACAAATCCCTTTTTGAAGAACAAATTCAATATGAAAAAATCCAAATGGATGATTCGCTGCATGAATTCGATGAGCGTCATGCTGAAATGACTCGCATTCATCCAAAGATGGAGCATGCCGGTCCCAAAGATTATTTGTTACAGCTGAAGAAGGCTAAAGAAAATTTATCCATACCTCTTATTGGAAGTTTGAATGCTGTTTACAAAGAAACCTGGGTAGAATATGCCCAATTGATCCAGGATACCGGAGTGGATGGACTTGAACTTAATTTCTATGCCGTCCCTAAAGATATGGGAGCTGATGCTGCTAAAATGGAAGGATTGCAGATCGAAATATTGAAGGCAGTGAAAGAGGTTATCAAAATTCCTGTTTCTGTTAAACTTGGTCCGTTTTATTCTAATCCGTTATATGTTATATCACAAATGGATGAAGTCGGTATTAATGGCTATGTTTTATTTAACCGTCTTTTCCAGCCTGACATTGATGTTAAAAGTGAGCAGCATATTTTCCCTTTCAACCTGAGTAAGGAGGGTGATTACAGACTCCCGCTAAGATTTACTGGTATGTTGTATAAGAATGTGAAGGGTAATATTTGCAGTAATACAGGTATTTTTAGTGGTTTAGATGTTGCGCGGATGATTCTTGCAGGAGCCGATTGTGTTCAGGTAGTTAGTGCCTTATATAAAAATAAACCTGAACATATTATGACGATGCTCACGGACCTTGAAAATTGGATGGATTCAAAATCCTATGGTTCATTAAAGGATTTTCAGGGAAAATTATCTAAAGCTTCAACTAAAGATCCGTTTGCCTATTCCAGGGCACAATATGTTGACATTTTGATGAAGCCAGAAGAGATACTTAAAAAATACCCGGTAGCATAAATACCTTTGGTCTATATATTGAAAGGAGAAATTATTTAAGACACAAACCCTCATGATACTTTTGTAGCATGAGGGTTTCATTAAATTACAATTTCATATAGCGGTTAATTCCCTTTAGAACCTGTTAAATTTTCATGTTGATATTTCTTCCTGCATATAAAATATTCATTCAAGCAGCCAGTATTTACATTTGCAATTAAGTGCTTCCCCAATGCCTGCTGTATACATTTTTTATTATTTTTACTTTTTAAATTGTCCGGACTTTAATGTCAGGATAATGTGCATATAGGAAAGTCATGATTATTCCAACGGGATTTATATGCGGGGTTAGTAACTCTAAATCCTGTATCCTGCAAAAGTTTTGATGTTTTTCTATAGCACGTATAAGAAATTATGAAATCAAAAGTATTATTAGCTGAAAAGAATTCCAGAGATCGGATTGAGGCAGTATTCAGCAACTTGGCATTAAGCTTTAATGCTGTTTATGATTTTTCAGAAAAGGAGAAAATTCCTTTTAAGCACAGTTCTGCCATAGTTTTTGCAGAATTACCCTCCGGCTATTCTGAATCTCTGCCCCTGCTCAGGTCATTATATGAAAAGGCGGGAATACATCTGGTATTGTTGGTTAAAAGTCAGGATGAAGAAAATAATTCCGGATTTGAAAACAATGTTTTCTCATACCTTACATTTCCCCCTTCAAAGAGAGAACTTGAAATGATTCTTTATTATTATGAAAACATTTCTTCAATTGATAATTTAATTTCCGGGCATAATAATTTTTTTGAAGGTACTCTTTCTACTGTTCAGGAGGGCATTTGTCTTCTTGACAAAGAATTTAAAATTTTACGGACTAATAATATACTTAAGAATTGGTATAGTGAGAATTTACCCCTTGAGGGTAAGCGATGTTATGAAGCCTTTCATGGTAAAAAAAATCCGTGTGATGATTGTCCAACAATAAAGGCCGTGTCAAGCCGGAATCTTGAATCAAGTATTATTTCAGGCCCTTCTGATTCCGGTAAAAATGTCTGGTTTGAGATTTTTGCCAATCCTGTTCTAGATGATTACGGAAAGGTTACCGCTGTGGTTGAATTTGTAAGGGATATTACAGAGAATAAAGAACTTACAGATAAGCTAAGCCGTAGTGAGGAACGGTGGATAAATGCTCTTGAAGGTAGTGGATATGGGGTATGGGATTGGGATCTTAATACGAATAAAGTTTTTTTTTCACGGCAGTGGAAAGCTATGCTTGGCTATACAGATAATGAAATTGAACATGATCTTGGGGAGTGGGAGAGGAGGGTTCATCCAGATGATATCATTTCTGCATATGATAATATCCAAAAGCATTTGTCCGGTATTACCAGTGAATATTGCAATGAACACAGGATGAAAGCACGCGATGGCAGTTATAAATGGATACTGGACAGGGGTAAAGTAACTGAATTTGATCGTGATGGAAACCCTTCAAGGTTTATAGGGACCCATGCAGATATTACCGAACAAAAAATGGCAGGGCAGCTTCTCAGGGAAAGCGAAGAGCGTTACCGGAAGGTGTTCGATAGTATTCCTATGATATCAATTCAGGGTTATAATACCAGGAGGGAGGTAATATTCTGGAACAAGGCAAGTGAAGACCTTTATGGCTATACCAGTGAGGAGGCACTGGGCAGGAAGTTGGAGGATCTTATAATTCCCGAAGATCTGAAAGAAAAGGTTCTGTATGATACCAGAAACTATATTGATCTTAACAGGCATATTCCAGCGGAGGAAATAACGTTGCAAAGAAAGGATGGCAGCAGGGTTCCGGTTTTTTCTTCTCACGTGAAGTATGAAAATTATGCCGGTGAAGCTGAACTTTATTGTGTTGATCTGGATCTTTCACAGTTAAAAAGGCATCAACTGATACAGAAAGTGATTAATGAAATTGCTACTGCTACCAGTTCAATAGATGATCTCAATGATTTTCTCAGATCCTTGAGGATTTCACTTTCCAAAATTGTAAATACCCATAATTTTTTCATTGCTTTATATAATGAAGAGGATAATTCATTCTCATTACCCGTTTTTGTCGATGATAAGGACAGGTTCAATACTTTTCCGGCAGGGCGGACTTTAACGGAATATATGCTAAAGATAAATCAGCCGGTTTTAATGGATGAAGAGGAAATTAATATTCTTGAGGAACAGGATGTAATTGACCGCGTTGGTTCCCTTTGCAAACAGTGGCTTGGCGTTCCACTTAGAAAGGACGGAAAGGTCCTTGGTGCAATTGTTCTTCAGTCATATACCGACGAGGCTATATATGATGATACTGATATACGAACTTTGCAGATCGTAGCCGAACAGATATCTATAGCTATAGACAGGAAAGCAAGACAGGAAGAGCTCAGGGAAAGTGAGCGAACTTTAAAAACTCTTATTTCCAATTTGCCAGGTATTGCATACCGGTGCAGGTTTGATAAGTTTTATACCATGGAGTTCCTTTCTGACGGGTTCACCATTCTTACCGGATATCCGGTTGATTATTGTATAAATAACAATAAAATGAGTTATTCTGATCTGATCCATCCGGAAGACAGGGATGATGTATGGAATCAGGTGAACCTTTCAGTATTAGGCAATGAGCCTTATAATTTGGTTTTCAGGATTATTGCATCCGGTGGGCTAGTAAAATGGGTTTGGGAAAAGGGACGAGCCGTAAAAGATGTAGATGGAAATATTATTGCTCTGGAGGGTTTTATTATTGATATAACCGACCGGATTGAAATGGAGAATCAGATAATTTCAGCCAAGGAAAAGGCTGAAGAGTCGGACAGGCTGAAATCCGCATTCCTTTCGAATCTTTCTCATGAGATCCGTTCACCGATGAACAGTATAATTGGATTCAGTCAGTTACTTAAATACGAGAAAGATCCGGATGCGGTTAATAAGTATGTTGATTTTATAAGTCAAAGTTCTAGGCAATTGCTTCATGTAGTAAGCAATATAGTTGATCAGGCAAAGATTGATTCAGATCAGATGCCCGTAAGGAAATTTGATTTCTCCCCAGGGCATTTGTTGGACGATATATATAAATATGGGTTGGAACAACTCGTGCTTTATAATGGGAAGCAGGAAACTGTTCAGATTTGTTCAGATAACAGGGTGACCGATAATATTGTTTTTTCTGATGAGGCTCTGGTTGGAATGGCATTAAAGCACCTTATTCACAATGCTGTGAAATTTACTGATTATGGCAGGATTGAAATAGGAAGTTTCCTTACTGACAATAAAATGGTATCTTTTTTTGTTAAAGATACAGGAATCGGCATATCTCCGGAATATCACGGAATTATTTTCGAAAGGTTCAGGCAGGTGGATGAAAGGATAAGCAGGGATTTCGATGGCGCAGGGCTTGGTTTGTCTATAGCCAAAGGAATTGCCCTACTTTTAAAAGGGGATCTGAGAGTGCGGAGTTCAGAAGGTTCGGGCTCGGACTTTTATTTTACAATCCCTTTGAAATAGGATTTAATTCGAATAAAACAGGTTAATTAATTTAATATTCATTTTATTATGTTTAACAGGTAATTCATATTCAGTGTTTCAAATGGATGGATCCCCCTGATTTATTTATTTTATATTGTGTTAAAAATTAAGATGAGGGTTTCATGTATATTTATAATTCGGAATTTTTATGGGTAGGATAATGGGGCTGGATATAGGGCAGAAAAGAATTGGTCTGGCAGTTACAGATCCACTAAGGATTATTTGTACCGGACTTGACACAATTCCTGTTGCAGAAATTTTTAGTTATCTGCATAGATATTGTGAAAAGGAAATGGTGGATATTTTTGTCGTAGGTGCACCTTTACAAATGAACAATATGCCCTCGGAAGCTGTTAAGTATTCAGAACCATTTGTGAAAAAACTTAAAAAGGAATTTCCAGGAATGCCGGTTAAACGTATTGATGAGCGTTTTACTTCAAAATTGGCAAAGAAGACTATGCGTGATGGCGGAATCCGGAAAATGGCACGAAGAGATAAAGCCATGGTAGATAAGATCAGTGCAGTAATTATGCTTCAATCATATATTGATCAGGAAAAAATATTATAGAATGATATATCCGGTTTTTTTATATGGCTCGCCCGTATTAAGAAAAGTAGCAGCTGAAGTCCCTTCTGATTTTAAGGGGTTGAACGAATTGACGGACAGCCTCTATGAAACAATGTATCATAGTGATGGTATCGGACTGGCTGCTCCCCAGATAGGTAAATCACTCAGAATATTCGTTGTGGATGCTTCACCACTCGAAGAAGATGATCCTTCACTTAAAGATTTTAAGAAAGTATTCATTAATCCTACAATCATTTCCCGGGAAGGGGAGTTCAGTGCATTTAATGAAGGCTGTCTGAGTATTCCTGATATTCGGGAAGATGTGGAACGAGAATCTGCCATATGGATCCGGTATTGTGACAGTGATTTTAATTATAAGGAAGAATACTACGATGGTATTGCTGCCAGGATTATTCAGCACGAATATGATCATCTTGAGGGAAGACTGTTTATTGATCTGATTTCTCCATTAAAAAAACGTTTACTGAAAAGAAAACTGACTTCCATAAGCAAGGGAAAAGTGGACGTGAAATACCGCATAAAACACGCCTGATTTATATCTATTAATTATCTTGGTTCATCTTAAACCGTTATTAACCTGACAGGTCCGACAGGTTGCACATCCGGGTTGCGATGGTATGCTTTTTTACATTTTTCCTGTTGATATAGTCATTGGTTTTTGCTAACTTTAATATAGTTGGTTACCAAATGACAGATAATGAAGTCTTATGAGGGGTTGAAAAAGATTCCCATGCTTCGCCTGCTCATACCCTTTATCCTTGGTATTATTATTCAGGATAAAATTGGGGTTCAGCTTTTTTTTGTGATTCCTGCAAGCCTGATATTATTTTTGCTGATTTGCATTATCCTGAAATATGAGCACGTTAACCCTGATTACAGGAGGATATGGTTTTATGGACTTGCTCTGAACCTGTTTGTTTTAACTGTTTCAATGGGTTTGACGCAGGGAAGAAGACAAAGCTTTTTTTTTACCGGTTATAATAAGCAGGATAGTTTTTTTAGTGCCATAATACTGGAGTATCCTGAAGAAAAAAATAATAGTTACCGGCTCATTATTGAACCTGAATGGATTATTGCAGGTGACAGAATATTAGGTGTTTCCGGCATGGCGGTTGCCTGGATGGAAAAAAACAGTTCCGCGGCTCTTCTCAGAGCAGGTGATCGTATAGTTCTCTTAGGTTCATTTCGTGAGATCATCAACCAGGGTAATCCTTTTGAGTTTGATTACCAGCGTCATATGTATGTGCAGGGCATTTCTGGTGAAATATATCTTCACGGTGATTCATGGTTCCTGCCTGAAGGCGAGAGCAGGAGCAGTGGGATTAAGCTTAAACGGAATGCACTCAGATTAAGACATAAGTTGCTTGAGAAATTAAGATACTCTGGTATTGGTGGAAAGGAATATTCTGTTGCTGCCGCTATTCTACTTGGATATAATAGTGCTCTGGATCATGAAACCCGGCAATTATTCGCAGTGGCTGGTGCAATGCACATCCTTGCCGTATCAGGACTGCATGTGGGTATATTGTACATCTTATTGATCCGGGTAGCCGGTTTTTTCAGGATAAGGAAAAATTGTTTTCTGAGCAATGTTATTATAATACTGGTCATATGGTTTTATGCTTTTCTTACTGGTTTGTCCCCATCTGTCATCCGTTCGGCAACTATGTTTACTTTCCTTGCAATTGCCAGAAAAACCGGTCAATCAACAACCGTTTTAAATACTATAGCATCTGCCGCTTTATTTCAGCTACTGGTTGACCCCTATTCTCTTTTCATGGTTGGATTTCAGTTATCCTATCTTGCTGTATCAGGTATAGTGCATTATCAGCCATTCATTTATTCTCTTTTCCGGTTCAGTAGTTATGTGTCAGATAAAATATGGACACTTTGCACGATATCATTTTCTGCACAGATTTTCATTTTCCCATTATGTTTGTATTATTTTAATCAGTTTCCCAATTATTTTTTACTGACCAATGTCCTGGTTGTTCCGCTGGCGATGTTGATATTGTACAGTGGATTTTTCTTCTTTTTGTTTTCCTTCATTCCAATAATTTCCGGGGGCCTCGCTTTTATCTTAGAATCGGCTCTTATGTTCCTGAATTTTCTTACAGAGGCAGTCAGTGATCTGCCGTTAGCGCAGACTACCGGTATTGTTGTAAACTATGGACTTTTGGCTATTCTTTTTGGTATAATTATTACCCTGACTTTATTTTTGTTTGGGAAAAAGATTCGTTTTCTTCAATATTCATTATTACTTGTTATCGCATCACTTGTATTGAGAGCTGATCACATAATAGGAACAGACCGCCAGAATATTTTTATAGTCTATAATGCAAGAAATCATTCCCTGTTTAATTTTATATCGGGGAATGATAATATTATTGTTGGTTCAGGTCCTGATATTCATGATAATGCATATATGCCATATATTGCCTCACGTCCGGCTTTATATTTAAATGCGGGAAATACAAGTATAATAGCTGAAACTGATTTTTTCAGTTCTGAGTTATCCGACAAATCTCTACCGGTTTATATTACCGGAGATTTCGTTTTTTTTGCCGGCAACAGAATTTATTTTGCCCGAAGTGGAGAAAGTGAGAATTTAACCACAAAAACAGATGTTTATGTAGATATACTTGTGATTACTGCCCGGTCTTCAATGACTCTAGATTTTATTGGGAGGGCAGTTATTCCTGAAATTGTGGTTATTGATTCTTCGGTTTCTTACAGGCAAAAACTAAAAATCATTGAATACTGCAAAGAACGGGGATTTGAATTTCATGATGTAAGTGATTGCGGATCATTTATTGCCGGGATGTAATATTTATAAATTCTTTTGTTGGTACTTTTTAATGAAATTATTAATTATTGTGGATTTAGTTTTTACTTTTGCCTGATTATTATTGCAAATTTCAGAATACATGAAAATTATTATTGCAGGTGCCGGAGAGGTGGGTACCCACCTGGCCAAGATGCTCAGCAATGAAAAACATGATATTATAGTTATTGATCCTGATTCAGAGAAACTTCATTTCATCGAATCAAGCTATGATTTAATGACTGTCAGGGGATCAACCACATCATTTGAAGTGCTGAAGGAGGCAAATGTTAAAAGATGTGACCTGTTTATTGCGGTAGCACCTTCTGAAGAAACCAATATAACAGGTGCAATACTTGCCAAGAAGCTTGGTGCTAAAAAAACCATTGCCCGTATTGACAGTTCTGAGTATCTTATCGCTCATAATAAGGAGCAATTTATATCCCTGGGGATTGATTATTTTATTTATCCCGAGCGTATTGCATCACGAGAGGTGATAACACTTCTTAATAAAACCTCAACCACCGATTTTGTTGATTATGCGGGAGGTAAATTGTCTCTTTATGTTATCAAGCTTGATGAGAATGCTCCTGTCATAAGTAAATCGTTATTCGATATAGCCAAGAAGAATATCAAAATGGATTTTCGGGCAGTTGCAATAACCCGCGGAAATGAAACCATTATACCCCGTGGTTGCGATCAGTTTTTGCCTAACGACCTTGTTTATGTAATTTCCAGTCCCTCCGGGATTCCCGAAATAATGAGCTACAGCGGTAAAGAAGACATAGTTGTTAAAAATATCATGATTTTGGGTGGCAGCCGTATCGGAATAAGGACAGCCATGGATCTGGAAAACCAATGCAATATAAAGCTTATAGAAGTAGACAAGAATAAGTGCAATATGATAGCTGAGTGGGTAGACGACACCCTTATAATAAATGGGGATGGCCGTAATATTGATCTTCTCAAAGAAAATGGAATCACCAGCATGGATGCATTCATTGCTGTTACAGGCAGCGCGGAGACCAATATTCTATCATGCTTGACCGCTAAAAAACTGGGAGTTAAAAAAGTCATTTGTGAGGTTGAAAATTTTGATTATATCCCGGTAGCTGAAAATATGGGTTTGGATACTATTATCAATAAGAAAGTAAGTACTGCAAGCCGTATTTTTCGTTTTACTATGGACGAAGCGATTTCCTCAATAAAATGCCTTACCGGTACCGATGCGGAGATATTGGAATATATAGCCAGACCGGGAAGCATTATAACAAGGGGGCCTGTTAAATCTATTGACATTCCTGACGATGCCATTATTGGGGGGGTGATCAGGGGGAAATCAAGTTTCATAGTTCACGGGAATACCCAGATCAAGCCAAATGATATTGTTATTGTTTTTGCTCTTCCATCGGCCATATATAAAGTAGGCAGGTTTTTTAAATAGGATGCTTAATTACAGAAAGATAGTCAATGTGCTGGGGCTTTTGATCATTATTGAAGGCTTTTTTATATTATTATGCATGCCAGCATCATTTTTTTTTGATGATGGTGATTTTTCAGCCTTTTCTGTTTCTGCCGGAATTATGTTTTTTACAGGAGGAATCACCTGGTATTTTACCCGGGGGGCTGATAATTCAATAGGCAAGAGAGAGGGCTTTATTATTGTTTCTCTTGTATGGATCATTTTCAGTCTCTTTGGTAGTCTCCCGTTCTGGCTGAGCGGAAGTATACCTTCCTTCAGTAATGCTTTCTTTGAAACCATGTCCGGTTTTACTACTACAGGTGCTTCCATACTCGAAGATATTGAGGCTATGCCACGCGGACTCCTGTTATGGAGGTCACTTACCCAATGGATGGGTGGCATGGGTATAATTGTTCTTTCACTTGCGGTTCTACCTGTTCTGGGCATTGGAGGTATGCAGTTATTTGTGGCCGAGGTGCCAGGGCCGACAAAAGAAAAGCTTCATCCCCGGGTTAAGCAAACTGCAAGGCGGTTATGGGGGATATATATATTTTTTACTATTTTGGAGATAATATTGCTTTTGTCAGGAGGAATGAACTTTTTTGATTCGGTATGTCATTCCTTCACTACCATGGCTACAGGGGGATATTCAACCAAACAGGCCAGCATTGCTTATTTTGAGTCTCCTTATATTCAGTATATAATTACCTTGTTCATGTTTATTGCCGGAACCAACTTTATTCTCTCCTATTTTGCAATAAATTTAAGGTTCAGTAAATTATGGAAGAATGAAGAGTTCAGGTTTTATCTCTCACTGGTACTCTTTTTTGTTCTGATACTTACAGTGGGATTGATTTTTATGGAGGGTTACAGGATTGAAGAATCCTTCCGGCTTGCATCTTTCCAGGTTGTTTCAATAGTCACCACTACAGGTTTTGTAACTGTTGATTATCTTGGCTGGATACCCGCCCTTACTATATTAATATTTGTTCTGATGTTTTTTGGGGGGTCTGCAGGTTCAACAGGAGGAGGCATAAAGATTATCCGGATCTTACTGGTGTTGAAAAACACCTATCTTGAAATAAAAAGACTTATGTATCCGAATGCAGTAATTCATGTAAAATTAAACAGCAGACCGATTTCCCAAAACATTATAGGAAACGTACTGGCGTTTGTTTTTATTTATATATTGATATTAATAATTAGTGTGGTAGTTATCTCTTCCATGGGATATGAGATAGATACCTCTTTTGGTACGGCTGCTGCGTGTCTCGGCAATATTGGTCCGGGTATGGGAAGAGTTGGACCAGTTGAAAATTACGCCCACTTTCCGGACACTGGGAAATGGTTCCTTTCCTTCCTGATGCTTCTGGGAAGACTGGAATTATTTACAGTTCTTGTTCTATTTGCGCCTTCTTTCTGGAGAAAATAAAATGGTTCAGAACTTAAGTTCCCCTAATCCCTTTCGCACAATAACAGGTACATCTTCAGTACAATCAACAACGGTTGAAGGGATATTGCTACCGTACCCTCCATCTATTACAACATCTACCTTATCCTTGAATTTTTCATGTATAAGTTCCGGATCTGTTGTATATTCAAGTACCTGGTCGTCATCATGGATAGATGTGGTAAGTATGGGATGTCCGAAAACCCTCACAATTTCAAGTATAATATTATTGTCGGGAATTCGTATTCCAACTGTTTTCTTTTTGCTTTTAAACAATTTCGGTACCTTATTGCTGGCCGGCAGAATAAAGGTAAAAGGCCCGGGCAGGTTCTTACTTATGAGCTTAAAATTTGAGCTGCCAATTGGTTTGGTATAATCTGAAAGATGTGAAAAATCATGACAAATAAAGGAAAAATCAGCTTCCTTCAGTTTTATTCCCTTTAGTCTGGAGACTCTCTCAACTGCCTTTGAGTTGAAAATATCACATCCCAGTCCATATACCGTATCGGTGGGATATATTATCAATCCGCCATCATGAAGTATATCAACTACTTTCTGGATGGACCTGGAACTTGGATTTGCAGGGTGTACTTTCAGGAGCATTTGCGTAATTTTTAGCCGTTCAGTTTGCGGTGATCTGAAAGAAATTTCTCAAGGCCTGAATCCGTCAGGGGATGATTAAGAAGTCCTGTTATTGCATCAAGCGGACAGGTAGCCACATCTACTCCTGCTTCCATACATTGTAGTATATGGCTGGTATTTCTTATTGATGCTGCAATTATCTCTGTTTCAAATCCGTATAATTCAAAGATCAGGACCAACCTGTCGATAAGCTCCATGCCATTCTCACCTATATCATCAATTCTGCCGATAAAAGGAGATACATAGGTGGCTCCGGCTTTTGCTGCAAGCAATGCCTGTCCCGCATTAAAAATCAGTGTACAGTTAGTTTTGATGCCCTTGCCGGTAAGATATTTTATGGCTCTTATTCCTTCTTTGATCACCGGTCTTTTTACAATTATCTGCTTATGCAGCGCGGCAAGTTTTTCTCCTTCTTTGATCATACCTTCAAAATCAGTCGAAATAACTTCTGCGCTTACATCACCATCAACCAGTTCACATATTTTACTGTAATGTTCAAATATATTATTTTCTCCTTTTATACCTTCTTTTGCCATCAGGGAGGGATTAGTCGTTACCCCGTCAATTACACCCATTTCCTGGGCTGTTTTTATCTGTTCCAGATTTGCAGTGTCTAAAAAGAACTTCATCTCAAATGTTTTAGGTTAATAAAAAGTGGGTAAGCTACTTATATCGCGCCGCTCAACCGTTTACCCTTGCTTCCTTCCGGACCTGGGGGAGTTCAACAGGAGCTGGCCGTATAAGACTTACCCAATGCAAAGATAACAAATCTGCGATATTTTTCCAACTTTTGAAAGCTCATTCTGCAAAAAACCAATATATTTGCTACCACTTGCATAAATCAAGTGAATACGCTAAATTAGGATAATCAAGTTCATAACCTGTTTTTCTAAATTGCATGTACTTCACATTATTGGTTTTAATTCATGATATCCTCATGTCTTTTTGGTCTATGGATAATTTTATGTGTAAGTTTATAAAGTTTCATCAATAAAATCTTTAAATATTATGGAAGACAAAAACAAAAACTCTCTTGTTAAAAGCACCATGAATTATGGTGCCATGCTTGGGCTGGCTCTTATTATTTACAGTCTCTTGTTATGGATGTTCGATGCAACTACCAATCAAAGCCTCGGATATGTTTCTTTTGTAATAACCATTGTGGGGATAGTACTTGCAACCAGGGCTTATCGTGATCAGGAGCAGGGTGGATATATAAGCTACGGCCGTGCACTGGGTGTAGGTACCCTCACTGCTTTGTGGGCCGGCATTATCACCTCCTTTTTCACCTACTTATTGTATACGGTTATCGATCCAGGTTTGATAGATAAAACCTACGCTGTGATGGAGCAGGCTTATTATGATGCCGGCATGAGTGATGATCAGATTGAAATGGCCATGGACATGGCAAAGCGTTTCACAAATCCTTTGATGATGTCGGTACTTGGACTTTTAAGCAGTGTTTTTATGGGATTTATATTTTCACTCATAACATCAATTTTTCTTAAAAGAGAAGGTGATCCCTTTGAAAATGAAAATGTTTAAACCAGGTAATTAGTCCCTATATGGATATCTCCGTGGTAGTGCCATTGTATAATGAACAGGAATCGCTTGAGGAGTTAGCCGACTGGTTAATTGATGTTTTGGTCCGGCATGGTTTCTCTTATGAGATAATATTTATTGATGATGGAAGTTCAGACCGGTCATGGGAAGTGATTGAGCGTTTAACGACTGTTCACGAATTTGTAAAAGCGTTGGGATTCAGAAGAAATTATGGTAAGTCAGCAGCATTATATTCCGGTTTCAAAGCTGCTCTCGGTGATGTTGTAATAACCATGGATGCTGACATGCAGGATGATCCCGGTGAGATTCCCGAACTTTACAGGATGGTTAAAGAGGATAATTATGATCTTGTCTCCGGCTGGAAAAAAGAGAGACATGATCCACCTGGAAAGAAGATACCCAGCCGGTTTTTTAATTTTACTGCCCGAATGGTTACAGGTATTAGATTACATGATTTTAATTGCGGATTAAAAGCCTATCGCAATGAGGTTGTCAAAAGGATTGAGGTTTATGGTGAGATGCACAGGTATATTCCTGTTCTTGTTAAAAATGCCGGTTTTACTAAAATTGGTGAAAAAGTGGTGCAGCACCGGCAACGTAAGTACGGGTCAACCAAATTCGGAATGGAGCGGTTTGTAAACGGCTTTCTTGACCTTTTGTCGCTCTCTTTTGTTAATCGATTTGGTAAGAGGCCCATGCATTTGTTCGGTAGTCTCGGAACCTTGATGTTCATTTTCGGTTTTCTTTCAGCTCTTTACCTGGGTGGCATGAAGTTATTCTTGTTAAGCAAAGGTATCAGGGCCCCACTTGTAACCAATAGTCCCTATTTCTATCTTTCGTTTACTGCCATGATTCTCGGCACACAACTATTTCTGGCAGGTTTTCTGGGCGAATTAATTGCCAGGAATTCACCAATCAGAAATTTATACGAGATAGACAAAAAAATAAATCTCTGAAAATTGAAGATTATTCTCATCGGACCTTCTTCGCCGCTGCGGGGAGGTATAGCAAATTTCAATGATTCTCTTTATAAGGCGCTGGAAAAAATGCATGATCCATATGTAATTGGATTCTCCAGGCTTTATCCGCCATTGTTATTTCCCGGGAAGAGCCAGTATGAAAACAGACCTTCGTTTTCTTATATCCGGGGGAAAAACCTTATTAATTCAACAAATCCTCTTACCTGGCGCACCACGGCAAGAGAGATTGTCAGAATGAAGCCGGATTGTCTGCTTGTACAGTACTGGATGCCCTTTTTTGCTCCTGCCTATGGTTATATAATCAGGCATGCAAAAAAAAGGACCGGTTTAAAAGTGATTGGTGTTTTGCACAACATCGATCCTCATGAAAAAATGCCAGGAGCCCTGAATCTAAACAGGTTCTTCTTAAAATCATGTGACGGGTTCATTACTATGTCGTCCAAAGTGCTTGAAGACTTAAGGAAAACAGGAATAGACAAACCGGCTAAAATGGTTCCTCATCCTGTGTATGATATCTTTGGTGATCCGGTATCAAAAAATGATGCATGTGATCACCTCGGTCTTGATCCGGATCAGAAGTATTTGCTATTTTTTGGCTTAATAAGAAATTATAAGGGACTTGGTCTTTTAATTAAAGCTATGTCAAAAGGTTCGATTAATCATTTAAATCTTAAACTTTTAGTAGCCGGGGAATTTTACGAGGATGAGAAAAAGTACCGGAACATGGTGAAGGAACTTGGACTTGAAGAAAGGATCATTTTCACGGAAGGCTTCGTTCCGAAAGAAGAGGTTGGTTATTATTTTTCAGCATCGGATCTGGTCATATTACCATATTTATCTGCCACCCAGAGTGGTGTTACACAGATTGCATATCATTTCAATAAACCGGTGCTGGTTACCGATGTTGGCGGGTTACAGGAAGTCGTCTTCGACGGCAGGACTGGTTATGTTTGCAAAAAGGATCCGGAAGAAATTGCCGGATCAATAGCCGATTTCTTTGATAATAAAAAATCTGCAGAATTCATTCAAAATATAAAAAACGAGAAGTACAGATTTTCCTGGGATAATATGGTTCAGGGAATAGAAATTCTTGCAGAAGAAATATAAAATATAAAATTGTAATCACTGGTATATGACTACAATTTTATAAGGGCTCCTATTAAAATAGTTGGTATTTTGAAATCAATTAAAGTTTATTAATTTCATCTATCAGCTGTTCCTTTGTCTTGCCTGTTTTCTCCTGAAGCCTGCCCAGAAGTTCATCTTCCTTTCCTTCTACATAATTAAGGTCATCATCGGTTAGTTCACCATATTTCTGTTTTAGTCCTCCTTTAATCTGGTTCCACTTTCCCTTGATTTGTAATCTTTCCATGATATTTAAATTTTATTGGTTATTAAATAATTGTTGTTGATTATTACTGATAATCTTTAATTCATATTATCTAAATATCATGCCATATTTATTAGTCCCGGTAATTTAATATGAATTTTAACAACTTCTCATAAAGCTAATATATAAATATAACAGTACTGAATCTTTTTCATGTTCTGTTTTACAGTCATATGCGATCCATAGTTTTTCAGGTAATAAGTTGATAAGCCTGTGCCATGGTATTCCTTTTTTTTAATTGTGATTCTATATATCCTGTTTAATTTAAAAAAATGTGTATATATCTCTCATTCACGGAGTGAAAATTACACATCTCCAAATTCAGTGGATCCCGGAAGAATTTCATAATTAATAACAGGTGTATATTTATATTGTAATGTCTCATGTAGATACCGGTGATATATTCCTCCACAATTATTTATATGGTAAGACTGAATGGGCACTTAATTCTACATTTTTTAAAAAATCCGGGAAATTATTCAGCAGTCAGCCATAATGAGTAATATGGTCCAAAGTTGAAGTTTGATAAGATTTTTGGTAAACAAACCTTTTATAATTATAAGGATTAATTAGATATAAATAGACCAAAGTCCTTCATAATAATCAGTTACGACCCATAAGACAAATTTTGTTTTATTAATGATGTGATCTGAGAAAATTTATTGCTTTGATTTTGGATTATTTTTTGAGATGAATATAATGCATATAAATTATTATCCTGACAATGAATTTATGTACTTGCATAAAAAGATATTGTTTTAATTAGGAGGATTTAGTAAAGCATAAATTACAAAACAAGCAGTTATGACAGTAATTGAATTTAACCAGCAACTGGTAAACCTGGAAAAGAATCTTACAAGATTTGCTTACAGTCTGACATCAAATCATGAAGATGCAATTGATCTTGTTCAGGAAACATATCTTAAGGCTTTAACCGCCCGTCGACAATTTACTGACCGGACCAATTTAAAAGCGTGGACATTTACTATTTTAAAAAATACATTTATTAATAATTACAGGAAGATGTTAAAACAAAATACGATTTTTGATAATACAACAGATTTATATTTACTTAATAAATCTGAGGAGTCGTCGGCTTTCCTTCCGGATGCCGGGATCACATTCAATGAGATTAACAAGAACATTGAATCTCTGGAGGACAGGTTCAGGATTCCATTTGAATTGTATACATCAGGCTATAAATACAAGGAAATTGCAGAAGAAATGGATCTTAAAATAGGTACAGTTAAGAGCAGAATTTTCTTTTCCAGAAAAAGATTGATGAAATCGCTTGATAAGCACAGGATATAAGGAGTTTGAGCCATTCATTTTTCTATTGTCTTGATCCAATGTTTTACTGGTATTGTTTATAAAACCAGAATATATAATGAGCTTAATTTCCTTATAGGTCCACAAGGTGGTGCCTTTGTGAAAACGATTGTTGAAAATTTCAGCGAAACCTAAATAAATATTACCGGCACCATAGTTGGTACCTTAGTTTTTCTGGTTACTTCAACAACACTTTTCACGATTTTACATAATTCTTTAAATTTTATTTTTTCTTTTGCGGTCCTGCTTATTATTTTTGCGCTTATCTGTAAATATCTCCCTGACACCAGGATAATATGGAGAGTTATATGGGTAGGTGCATTTGTTACAGCGGCATTATTTACAGCAGGGAAATATCTTATTGGTTTGCTATTAGGACTGAGCGATATAAGTGTAATTTAGGAGCTGCCGGTTCTGCGGTAATATTTATCCTCCGGGTATTTTATTCTTCGATTATATTATTCTTTGACGCTGAAATAACCCAGTATTATGCTGAGTATTATAATTATGAAATTAAACCAGAAGAATATGCCATCAGGATCGAAATTAATGAGTTAACTGATGATAAATTATAGATTCTCAGAGTGTACTTCCTCTGTTTTCTCACTTCTCATGATGAATGCCAGACATACATTTTTATAAAGCAGGCTGGTTCTTCAGAGTGAGACTGTTAACTTATTGAAAATTTTCCAGGATGAGGACTTTGGAATCCGTTTGAGATGAATTTTATAATATTCCCTGTTTATAATGTTCAATCAGCATTCCAGCCACAAATTTATCGACCGGAAAACTCAGGTCATCTATATAAAGATTATCCAGTTTTTGCCATCTGAAGGATTCCTGGTTGCTTATACTGGTGCTGAAATCATAAGGTTTTTCTGATACAGGGAAGTTTATTTTTCCGGGTAATGATATTCTGTAATATATACTGATCAGTTGATGGTTTTCAAAAAACATTGCTTTCTGAAAAAATCCTGTAGTATAGAAATGGCTTATTATTTCTGCCGGCTGACCAAATTCCTCCAATGCTTCGCGTCGCAGGCAGTCCTCAGGCCCCTCACCAAAATGCATACCTCCTCACGGAAATTTGGTCATTTGCATATCAAACCGGTGTTCATCACTTAATAATACTTCTTTGTTATCATTAATTAAAATAGCGTAAACCCTTATTACAAAATGGCCATTTTCGATTGTTTTATCCAT
>CAZFOO010000044.1:0-31332 GCA_964520585.1 uncultured Bacteroidales bacterium
CAATTAATCATTTAAATAAGAACTCCAAATGAATAATATATTACCCGGGAATCAGGAGAAGTTTCTAAATTTGCATTAACAAATAAATTCCGGGTTAATAAGTTCACTGCTATTTATATTAAGATAATAGTCGTATCATCAATATGGATCATGAAAGACTATACCAAAAAACATAATGAAAATAAACAAATTCAGAACGATAAAAACCTTGAAACATATGCTTTTGTTACCGGTGCAAGCAGGGGACTGGGAAGGGCTTTCACTTTCGAACTTGCCAAAAGGAACATCAATCTTCTCTTGGTAGCACTGCCTGAAGACGGATTGCCAGAGCTGTGTACTCATCTGAAAGAAAATTACAGTATTGAATGCAGTTACTTTGAAACCGACCTTACGAAAACCGGAAACATCAAAAAACTTATTGACTGGACATTAAGCAAATTCAGGATTAATATTCTTATAAACAATGCAGGTATTGGCGGATCAAAGGAATTTGTGGAGGCTGAAACAGATTACCTGGAAAAAATGATAGCTTTAAATGTAACAGCTTTGACGCTCATTACCCATCAACTATTGCCCGAACTTAAATCACATGAGCAATCTTATATACTAAACGTTGGCAGTATAGCCTCATTCAGCCCTATTGGCTACAAAACAATATATCCCGCTTCCAAGGTATTCACTCATTATTTTACCAGGGGGCTGCACCAGGAACTTAAGGGAACCGGAGTTAATGTGAGTGTCTTGCACCCTGGTCCGATGAGAACCAATAGACAGGTAATTAAACGAATAAATAAACATGGATTATTCGGAAGTCTCGGAGTTCTTAATACTGAGTATGTAGCAGAGAAATCACTGGATAATCTTTTCCATAATAAACCACAGATAACCCTCGGATGGTTTAACAAATTCATAAGACTCCTAATGAAAACAGTGCCAATATCAATAAGATTGCCCATTATGACAAAAAGGATTAAAAGAGAGCTAAAAGCAAAAAAACAAAGTTGAATAAACTCCCCCGGCACAGAGCTCAGAAGTATGCTATTGGTATTGGTTATTTCGGACTCAAAGGGGCGGGGCATTAGACCACTAAATGAGAAAAAAAGGATCAAACTATTATCACAGAAAAGATATTTTTAATAAAAATAAAACCAGGTTTAGATCCGAACGATTTTATATTTTTACCAACTCACTATTATATCATCTGTTAATAAATTTAACTTAATATGAATCCTCACTATTTAATTCATAGCAACTTAATTGTCAGTATTATAAAACCCTCCTCATGGAAAAGCAAACAATATCTGAATTCGGGTTTTGTACTGAGATCATTTTTTCTCCTGGTATTCACTTTTACATTAACCACCAATATTTTACATAGCCAGGATCTGGATCGTCCTCCCTCAACCAGCGAAGTAAACTATTCTCCAGTGGATGGTGATATAACATCCACTAATCCCCCAGCTTTTATATGGCTGCCGGTTGATGGACAGGAAAAGTATATAATCCAGTACTCCCGTTCCCGTTCATTTAAATCAAAACAAACCATTACCATTCGTGATATTGATATGACAGTACACATTCCAACAGAAATTATGGACCCCGGTAAATGGTACTGGCGTTACGGCTTCACTGAGGGAGGCAAGGAGAATTTTAGCCGCATACGGAAATTTACAATACCCGAAACAGCTACCCATTTTCCCCTTATGCCCGTAGATGAGGTAATATCGAGAATTCCGAAGCACCGGCCCCGTTTATACTTTTCGCCAAAACTTGTTGAACAAATCCGCACTGATTCACAAAACAGGTATGCTCAGTTTACCAGGCCGGTTATTGAACATGCAGAAGAGATCCTTGCCATGGCAGAGCCCCTCTTCCAGGAACCTGATCCATGGCCGGATGATTACCGTGAATTATATTATAATGCATGGCGGACCATGCGTCCGTATACCCAGCGCATGGTAACCAGTGCCCTGGCATATATCTATACTGGAGATGAGCGCTTTGCAGAAGAAGCCAGACGCAGGCTGATGCATTTCATGAGCTGGGATGTGGAAGGATCTTCCAGTACCATCTGGCCCACAGAGCTGGGAATGGATATAGCCGAAAATGCAACCCCGGTATACGACTGGATCTACGATTTTCTCAGTGATGAAGACCGCAGGATATGTGAAGAGGTACTGACCGCAAGAATGGTACAGATAAACAGGGATGTACATCGTAACCGGCCAATGGAAAGCCAGCCATATTCAAGTCACCCGGGTCGTATGGTCGGTTTTGCCCTTGAGGGAGGTATTGTTCTTGCACATGAGGCTCCTGAAGCCAGAGATTGGCTGGATTATACCCTTAAACTTGTCTGGAGCACTTATCCGGCCTGGGGCGGAGATGAAGGAGGGTGGCATGAAGGGATTAGTTACTGGAGCGGTTACATGCGCCGTATGGTAAGGGTTGTTCATGAGCTGGATCATTATGGTATTCCCCTTAAAAACAAACCATTCTTCCAAAATACCGGTTATTTCGGACTGTATGCTGCTTATCCCGGAAGGCCCACAAGAGCATTCGGTGACGGGCATCATTCGCCTCTCGGCACTGCGACAGGAATAGTCACCTACATGTTGTCAAATATATATGACAATCCCTATTTTCGCTGGCATTCCGAGCAGATCGGTGCCGGACCTTCCGGAAGGAAAGCAATTCGTATTTTTAATCCCGGACTGGAAGCACGGTCGCCTTATGAGCTGCCACAGTCCCGTGTTTTTTATGATGTGGGACTGGTGGCTATGCATAGTAAAATGGCAGATCCTGACAGCAATGTGATGATGCTTTTTAAAAGTAATCCTTTTGGTGCTATCAGTCACAATCATGCAAGTCAGAATGCATTTATTATCGAAGCCTTTAAAGAACCACTTGCCATCAGCAGCGGCTACAGGCAGACTCATGGAATTCCCCATCATCGTGAATGGATCTGGCAGACTGATGCACATAACAGCATACTGGTTGATAATAAGGGACAGGTTCCCCGGCAGCGTAGTTCACGTGGAGAGATTATTGAATACCATGAACAAGATGGTTATGTTTATACGGCAGGAGACGCAACACAGGCATATGGCGAAAGACTTGAAAAATTCCACCGGCACATATTGTTTGTACGGCCAGACTATTTTGTGATTATAGATGATATCAAGACATCCGGAAGTTCCTCTACCTACCAGTGGCTCTTCCATGCCATGCATGAAATGCAGGTTGACGATAATAACCATGTTGTGGTCAGTACTTCGGGCGATGCCCGTCTTGCACTCCGGTTCATGACCCCCGGTGATCTTGAGTTTAAACAGCACACCGGTTTTGATCCGCCGGTGGAAGACCCCGAAACAGCTCCTGATCAGTTCCATCTGACAGCTTCAACAATAAACCCATCAGTTTCTGAACATTTTGTAACAGTAATATGGGTGGACAGGGATGAAGACCTGAAGAGATCATCAAAACATGATGAAAACTTGATTAAATCAGATGATGATGATGATAGTCTTAAAAACTCTCTTGTCAGAAACCTTGAAAATAAAGGTATAAGTGACAGGAACTTGCTGGATCAGGTGATGGAAAGTGCACAGATTCTGGATGCAAAAGGAGGCATTGCACTGAGGGTAGGAAACGACCTTATCCTTTGGAAAAACAGAGATGCCAGGCGCGTAAGGGCAGCCGGGACTTCGTCAAAGAAACCTGCTATTGTTAAAACGGGATTTTTCAGGTAACTATTAAAACAAACCTTATGTCCCCGACCCTGCTTGTAACCGGAGCCAACAGTTTTTTGGCAGGTAATATTATTATGGAACTTCTCAATAGAGGTTATAACGTAAGGGGAATGCTCAGAAAAACCGCCCGGTTAATGATAAGTCATGAAAGGCTTCAATCTTTTTACGGCGCTATCACTAAAGAAAATGATGTAATCAAAGCTGCAAAAGATTGTAATATAATAATACACGTGGCCTCCCTGACTGACCAATCCATTGCTGATTACACCAAGTATGAAATGGTAAACGTGGAAGGAACCAGGAACATAATTAAAGCCGCTAAGAAGTTCAATGTAAAAAAAATTATTTACGTAAGTACAGCTAATACTTTTGCCTACGGGACAAGGACTGAACCTGGCAACGAAACCGTTCCCGCCAAATATCCTTTTACCCATTCCGGTTATGTAATAAGCAAAAGAAAAGCACAAACCATTATTTTAGATTCGTTTAAAGAATCAGAAACCGAAATAATAGTCGTTAACCCGACTTTTATGATTGGGCCAAATGACTGGAAAATAAGTTCCAACAGAATTATTTTAAGAGCTCTGGACTCAAGATTTTTATTAATACCGCCGGGAGGGAAAAACTTTATACATGTAAAAGATGTGGCAACCGGAATTTGTAATGCTGTTGAAACAGGTAAAGACGGTGAATGTTATATCCTTGCCAATGTGAATCTTACATATAAAGAGTTTTACAAAAAAATGTTTTTCGAAACAAGTAAAAAGCCTTTTCTGGTCACAATTCCGAAATCTTTTTTAATTATAGCCGGCATTGCTGGTAACCTGGTCAGATATGCCGGTTTTAACACAGCTGTGAATCTGACTAACATGAAGATCCTCAGTATTGGCAATTATTACACTGCAAACAAGGCAGTAAGGGAAATAAGCCTCCCGCAAACCCCGATCGAAAAAGCAATTGAAGATACTGTTTCCTGGTTTGCCAAAGAAAAAACAGACAAAAGCTATTAACTGGTAAAATTTTTGATAAATCCCTCAATCTTCCGGACTGAGCCAGGAAAGAACATAAGACCTGGAAATGGTTACGGAATTTAATCTGAATAATTAACAAACATAGAAATATCCTTGAGCCGTTGAAGCCTGAAGATAAGTATTCATATTTAGCAAAAACACTAATGCACTTAATGGCATTATTATATATTTATTTTTGAATTAATAAAGCTAAGGTTAAACTTAATGCAATAAGTAAAAATATATCACCGTTCCGGTCATTGAATTATTAAGTCTAAAAAATAACCGGAAAAAAAATTGTATTCCAACCTTTTTTAACTGATTTACGTTCTAAGAGTAAAAGTATTAATTTAATTGGCGAGATATGATTAAAGTTTTATTTATTCCTGTTATAACTTTACTCTTGCTTATGTCCGGATGCACCAAGGACCCGCTTACTCAGCCGGCTAAAGTTTTTTTTGATTTCGAACTGATAGCTCTTGATGAGGAGAACCTGAAAAATGGTCCGCCGGTTGATATCCCGGCAGGTAAACTCTCAGTCAGTCAGGGAACCCTAGCAATTGAATCAATTGAATTTGACGGAAGACGGGATCAGGGTAAGGATGTTTTCTTTGTTTCGGATCTTGCACGCCCGCTCCTGATAGACCTTGAAAGTGGTAACAGCAATCAGAATATAAGCTTTGATATTCCACAGGGAGTATATAACCGGGTGGAATTTGATCTTATGCTGGGTGGAGATGGAGAAATCCCCCTGGTACTTACCGGATCGATTAAAAGAGGAAATATCAGCGAAATACCATTGCGTTTTGAGTATAATATTCGCGAACAGCTTAGGATAAAGGCTAAGTCCGCTAAACAGGAAGAAAAAATTGTACTCAGGAAAGATACCCCATCCACAGCCAGGATTGTAGTTGATGCACGTTCCATATTTCAGCTGGTGAACATGTCAGTCTTACAAAATGCAAATGTTTCAATTCTGGGAGGTGAAGAAACTATCCTTATCAATCTTGAAAATAACGGTGAAATATTCAATTCTATGGCAAACAGGATTGAAAAATCCTTTAGTATAATATTTAACTGAATCCCCATGATATTAAAGTCTCACAAAGTGGCCTATATAAATCAGGGGGTTAGCGAAGACAAGGTGCTTGCAGGATGTATAAAAAACGACCGGCAATCGCAGGAATTATTGTACAGACATTTTGCCGGCAAGATGTATTCGATCTGTCTGAGTTACGCAGGTGAAAGGCCAATGGCCCAGGATATGTTGCAGGAAGCATTTATCAAGGTTTTTAAAAATATTAAATATTACAAAACTGAGGGCTCATTGGAAGGCTGGATCAGAAGAATAGTAACCAATACTGCCATTGATCATATCAGAAAGAAAAAAAGAACCGGGAACTATATTGAAATGGAACCCGAGGATCCAAGGTTACAAACTTCCAATCCTGCACTAAGAACTATGGGGTTCAATGAGCTTCTTGAACATGTGGAAAGGTTGCCCGAAGGGGCGCGGATTATTTTCAACCTTCATGCCCTCGACGGGTATTCTCATAAGGAAATTGCAACACAGCTTAATATCACTGAGGGTACATCCAAGTCACAGTTTAACAGGGCGAGAAAGCTATTGATGAATTTTATAGGTAACGCGAACTTCTGAAAAATGGACTTTTTAAAATGGTATAAAAACAAGATCGAATCTGCCCGGGAGGAACCTCCTTTGGCTGTTTGGGAAGATATCCAGGATGAACTGGATATTGACGCCATCTGGAATAACCTGGATAAAGAGCTTCCCGTCAGCAGGAATAATAAAATATTATTTTCGCTGGCAGCGGCTGCAACATTTTTAATTATCATATCGGTGGGAACATTTATTTATAAAGGTTTTATGGGCAGTGATGCCGTTGATAAGCTTATGGTCCATAGCAGTAATAATCCTGATGTTGTCAGGGGACAGGTCCATAAGTTGCCACCTCATTTAAAATCTTTGTTGAATGCAACACTGGATTTTCCGGAAATCAAGACCGCCTGGCAAGATACTGTGAGCCATACTAATGATGAGGAATTGGCATACAGGCAAAATGATCTTTTAAAGCCCCTTCCTGTCAACACATATAAACCAGAACCCGGAATATATGATGTAAGACCAATTGGGTATTCGGGATTAACCGGAAAAGAAGATAGCAGTCCCGGTAATGCCATACCCTCTATGGCGGGATATTATGCAGGTATGACTGGTCATCTTGCAAACACATGGCTTTTGAACCGAAAGACATTACAAGGTCTCAGGAGCGATGAGCTGACAGCGTCTCTTCCATCTTTTGGTTACAGCTTTGGATTCATGGCCGGCAAATCGATAAATAATTTTGATATTCAGGCAGAATTTCATATTGTATCGCTTACAAGGCAGGAATATAAAGAATATCTGCACGGACAATATATCAATAACAAGATGCAGTTCAGATATTCAGGTCTTTCCCTTTCAGGAAGATGGTTTTTTCTTAACAGCGGCAATGGAAAACATTCTTTGCTCATGGGAACCTATGCCGGCTTGCTCAGAAATGCAATACAGGATCTGAACGGAGAATCACTTTCACTTACCAGTGAATATCGTTCCGCTGACTACGGTATAATAAGCGGATACGAATATTTTTATCCTGTTGCTAATAATCTGATGCTTGGTGCCGGATTTCAGACAAAACTAGGGCTAAATAATATCTTTGCAGGTAATGAATTAATCCCCGATTACCTCAACAGTACCAGAAATACCTCCTTTAATTTAATACTTTCCGTAAGGTATAACTTAAAATAGTTTCCTTCCGTTCCAACCTTTTGCAAAGTGATGTCGTTTTTTAGACAGAAACACATTTTTAATAACTTAAATCAATATAATTATGAATAAGAAAGTTTTTTTACTGGTACTGGCAATATTGCCTCTGTTTTTGTTCTCGTCGTGTGAAAAGGATAATGGCGAAACAGGGAAATTAAAACTCAATCTTACTGACGCGCCTATTGATAGTGAAGGCATAACCGGGGTACATATTACTATATCAGAAGTCGAGTACCACACAGAAGAAGATGGCTGGCAAACATTCACCGATTTTGAAGGTCCCCAGACACATAACCTTCTGGATCTTCAGAGAGGAGATTTTGAACTTCTGGGAAGTTTTGAAATGGAAGCAGGTACCTATACACAAATAAGGTTTATGCTCGATGCACCGGATCAGGGTCAGGGCCAACCCTCAACTCCCGGCAGCTACCTCGAATTTGAGGACGGATCTACACAGGCTCTTTTTGTGCCCAGCGGTGGACAAACCGGTTATAAAGCAGTCGGAGCATTCACCGTTCCTTCCAATGGTACTGTAGAGGTAACGGCGGACTGGGATGTACGAAAAGCAGTTGTTAAAGCCGGAGCTTCCGGAATGTATATTCTCAAACCTACCATCCGCCTTATCGTTGATAATCAGGCAGGTCAAATCTCTGGTGAGGTTTCAAATATTCCGGCAGACACTAGCATAGCGGTATATGCTTATGAATCTAGCACTTACGAGGAATCAGAAGCTAATGATCCTGCTGAGGAGGAAACAAGATTCCCCGAGGCCGTCAATAGTGACATAGCAGATGAAACCGGTGCATACTACCTGGCTTACATGGCTCCCGGAGAATATGACCTTGTTATAGTAGCGAACGTTGAGGGAGAATTCACTGAAGTTCTTGGCATGGTTCAGGATGTGCTTGTGGAAAGCAATCAAACAACAACCGAGGATATTGATATTGAACAGTTGTAAATTGAGGTTATTATTAACCCGGAAAGGCAGACCATCAATCAGGTCTGCCTTTTTTTTATGAAAAAACTAATCCTTCATACTGTTTAATTTAACCTTGTTATTATATTGCAGGTTTTATAATACTTAACCAAAGATAGCTATGGTTATTTAAGATTACTAAACCTGTAACCGCATGGAAACCAATTACCTGACTGACATAATGCTACCGCTCTCCCTTGCAATTATCATGCTCGGTATGGGACTATCACTTGTGCCCTATGATTTTAAAAGAGTGATCCTTTATCCTAAAGCAGCATCCGTAGGTATTTTAAACCAGATAATCATATTGCCTTTGGTAGGTTTTATACTTTTATGGTTATTTGGGCTCAACAATCCGGAACTTGCAGTAGGAATAATGATACTTGCCGCTTGCCCCGGTGGACCAACATCTAATCTCATTAGTCACATATCCGGAGGTGATACTGCATTATCAATCACGCTTACTGCTATTTCGAGTCTTATTGCGGTAATAACGATTCCTCTTATCGTAAATATTTCACTGTCATTATTCATGCAACAGGGCGAATATATTCCTCTTCCTGTTTTTGACACAATTATAAAGCTTACCCTAATAACACTTCTCCCAGTAAGCATTGGTATGATAATAAGAGCAAAAGCAATAAATTTCGCCAATAAGATGAATAAACCTGTTAAAATAATCTCGGGGATTCTTTTATTCCTGATTATCTTTGCAGCTATTATGAATAACCGGGATATTTTTTTGAGTTCCTTTGCCAGTGTTGGTCCCGTCGCATTATCGCTCAATGTGGTAATGCTAGCTGTTGGTTTTCTTTCTGCGCATTTACTCAAACTCAAAACAGCCCAGAGTGTTACCATTTCAGTAGAATCGGGTATTCAGAACGGCACCCTCGGGATTACTATTGCAAGTAGCCTGCTTCATAATGATGTGATGGCAATATCACCGGCAATTTACAGTCTCATAATGTTTTTAACTGCCGGCTTTATCATAGCCTACGCTAATCTAGGAATGAAAAAGTCCGGGATAACTGCCTGAATAAAACAACATGTACAGTATCATAGACATAGAAACTACCGGTGGCACTCCGAAAACTGAAAAAGTAACAGAAATAGCTGTCTATATACACGACGGAACCAGGGTAGTTAACGAATTCGTAACACTTGTAAATCCTGAAAAGAGTATTCCTGCATTTATAACAGGTTTAACCGGAATAACCAATAAAATGGTTGCAGATGCCCCAAAGTTTTATGAGATTGCCAGGGAACTTGTTAAACTGACAGAAAACACAATATTCGTAGCTCATAACGCAGGTTTCGATTATGGTTTTATCTGTGAAGAGTTCAGACAACTTGGATATACATTTAAAAGAGAAAAGCTTTGCACTGTAAAGTTGAGCAGGAAACTGATCCCCGGCCTGCGATCATACAGTCTGGGGAAACTTTGTTCAGAACTGGGAATACCTGTTCATGACCGTCACCGTGCAGCAGGAGATGCTATGGCCACTGTAAAACTATTCGAGATTCTTGTAGATCTTGATATTGCAGAAAAACCATTATATAAAAATTTTTACCGTCAGTGAACTATCTCCTTCTTTTTTAATGCCAGATGATTTAAACAGGGACTTCTTTTTCATAGATCAGTTTGGAGCAGAAAAACATTTCCCGACTGGTTATTGGCAAATGGAACAAATACAGATGAAGGTGATATGGGTAGTATAAAGAGGTCTTTATAATAAGTCAATTTTTAAAAAATAGCTTTTCAGCCTCAATCATTCCTTCTCTTTTGCCCAGATCCATCCATATTGATTCATTATCAGGGTATCCTTTTATAGTATAAAGTTCAGCCAGCCTCAAATACAACTCTGCAAGTGAAAAAGTCCCCTTCTCTGTAATTAATTTAAATATTCCCGGATCAATCACCTGGACACGGCTAAAAGCATAGCGGTAAAGATCACCGCAGCATGGTCTTGCATTACGGACTTCCCCTGTTTCAATATTCTCCCAGCCACATAACTGTAGCTTATTGTCAAAAAGCATAAACCTGGTGCTTCGTCTTTTACGTACCACAATGGTTACAAGTGCCGTGGACTTAATATGATCTTCATAAAGAGCAGCCAGATCAATGTCGGTGAGTATTTCCAGATTATAAACAAGGCATGGTCGCCCATCATTAAAAAACCTTGCGACCCTGCTCAATCCTCCACCAGTATCTAGATGAAGATCGGTCTCATCGGATATTACAACCTTAACCCCAAAATTTCCATTAACATTTAAAAAATTTATTATCCTGTCTGCAAAATGGTGAACGTTTATAATAATTTCACGGAAACCATAACCGGCAAGCCGCTTGATAAGCATTCCAAGCAAAGGCTCACCGTTAATCTCAATAAGAGCTTTTGGACTTGCTGCGTTACGGGGCATGGAACTGTTTTCAAGTCCGGCTGTAAAGATCAATGCTTTCATTACATCAAAGAATTTGATTAAATCTTCACAGGTTTACATAAATGCTTTTCCCGGGGGGCTTTAAGTCTGCATTTTGAACAAACGTATTTCATGGTGGTTGCCTCCGTAGATTTGCGGTCTTTTTCCTTTTTTTTGCACTCTTTTTTTCCCATACATCTTAATTTAAGTCAGACGATTTTTCAGAGAACAACCAGGATATTCGATCTCTGATACCTGATTAAACAATCATCTCAAAGATTTTAAAACCCGTTGAAAATTTTCAGGCTTAATTATCTGGAAGTCTTGTGGTCAGGATGTTCTTCCCGGAATAATATCCAGTACTCTTTAATAGTTGACCTGATTTCCTTGTGCAAAAACAATATCCCTATCAGGTTTGGAATGGTCATAAAGGCAATAGTTATATATGACAAAGTCCATACTATAGTAGTATCAGTAAATGCAGCAAAGAAAAACATTAAAACATAAATACTTCTGTAAAATGGAACATAACGGGATCCCAACAAGTAAGTAACGGCCCTGTCACCATAATATGACCAGGAAATGGCTGTAGAAAATGCAAACAACAAGAGCCCTATAGAAACAATATATTGCCCCCAATTGCCAAAGTGGCTCCTGGTAAAGGCCTCTGCTGTCATCGGTGCGCTATGTATAAGGGACTGGCCCATAAATGTTACTGGTGAAGATAAAGCATCAGGTCGTCCGTCATTAATAGTCAGAACACCATTAAAAGGCTGATCACCTAGCATTACCTTTACATCTTCAGCGATTGATCGTGCATGAACGACTGTAACTTCGCCTTCTTCGATTCTGCCATCACTCACTTTTAGCGTTCCGGTATAAACCGGAGGATCCATTTCATTGTCAATATAATAAGATATTTTTTGAAGGTCTTCTTCATTGGTTTGAATATATTCACCTTCCAATATCACCATGTCGGTAACTTGAAAAATATTTTCAACCTTATCTTTCCAGATTCCCGACGAAAGAAGAACCAATCCGGTAAGTGTGCAAATACAAATGGTATCAATAAAAGGTTCAAGTATGGCCACTATCCCTTCAGAGACTGGTTCATGGGCCCGGGCCGCAGCATGAGCAATGGGAGCAGAACCCTGACCCGCTTCATTTGAAAACAGTCCCCGGTTCACACCAAGCTTAAATGCAAAAATAAATGAAGCCCCAAGAAATCCTCCGGTAGCAGCAGTTCCTGTAAACACATTTGAAAATATGGAAACAAAAGATGGTATAATATTATCATAATTATAGACCAAAACTGCCAGAGCTCCCACCAAATATATTAAAGCCATACCGGGTACCAGCCTGGAGGTTACTTTTGCAATTCTCTTTATGCCGCCAAGGATGACAAAAGTAAGCAATACGGCGAGTACACCTCCAGTGATAATATGCGAGACTCCGAAAGTAGCAAAAACTGAATTTGATATGCTGTTTATCTGTGGAAGATTACCTGTTCCAATGGAAGAAAGTATTGTTGCGGCGGCAAAAAAGCCACCAAGCCATTTTCCTGTGTTGATAATTTTTTTGTTGGGAAGTTTAATGTTAAGGCGTTTTCTCATGTAATACATAGGTCCACCGGCAATCATCCCTTTTTCATCTTTTTCCCTGTATTTATGAGAAATGGTTACCTCAACAAATTTAGTTGTCATGCCCAGAAGTCCGGTTAACAGCATCCAGAACAAGGCAGCCGGTCCACCCATGTGTATGGCCAGGGCCACTCCTGCAATATTTCCTGTACCAACTGTTCCTGATAATGCAGTGGTCAAGGCTTGGAAATGAGATGTATCGCCTTCATCTGATTTTTTATCAAATTTTCCGGTCACAACTTTTAATGCATGCTTAAAATATCGAAACTGGGGAAACCTTAGATAAAAAGTAAAGAATAATCCTGTGCCTACCAGAAGATAAACAAACCATGGACCACTACCTAGATAGCTGTCGATAAGTAAAAGAAAATCATTTAGTTTTTGCATGACCGTTTTTTTGATGGTGCCGCTAAAATAATATTTTTTTAATGTAAAAAAGTAAAATATTAAAATAAAGCTGGTGATTTAACCCAGTCTAAAACCATGTCCGGTAACGTACACCGGATTACGGAACCGTATACTTTTCAATTAAAAATAGGAGACAGTCCTAACCACAACATTCTAACTTAGTGGTATTTATAATTTATGGCATATAATATGTTAAATAACAATAAAAGAACGATCTGAAAATGTAACAAAAAATTGTGAGAGACGTCTAATCTGTAAAAGGAGATAAGAAAAGACCAGACCCGTAAAATATTCATAACAGACAGTTTGAATTTATCATAATACACAATTAAAAAGTACAACCCAAAAAATTAAGATACCATGAAAACATTAATTATTAAATCCGCCCTTATCTTGTTGCTTGCCAGTTTTTTTGCCGGATCAGCCCTTTATGGTACACCGGTTCATAAACACATGACCGGGAAAACCAATTCACATTTTAATTCTCTGATGAAAGATGCCAGAGAAGGATACCTGTCCATTGAAAATTGGATGACCAGCCCCAATTATTTTAACGACTCTTTCCTTATCGCAGCAGAAGAAGGACAAATAGAATTAGCCGGATGGATGAGAAATGCGGAATATTTTCATATCTCATTTTTAAAAGTAATCAATGATTCACCTGCTCTTATCGAAGCATGGATGGCAGATTCAGAATACTTTCATAGCTCATTACTGAGGCCAGTCCCCGAAATTACTTATCCAATAGAGGAATGGATGAAAGACATGGATTATTTTTATCCCGCAGCATTAATATCCACCAGTGAAGCTCCCTCATCAATAGAGGTTTGGATGATGGAACCAGGATATTTTGGCCTTTCATTGCCATTCAGGGTTCGCGAAACAAATTCGTTTATAGAGTCATGGATGAAAGATGCGGAATATTTCTACTACCCGGTCAAGGAAATAACCACCGAGAATGTTATTTTATTAGAGAAATGGATGACAGATGACAATTACTTTAGATATTACTCATCGATTGAAAGATCAAAAGTACATAAAGAACTGAAAAGCCGGAGGATGTGCTTGTCAAGGGTATCTACGGCTAAATTTTCATATTTACATATACCCTGAAAAACAATTAAAGAGGAAAATTAACCATCCCACCGTCAACGGCAATGCTCTGACCTGTAATATAAGCATTCTTTTCCGACAGCAGGAATGCAGCAAGGTTTGCCAGATGCCCGGGCTCAGCAAATCTACCTGCCGGAATATTTTTTTTTCGACCGGCAATAACTTCATCAATACTTTTTCCTGTTTTATTTGCTATACTTTCATGTAAAGAGTGCAGGCGTCCTGTATTGGTGGAACCAGGCAGCAGACTGTTAATAAGCACGTTGTTTTCTGCAACCTCTGATGACAGGGTCTTAAGGTAAGTACCCACTGCCTGGCGTACAGAATTACTAAGAATAAGACCCGGAATTGGTTGCTTAACTCCTGTTGAGGATATATTGATTATTCGGCCGAAATTTCTTTTCTGCATTACGGGAACAAATTGCCTGGTAAGCCTGATCACGGACATAAGCAAAGAATCAATTGCTTCCTGCCAGGCTTTATCGTCATGCTCAAGGGCTGCTCCCATCGGAGGACCACCTGTATTTAAAAGAAGGCAATCTATATGACCAAACCGGTCGATAGCGAAATCAACCAATGAATCAATACTTCGGGAAGATTTCAGGTCAGCAGAAAAAGATAAAACATCTCCCGTGTGTTTGTCAAATTGGCTTAAAGCTTGATCCAGATTATTTTCATCTCTGGAAGAGATTATAATATCAGCACCTTCTTGAGCCAAAACTTTGGCGCAGGCAAGGCCAATCCCTTTACTCCCACCTGTAACCAGAATTTTTTTATTCTTGAGAAAGAGGTCCATATTGAGTATTTTAATGGTTAACTTTTGACATTGGCTATTCGGTTAATAAACATAACGTCTTTAGATAGGGATATTCCTGATTTATATAGGGATATTCCTGATTTATATAAGGATATTCCTGATAAGGATTATCATTCAATAAGGTTCTCATCTCTGATAACCATTAAAATTGCTGAATGAGGTACGATAATGTATTTTTCTTTATTAAACTCAATTAAATATGAACTATCCTGTAAATAAACTGCCAAATCACCGGTTTGGACCTGCAAAGGGAAATAGTTTTGTTTATCCTCGTTTTTTTTCCACGGTTCCTGGGGTTCAGGTAGTGTGGGAATGGGATAACCCGGACCGGATTTAATAACATAACCGGATCCTACTTTTTGTTTATCTTCAAAACCGGGTGGAAGAAACAGACCTGATTTGGTTTTCTGCTGGGGACTTTTGGGCTTAAGCAAAACTCTGTCGCCAATTACAATAAATTTGTCAGCATCTTGGTTATCCAGGAAAAAAGACATTGGTTATCAATACATTAAGTTAAACAAAATGTTTTTTATGATGCTAAAGTTAAGAAAACTTTAACATAAGCCAATAAGCCGTGAATCAGACATATTTAAACAATATTATACCCGCCCGGATTGTATCTTATTTAAGACCGGTGGTATAAAACTGATGCCATAATAAATAAGGAATTGGTATATGCCGGTCATATATCGGACCCATACTGACTATAAAAAAAGCCGGAATAATTCCGGCCCTTTTTTATTATGATCTGTTATGGTCTAACAGAGATGAAAACCCAGGTTGAATATGGGACCCATTATTAAGCGTCAACATTTTCTTCCGGTCTGAGATCATCAGTATAAAGAAATCTTTCCTGCAGATTCCATTGATCTTCGTTGCGATCCCAGCGATACAAGGCTTCTTCCTGAACTTCGCCCTCATCATCATAATCGAAAACTCTTCTTACTGCATTAACCCATGTGCTGGATGTAAAATCCCATCTTTGTTCAATGTCCTCTGTTTTTAAATTTTTATCATATGATATGAGATATCTAACACCCATAACCCACTGATCCATTGTCTCATTCCATGTAGCCCTGGTTTCCCTTGTTATTTTCCCCCTGTAATTATAGGCCAGATCATACCGGCCAAATGTTTGCCAACTGTTTTCAGAATCCTGCCAGGTTTCAACAAAAACCTCATGGGGATAACCTACTCCGTCTTTATAGTCGAACGAAAACCGGAGATAATTACTCCAGGTATTTTCCATACCCTTGTATGTTCGAACTACAACTTCACTTTTTTCATAATCACGGTTATAAGATATCAGGTAAACTACTGTGTTAAACCATTCTCCTGTTGGTCTGTGCCATTCCTGATAAAGAATTTCAGCCTCATTACCCCTTTTATCGTATGAAGTAGTTTTCAATTGTACATTTATCCAGTCCTCTGCATTCCTGTTCCATTGCTGCGTTATACTTTGTACCTCATTACCATCATCGTCATAGGTTTTCAGGGTCTGTTCATTATTTTCCCATCTTTCATCTTCAGGATACCACCTTTGATTCAATATACTTGTAACAAGTCTGTTTGTATCAATGAAGTGAAGATTACGGGCATAAATCCCCCATGCTTCTGCTTCTTCGTTCCATTCATAAGTATATGTTGTATCTATACTTTCGATATTCTGAAGATCAATTAAATCAGGTTTCTCAACCTGCGCATTTGCCATTTGCTGAAAAAACAGCAAGGTTAAAATAATTCCAATTATTCTCATGATTTTATAATTTAAACTAACAATTTACAATCTATTATTCTTATATATTATTAACGTTTAAGGCAATAAATTAATTATCTTTAATGCACATTACCAGGTCATATATCCAAAAATCCATTTACCATAAGTAATTTCATTTGTAAGCTTTATCATTAATCCGGCAATATTTTTCATGATACTGATAAATGATGTTACCCCACAACCTGTAATTCTTTTAAAATAAATTTTCTCTCTTCTATTATTAAGACCGGAAAGTGGTTAGCAAACCCTATTTGAAACATGAGATTTATGGTAAAAAATTTATTATATCAGGTAATAATCTGCTAATGCTTTGATTATGTGTAGATGATATGATATTTTTTTATAATCATATTCAGAAATCATTAATAATTATAATTTTGATTATTTATTCGATAAGATTGATTAAAATCATACTTGAAAAAAATATTTCTGTTATATTTAACCCGTCAAAAATGGTCAAAATTTTGACCTGCAGGATAAACCGCTTCGCTTTAACATAAAATTTTTTTCATCTCTATGTGTGCAATTTCAGATAAAAAAATTTCATGTACATTTGAAGCACTAAAATAAGTTGAATTATGATTGAACTTACAGAAGCCAGAATTGAAGACAGAGAAAAAGCCTATAATTGGTTGTTTCACTCTGACTTTTCTGATTTCCTCATTAATCTTGAGGGTTATACAAAAGACACCATCCCGGCATATGAAGAATTTTGTAATGAGTACTGGGATTTTTTCTTTGATGGTACGCAACCCGAGAATGGCCGCTGTTACAAAATTATCTCAGCAGATAAAAAGGAAGAACTGGGATTTATATATTACACTTCATTTCACGTTAAAGAAGGAATAGCCGAACTTGATATATGGCTTAAATCACTTGATTATGCCGGAAAAGGAATAGGTACCGAAGCAATAAATCTACTGGTCAACAAACTTAACAAAGAGCTGGGATTTCATACCTTCTTTATGCGTCCTTCAAAGCAAAACACCAGAGCCGTAAATGCCTATAAAAAAGCAGGTTTCAAAGAAGACAAACTTATACCGGAAAATTATTATAAACCGGAGTTTATAGAAGAATACAGAAAAGGTGGTTATGGTGAAGGAAAAGATATCTTTCTTGTAAGAAAGATTAAATAATTCTCTTCCCTTCCTCTGTCATGACAAAAAATAATTCAGAATACAGCCGTTTTCATCTGGTCAACGAGATGAATGAAACAGTTGAATATATTAAGAATCTTAATCATGGCAGTATTCAGGAGTTTTTTGGCCTGCCGGCTGAAGATTTGAACTTAATGCTTACCGGCGAAGGCAGCAGCCGGATATTTCCTGCTAAAAATTCTGTACACAGGCGACTGTCCATTGAAAGAGGACCACACATTTTTACTGAAAGTTCGACTGACCTCGCAAACAAGAACCTCAGAGATTTTATTGTTATTGGAGCATCTAATTCTGGTAGAACAAAAGAACTGGTTAATCTTTTTGGTAAATTAAAGGATTCAGGGCATGAACATCTCTATGGACTGACCTGTAATCATAATTCATTATTGGCAAAATACAGCAAAAAAACGGCCATTCTTGATGTTGGTGCAGAGAAAGCAGTGGCTGCCACAAAATCTGTTATTGCCCAGGCACTGTTTTATGATATAATGCTGCTGGAGTGGCATAAAAATGAGAAAACAGATACACGGGAACTGTCAGTATTGTTTGAACAAGCACTGAATTGCCGGGTGGAGAATAGGATTATAGATAGCCTCTGCAAAGCAAACATGATATATTATGCAGGCAACAACAATGGGGTTGCTGAAGAACTTACCTTAAAAACAAATGAAATAGTAAGAAAGAAATCAGGTTTTCTGCCAGGAACATATTTACTGCACGGCGTTGAAGAAGTTATTACATCATCTGATGTAATAATTCTGGTAGATCCGTATCCCGACGAATTTGAAAAGATCAAATCAATATACACCAATAATATAGAAGCTACTGTAGTTGCATTTTCATCTGAAGCTACGCCTTTCCATACAATAAAGATTCCCGAAACCACTCCATTTAGTGACCCGTATATAAAACTTGCAGCAGGATGGAATCTACTTATTGAATCAGGAATAAAACTTGGGATAGACCTGGACAAAACGGAAAGGGCAAGGAAAATAGGAAATGAAGCTGAAAACTGATATAATTTTCACTTAATATTTTTACCCTCCCTACGGAATAAATCTCTTCGCTTCAGTTTATCTTAAAAACCCGCGTCTTATGTCGCGGTAATGTCTTGGCGGGGCTTTGTCCTAAATACCTGGGTGATTAAAAAAATCGAGACACACAGTAAAATTCAGGCTCAAAGCTACCTCCTCCGGGGTGGATAGTCCGATTCTATCGAATTTTTTACTATAAAATTTGTTCTAAGATTATTTATAAGCAAATTTTATATACCCATTCAATACATCTAAATATAGATACATATAAGGCCAATAACATATATTTCTATTGATATTAAGATTATATTAACTTTATATCTTTAATTGATCTTAATTAGTACATTTACACTACCTAATTTAGGTATTTGATTACTTCATTATATTGATTATTTCACAGTAAAAGTTTAAATACATCAAGGCTTCATGGAATTTAATGACACAGAACCTTATAATAAACTCGAAACATTTACAGGTCTTAAACTCTAACCTGGGTAGTCAATTTAATGAAAATCGATATATCCTTTTTTGGATTTATAACAATATATTAAACAACTTGCGAATAATACTTATAGACATGAAATTAAATAATCCAATAAAGTTATATACCCTGATATTAATTAATGTGGTATTTATCAGTCTGGTTTCAATACAGGAGACCAATGCACAATCAAGGTTCAAAACCAGTGATGTGACCATCACAATAAAAGGCACCTCCACTCTTCATGATTGGGAAATGGAATCAGAAACAGCCGACAGCGAACTACTTTTTAACAATAATGAAAAAGGCCAACCCGATGATATAGAAAATATAACATTCAGGATGAAGAAAAAAACGCTGAAAAGTGACAAATCGGGATTGAACAAGAGAGCTTACAATGCGTTGAACGCGGACAAGCACCCGGAAATAGTCTTCAGCTCCAACGGGAATGGTAATCTTCAAAAAAACGATGATGAATATCGAGTCAACTCTACTGGAGACCTAACTGTTACGGGGGTGACAAGACAGGTAAGCATCGATGCTATCTGTATTAACGGAGATGATACCAGGTTGATTTGTTCTGGAACAAGCAAGCTTAAAATGAGTGACTTCGATATTGATCCACCTGTAATGATGCTGGGCACACTCCGGACGGATGATGAAATTGTGATTGATTACAGGATAGTTTACACAAAATAAATCACAAAAACTTTTGATACATGAAGTTAAACTGGCATTTACCTTGCCCCGATTACGGAGTACCCGCAAGTTCATTAAAATATATTCATTAATATGATCATTGCTTTAGTATACGGACTCATACTTTTGACAACCGGCAACCCGGAAACATCTACAGTGCCCGAAAGAATCTGGCATGTCAGAAATCAGAGTCACCTTGCTATAAGTGGAGAATCTAATGTAACCGATTTTAGATGTGAGGTCGACAAGTATTATGAAGCAGATAACCTGATGTTATACTCAGATTCAGGATCCAATTATGTATTTTCAAATAACAGCCTGGTAATTAACCTGATGGAATTCGACTGCGGAAAGGCTTTAGTCAGGAACATCTCGAAGGAACCATACGGATAACAATTGGCGGAATAAGCAGGGAAGTCGAAATGATGTTTTCATTTAACACAAGGGATAATGAAGTTACTTATCTGCATGGAGACCATCATTTCTATTTTTCAGATTTTGATCTTACCCCGCCCAGCAAGTTTATGGGATTGATCAATGTTCAAAACCAGCTGGAGGTCAGCTTTGATCTTATATTGGAAGAATTGTCTTAAAAAATTCCAATTCTATATTAATTATAACCTCAGGCTAATGCATTATGATCAGTTAGACCGGGGTGAGATCGCATAAGCTGAACCCACTGCAGTGCTGTACTCGGCGTATTCAGGGATAATAAACCTCTTACCAAAAAGTTTTCCCAGTCTGCCGAAAATATCACCGGCCTGAGGAAGACTTACCAGTTTGCCTGTAAGTACTATCTGGTCAACCCTTTCTTCTCTGGAAGCAAAAACACCCATCATCCCAATCGACTGGCAAACAAGATTAATAAGTCCAAGTGCAAGATCAGCATTATTCGCCTTGTCTGAATGCTTACCAAAATTAGATGCAGTAGCTGACATAGGGATGTTGCCCATTTCAACCCGTGAAATATCCCTGATATTAAGATCTACATTATCAAGACATCCCTCTCCTGCCAGATCAACAATATTATGGAAATCGGCTGAATTAATTAAATAACGTGATAACCCAATCAATGTACCACCTCCTACTCCGGATCCGCCAAGATGTTTAATTTCCCTGCCATCAGCAAGGACCAATGCTGTACCCGTGCCCATGCTGATAACCACAGCCTTCCCCAAACCCGCCAAAAATAATCCACCGTGACCGATTGCTGAAAATTCAGGCACCCTTTGTAAAGGAACACCAAAAAGATCATTACCCAGAAAATCAGCACCAACACCGGTAACTGCAATTGTTTCAATATCATTTAATTTAAGAGCGAACTCATCTGTGAATTTTCCCAGGGCACCTGATGCCGATGTAACAGGGTCATCAGCCTGTACCGAAATAACACCACATACCTTGGATTTTTTAAACCCTGCAATTTTAGTGGTCGTTCCTCCAATATCTATTCCAAGTATCATAGCATAATATTATCAAACACGTTTTAAGTCAACTTCCAAAACGAATGGCACTAAGGTGGAAAGTTAAAAAATTTCCCTTACATTGCTTTTGTAAAAAGCCTTAAAATTTTGTTTATAAAATTTCCCGGGAATCACTAAACATTTTTAAATATCAATGTTCGAATATTCAGGATCTCTTCTTCCACTTCCGGTTTTGATGAATCCACTTAAACATCATGCCGGGTATATAATTGATTATATCAAGTTTATTGAAATTAAATCAGCCGCTGGAGTAGAAAAATTAAAAACAGATATCAAAGAAATCGGAAAGTCCCAAATGGATCTATACACAGGGCATCTTCCCTTAGAAAAAATAGCAGAAGACATCAAATCATTTTTAAAATCAAACCACTTTCTTGAAAAAAAAGCATATGCCTCATGGATAAACTCTTCCGGCCGGCGATTCAGAACCGTTACCATTAAGGATGGCTCAAAATGGATACTTTTACCTGGTAATCTACAGGGAAGGTGGGTACATATCCATCCGGCGCGCTATTCTCCGTTTACTTTAAGGGTCAGATCAGAAACTCTTAAAACTGCTATTGCCGTATTATGTTATTGTAATAATTACGGACTGGGTTATCCAGGCTTAAATGTAGTAAACCGGGCACGGATTAACCTGCTGGACCTTTCACCAATGAAGGAAATATCACCTGAAAAAGGAACAGGAAAACTAATCCGAATTCTTTCAGACGGAATTCCGGAAAATTGAATAGATGGAATTGCGGCTACTCAAGTTCCCTGGCAATAGCTATGGCCGCTATAGTACCATCAGCCACGGCAGTTGTTATTTGGCGGTATTTTTTGCTGTTTATGTCACCAACTGAATAGACATCATCAATACTTGTCTGCATATCCTCATTGGTTTTAATATATCCCCACTCGTCCGTTTCCAGTTTATCATTACCAAACATTGAAAGATTTGGTAAAAGTCCGATAAAAATAAACACTCCATCACTTACAATAACTTTGCGTTTACCTGTTTTAAGCTCTTCCACTTCTGTTTCCATTTTATCGCCATTACGCTTAAATGAACGTGGTTCATGTTCAAACATAATAGATATTTTCGGATCGGCAAAAGCCTTTTCCTGGGCTTCCTTGTTGGCCTGTAACTTGTCAAACTGATGTATAACAGTTATTTTCGAGGCAAACTTGGATATAAAGGCAGATTCCTCGATAGCTGAATTACCTCCTCCGATAACAACAACTTCCTTATTATCAAAATATTTAGCATCACATGTTGCGCAATATGAGATCCCTTTCCCAATAAGTTCCTGTTCCCCTGGCACATTTAATTTTCTGGGTGTTGTACCCGTAGCTATGACAATCTTTTTAGCCTTTACGGTTTCATAATTGTCTATGAGTATTTCCTTACGAGCCAGGTCAACTTTGGTAACATCTACGGCCACCTTATACACGGTTCCGCATTTCTTGGTTTGTTCAGACATGTTGTGAGAAAGCATATACCCAGGCTGAGGTTCAATGAACCCCGGATAATTTGATATCATATGGGTGGTTGCTACATATCCTCCGGGAAGTGAAACATCAATAAGGGTAGTGTCAATTTTTGCCTGGCAAAGATATAATCCGGCAGTTAATCCCCCAGGTCCGGCTCCCAGAATAGCAACATCAGTATTCGTAACTACAGACTTAACATCTGATAAAATTTTATTCGTTTTTTCTTTTCCGGCAATGTGACGAATTCCAAGGATAATATCCGAACGCTTTATTCCCCCGGTAAGCCTTTGGCTTACTTCTTCACCATCTTCATAAAAAAGCAGGGTAGGCGAAGACTTTACCCCCAGCCTTTCGGCAAGTTCCCGGTTCCCCTGCCTGAATATCTTATAGAAAGAGATTTCTTCTCCGAACAATTCTTCCAGGCTTTCAAGTTTTGGTGCCAGGGCATCACATGGAGGACACTCAGTAGAATAAAAATCAATCAATACTGGTTGTCCGCTATTTACTACATCATTGAACTCTTTGGTGGTAATTTCTTTCATTTCTATATCTGATTTAAGTTTTGGGTATTTTCAAATATAACATAAGCCGGTAAGCCGGCTATGAGGGCAAGTTGAGGTAACTTAACCGGTGTGATCGTGAAAATAAGAAGAGATGCCAAGATCAAGCAACTCTTTTACCGGACGGCAGTCGGGACTGCAATGAATTCCATTACGGCTCTTAGCTACAGCAGCACATCCTCCCCCGCATAATAAATTCAAATTACAACTACGGCATTCTTTTATGGACAGGATATCTCTTTCAGACCATTCATCAATCTTTTCTTCAAAAAGAACCCTTTCGGGAAAAAAGGTCCCCAACTCCTCGCCCTTCTTACCAACAGTAGCTGTACAGGCATAAATATTTCCGGTATAGTCAAATGCCCATTCGGTTTTTGCACCTGTGCAGGCATCAAAAAGAGGAGCGGGTAATTCTCCATTTTCAAAAAGATATCTTGATATTGAAAAAGATGGCCGGTGAAAATCCACTATATGAGGGTATTCACGAATAAGATGGTATAACTCGTTATACATTTCTAACCTCGAAAACACCCGGGCCCTGTCTGACTGGCATTCATGCAGTTCATAATTTCTTCCCAGCTGAGTGACGAAGAAAGGAGAAGTGGTCCATCCTTTTTCAATTGCAAACTTAGCCAGATCAGGTAAATTACTGATATTCTCCTTGTCAATAACAACTCTCAGATTGACATTAATATCATGACCCAGGAGGAGGTCAATCCCTTTGACAATCCTGTCAAAACTATCATTCCCGTTTTTCAACCTGCGTCTGCGATTATGAACTGCCCTCGTCCCGTCAAGAGTTATCTGAACCTCCCTTATATTTCCACTCTTTAAAATTTCAATATAATCGTCCACAAGATAACCGTTGGTAACCACGGCTACATCAATCTTACGTTTCGCAGCAACTTCAACAAAATCAGATATCATGGATTTATGAGCAGACCCGGGGAGAAGAGGTTCACCCCCGAAAAGGGTAACATATTTCCTCCTGTCACTAAAAACTGAGTCCACATAATCAAAAAAAGCAGTGGTAATTCCCGGCCTGATAACAGTTCCAGTAACCTCGTAACCCTCCTGGTAACAATAGGCACAATTAAAATTACAGTTATATCCGGGCACAAAAAACAATTGTATCTCGTCCTCTTCGCGTTCATCAAGAAACTGAAGATAAGCCTCACGGAAACGGGCCTTTTCAACATCGGGATCAACCAGATAACCCCGTTTAACAAATTCAGGATCCTCTGCCTCTCCCTCCTCCAGTTTCCGGTATGTATCCAAATCTAAAATATCGGCACTGCCATACAGGGGATTTACTATAAAATACTCATTTGAGTCTTTTATCCTTGATACAATATTGTATTTGGATAATTCCATATTATCGGAAACAGCAGAAAACAGGGCGTACCATTTTAGTCATGACAACCGGCAACAATTTTAGATCGTTTTGCACAGCATTGTGCTTCTTTGGTTTTCTGTTCCTTTTTTCTGGTGGTCAAACTTTTCATAATTTAAAATTTAAGTTGGTTAATTGCCCTGTTGTATCGTACGATAAAAATTCAGGAAATATTTCATCTTGCAGCAGACAACTTCACGGGTCATTAATTAGCTAATAAGTTGATTTTTTTATAGTTGACGTTAAACAAAAACTTTAAATCATAAATAATGGTGTAAAGATAAATAAATTATCTAAAAATATAAAGATATAGCTTGTTTAGTTGATACTGTAATCTGATGGTACAGTTCACAAAATATATAAGAAGCAGCCTAAGTGTCTTCCCAAATGTATTCAGAACTTCCCAGATAACCGTAAGCTAAAATTCCTGTGTGGCATAATATCCCCGGGCCTTCCCATATATTCGGTATTAAGTGCATTTTTGACTGCAAGCGAAATCTTAAGATTTTCATAAACCAAAAAACCGGCAAATAATAATAGGATTGCAAGGAGGTGTTTCATTTTGCCTTAAATGTCATCCTTATATTTAGTTTATCCTGCGGATCAGTAGGATTTTCGGGATTTGGAAACTCGGTCGTAACTTTTAGTGAATTAGCCGTCAGCTCAACAATATTGGTTATAAGTGCAAAGGGCAGAGCTTCTGTCCTGATTGCAAGCTGGGCTTCATCCTGCATAAATTCCCACGTGCCGGTCAGGTCACCGTAATGCCCGGTACCATCTTCTTCAAAAATAACTTCACCCTTGAAGTCCTCCAGCAGACCAGATGGCACGCTGGCATCTAAACCGTTAACAAGCAGACTGTCAGATTCCCAAACCGGAGTGGTAAGTAGTCTGAACCTCTCTGACACCTCATCGTCCTTATCGCAGGAAAGGATCAAAAGAGCAGGGAGTAACAACAGTAAAAAGCCGTATTTTTTCATCCGTATAAACTAGTTTAATCAAATTAATATTATTTTAGCACACAATTCATCCTTAATTATGGTCTGGTAACTGGATGATCTATTCAGACAGAACCGATTTTTGCAAGAAACAGTCCCGTTCCTACTTTTACTGCTTGAAACCTGAGAGTGTAAAACTAAATACTTTAATCTTTCCTTTTTCGTAGGGCTTGCTTTCTTCAAGGATTTTAACCCTGTGAAATCCTGCTCCTTCAACATCAGCAAGGTATTGATCTTTTGTTACCGCTCCGGCCCAACACTCGGCAACAGATGCAGGGTCTGAACTATATTCCTCCGGCACAGGCTCGACAGAACAGATATCACTTACCACAAAACGTCCACCCTGTTTTAGTAAACGGTATATCTCCATCCACACCAGATCCTTCCGGGAAACATGATTGATAACACAATTTGAGATTATAACATCGGCAACACCGTCTTCGAGAGGAATCTGTTCAAGTCCGGATTGAATAAACTCAACATTATCAATGCCAAGTTTAACGGCGGCAGAACGCCCCTTTTTTATCATCTCCGGGGTTGTATCTATTCCGTATACAAAACCTTCCTGACCCACAATACCGGCCATCCTTATCACATCGGTTCCCCTCCCGCTTCCAAGATCAATACCTGTCTCCCCTGGAGCAGCAGCACTCTTCTCAAGTGCTCCGCCACATGAAAGACAACAGGTTTCACCAGCAAGCAGGGTATAACGGCTCCTTACAGCTTCTTCCTTCATAGTTCCATAGTTTTATCAAACGCAAATATACTAATTAAATATCCTAACTACACATATAGATTATTATATATTTATCCAGGAAACAGAGCCAGTTATTTCATAACCATTCGCATCGTTTTAAAAAAACGATGCCTGGTATCTAGTATGCATTTAATTATCTGAAGTTTCAGCCCTCTCCTGGAAAAAATCCCTGATAAGCCCAGGCATATCCGTAGTTACCGATGAAGCTCCATATTGCTTGAAATCCCATGCTACTGAAACATCATTCACAGTCCACACATGATATTCATACCCTTCTTCGATAATAGTGTCGATCATTTCAGGATCAGCTAGTCCGTAATGAGAAGAAAATCCATCCGCTCCCGTTTCCTTAAGAGTCTCCAGTATGGTTTCTGTATCGGGTATAATATTCCCTTCTTCATCCTCCCTGAAACCGGATAACCAAAATACTTCATGCATGGGTCTTGCCGCCTTGAACTCCTTTACAACATCACTGTTGAATGAAATGATGACTATTTGATCAGGAATTAATGGGGATCTCTCAATCTCCTCATAAAGCTTAGGTAACATCTCAGTTCCTGCCTTGACTTCCACATAAATCTTCATCCCCATGGGCACGATTTCGAAGACTTCTGCAATGGTGGGAATTTTTGTCCCTTCCCATTGATCTCCTTTCCATGATCCCACATCAAGTTCCTGCAGCTCTTCGAGGGTCGATTTACTTACCACCAGACTGGTATCTGCAACTCTTCCCGTGTGGTTATCGTGAATACAAACAATTTCGCCGTCAGCCGTAAGATGAAAATCGCCTTCTATAGCATCAGCTCCCTGCTCCCAAGCAAGCATGAAAGCCGGAATCGTATTTTCAGGTGCATCATATGATGCACCTCTGTGTGCAACAATTAACGGATCGGTTATTACTGGTGCTGAACATCCTGCTAAGGCCATTGCTCCAATTATTAAAATTATTTTATACATCATAAATAGAAATTTATAATTTTTGATTACCGGTTATTTACAGATACAAATTCAAGATCTATCCATAGCCTTGTGGGTCTGGTCATAGAGTTCATTACGGACTGTTGGGCGACCCAATGATCCCTGTCCATCGTCCTTCCCTGCATTCCTCCCGGCATCTGTCCTGGCATTCCTCCACGGGGCCCCATTCCATTGCCGGGGTTTCTCATGCCTGGGGCAGTGTCCCTTCTTTGCGCAGGCTCAGGTTCAAAATGTCCCGTTTCAAACCCTATACTCATTTTCCCGTTACCTTCAGCAGGATCATACCTGTATTCAAGCACCTCATAAGGAACAACTGCTCTATATACCAAAAAACCGTCTTCTAATTTCGATTCAACTCTTATACGGCTATCTCTCCGTTTAACGTTTCTTACTGAATTTCCATAGATACGTATAAGTTCAATCTCATCTGCTCTTTTTAGCAATGAGCTCAATCCCGCAGCTATAGGACCGGTTCCACTGTCCTGCGATGATTCCCGGGTAACGGACATTCCCAATGGAAACGCAAACCCCTGGTTTTTCTCCTGTTCTCCCGACCTGTCAGTCCATACTGTAAAGCCAAAATAGACAATTTTTCTTTGTACCGCCGGATCTTCAGTCGCCATGTGAATATAAAGATTCTGGTCATCATATTCAAATTTATAATAAAACCCGCTGTTCTCATGGAATTCCATCCTGCCGGTCATTTCCTTTACAACATCTGCGGCAAATAATTCTGTCTCAGACTTATTTGGAGTCACAAAGGCTGTAGGTGATGCACATCCCGTTATGAATATAATTGCCGGAAAAACCAGTAAAAATAAATTTCTCATATTTTTTAATAATTAATATGCCATTTTATCTGTTTACATTTTCAACCACTGCAAAATTACTTTTTTTCATGCGTAAAATACCGGAATATTTATCATATTAATTTCATACCCTTAAAGGTTAAGAAATAGTGCTTATCTATACCGGAAAGAATAAAATTAAATTTTCCCTGCACAAAAGACTTTTTGAAAGAGGCTAAATGCTGCAAAGCTTTAAAACCAGCTACCAAAAAATAAAATACCTGATGCTGATTTTCCCGTGAGGATAATCCGGCAAGATTAATTGCGGATACAACGAACAGAGAATCCTGTTTCCTTATAGTTGTAACCCCTTAATACATTGCCGGACTCCGGATATATGGATCGATACCATGCATTTGAAGATGAATGCTCTGTCGATGACCACCAGCGGCCTGACTTTCCTTCATAATAAAAATACCCATCCGATGAGTTCCGGTTTTCAACTGAAACTCCGGAGAAACGGCCCCCTCCGGCCAAAGCATTAAAGCCGGCTATTCCGGGGACTTCATCATCCTTGTTTTCTTGAGCATTGTTGCCGGATTGTTTAAGTATTTGCCCGCTATTTTCTATCAGATACTTGCTTACGTGGGTCCATTCATCATCTGTTGGCACCCGCCATCCTGCCGGGCATAGTTTTCCGCTATTAACTGCATGCCAGTTGTAAAGGGCTCCATATTTATCCCTGTAAGTTGGTTCATCATTTTTATACCAGGAATATGCACCTTTATTGATTGTCTCCCAACCTTTATTATCTCTTCCGGGACTGGCAATAGGGGTCCCATCATTATATCTTGTAACTTTTAGATTCTCAGCCATCCACTCACGGGATCCGATCACCACAGTTTGATAAATGTTGCCGTCAATATCAGTTAGCGTACCTGAATCGGGGACTTGTTCTTCATCATTATCTTTTTTACAGCTACTTAAAAAGACAATTAACAAAACAATGACTGACGCTGAACATGTCAAGCGCATCAATACATTCTTTCTTCCAACTCTCATATCCGGATTCTTATTTACCAGTAAAATATTCACTCACTTGTCCAAAGCAAATATAATAATCCTTCGCCAAAATTTTGCCGGTAAGTCAACATAAAGTCTTTAACTTATAATTTCTCAGCACAAATCACAGCGACAGTTTTAGCGGATATGGACTTATATTTTGCAGTGTCTAAGAATGGTAATATAACTTCAAAAAACATTTCTGGCATACCTTTTGATCATTTGTTAGTGAACAATTTACATTAAAAATAATATTATGGATAAAGTAATTATATTTTCACTCACCATATCTCTTCTGTTTGCCGGTCAAACCAATACAATAGCGCAGGATAAGGAGAGAAATGAACAGTTCCAGAATACAGTCGAAATTATTGAACAAGAAAGCTTTATTTTCAAAGCTCAAAGGGCATTTCCACAAGGTGGACGATCTGTTGATCTGACTACCAATTATGGATTCATTGAGATATCTGATGATTCGGGTGAGGCCAGACTTCCCTTCTTTGGTAGGGCATACAGTATTCCCTACGGTGGGAATGGAGGGATTCAATTTTCCGGGACTATTGAGAATGTTGAACTTTCCAGGAATCAGGAAAAAATGAGGATTAATTACTCCTTCGAAGTGAGGGACCGGGATTATTACAAGGTCAATATGGAAATCAGCCATGACGGTAACGCTTACGTAACCATCATCAGCAATAACAGAAGCCAGATCAGTTACCAGGGAACTGTTGACAGAAATACAGATCCCTGAAAAACTAAAACCAAACAATTTTATAAGAGATGTGAGATTCCCGGTATATTTAATTTCGTGTTGAGTAATTTATTGGTTAATGGACGATAATTATCACACTTAATTAAATATTTTATAAACTGATGCAAAATAGAAACCATATTGCATATCGGCCGTATACAATGGCAACTATCAAAGTCAATTTATTCAGGCAATGCAATATAATCGGAAGGATAATTACCTTAAAAAAGAACTTTACGAGTTAATTAGAAATGATGAAACCATTTTTGATTTCATACAGGAATCATCACTGGATGGTCTGTGGTACTGGGACCTGGAAAATCCGGAAAATGAATGGATGAATTCCCGCTTCTGGATTACACTGGGATATGATCCCGAAGAAATGCCGCATCTGTCAAGTGCCTGGCAAGATATAATTAACCAGGAAGACTTAAAAATTGCACTGGATAATTTCAATAGGCATTCAGAAAATCCTGGTCATCCATATGATCAGGTAGTAAGATATACCCACAAAAACGGTTCAATAGTTTGGATCCGCTGCCGGGGGATTGCCATCCGGGATAACACAGGAAAACCCGTCAGAATGCTTGGTGCACATCATAATATTACAGCACTTAAAAATGCCGAAATTAAAATCCTGAAGGAAAAACAAAAAGCATTAGAAAGCGAGGAAAAGTTCCGCATGCTTATTGAAAATCTCAATGAGATAATTTATACACTTGATACGAATGGCAGTATTACATATGTATCCCCAAATTTCAATTCTATCAGCAGTTTAAATACCGGGGACGTCATTGGAAAATGTTATATTGATTTCGTCCATCCCGATGATAGAAAGGCACAATGGGAACAGTTTCAAAAAATTCTGACTGGTGCTAATTACCCGACAGAGTTTCGCATAGCAAAACGGAAGGGGACTTATATCTGGGTGAAGACCAATGCCCGTATATTGAAAAAAGGAGGCCGGGTAACA
>CAZFOO010000045.1:0-15073 GCA_964520585.1 uncultured Bacteroidales bacterium
CCCCGAGAACACCACCCGTACTCCCCGCCTTTCAAATAAATCGTTAGTAATCTTCCATGACAGTTCACAGGTATATTCAAATCTCTGGACCATCCCTTCCTTTTCCAGAATAGAGAGTTCCGCAAAACGGTCATTTGCACTCTTAAGCTGCCGGTAGGCCTTAATAAGGTTGTTGTAACGCTGTTTCCACCTTGTTTCTTTGTGGTTCATGGTTGAAGGATATTATTAAAGGGTTCCCTGTTTTTTGTTTTCGGATTATGTAAAGATATTGAAAATGGTGTTGTTCTGCAATGTGCTTCGGAATTGGTTGTTTTTTAAATTGAAATTATTATTTTTTACAGGTTTAAATACAACCAATCCCACGAATCTCATGTTCTGAAGAGCCTGATTTTTTTTGATGACGTTTATCTGGCTGATAATCTCCCTGATCCGGTAAAAGAGAGAATAGTCAAATGAGACTTTGAGATGTGGGCCACCTTGACCGGTAATTCTAAGCTGCCTGCTTTAAACACGAGGGGATTTTCAAAGGTTGGAATCGTGGATGATCTTTTTTTACTTTGTTGAGTTTTCGACTGATTGGTAATTGACTTCGTCGAATTTGCATGATGTTATAAGTGCATTGTACAATTTTATTCAGATGCAAATTTCATGTACTTTTATGCTGTAAATTAAAGTTGAATTTTTATGCTGAAGTCGCCGCTTACTAAATATCTGTTTTTTTCTTACCTGACTGTTGTAGTGGTGGTTTCTGTTATTCCTACCGGCAGCAGCGTTGATACTGCTTTAAACGACACTTACGTTTTGGATTTGCTGAGGCTTGATTACCTGATGCATGCCCTTGTGTATATTCCGTTTGTTTCTTTGTGGCGGATGGGATGGCCTGGTCACTCATGGTGGATGGTGGTGGGCGGGGGACTCTTATTTGCTGCCTGCTGTGAAGGGATACAGTTCTGGCTCTCTTACCGTGCATTTAATGTTAATGATCTTTTTGGCAATATGACCGGTGTGGTGCTGGGAGCCATTGTGGCAAAATTTATTACAAAGTAATGGTTGCCCGGGAAAGCACCGGTTCCGGAGCAACGGCAGAAACAGAGGAGTGTTGATTTTTATATATATTAATTGAACATTTTGATGATTGCAACGGAACCAGAAGCCGGTTACCATCAGCTAATTCTGGTATCCATGGTACCTGAATAGTTCTGCTATCGCCTTGTGCATTTCCAGTTCCGTCTCCATTAGATTGTCTGTGCTGTCATAATATACGGTCAGCTCCAGTATATATTCGGTGAGGCTTATCTCTCCCTCTTCCAGTGCTTTTGCCAGAAGGTTGGTGTTGTCAAAGGCATCCAGCAGTCTCCGGTATTCTGCGGCAGAGTCCTTCAGCGCGATGGCTTTGGCGTGGGCGGATTCTAACTGGTGATGGAATCGGAGTTCGTTGTCGGTTTCTGCACTTTGCAGGGCCAGGGTCTGTGCCCGGGCATGGCGGACCGTATTGCGGTTTTCCCAGAGGGGTATGGTGATGCCGGCTTTGATTCCACGGAACTGTTGTGCACCGACGGTCTCGCTCATGTACCCGGCGTGAAAGGCGGGAAGGCTAAGTGCCTTATTAAGCTTTTCCTGCATCCTGCTGATTTCCTGCTCCCCGGCCAGCCATTGCAGTACCGGATTGTGTTGTTCTGCCGTGCTGTACCAGCGGTCAAATTCCTCCGGGATTTTTTCAGGGGGATAGTCACTCTGGTCAAAAGCTATCTCCCGGCCTCCGTTAAGTGTCGCCAGCTCGGACAACAGCCTGTTTCTTTCTATTTCGTTGATCTCTGCATCTTTTCTGATATCCAGGAGGTTCAGCTCTGCCTTGTTGTATGAGGGGAGACCGGCTTCTCCCTCTTCAAACATGGCTTTGTATGAGTCCCGCAGACTCATGGCATGTGCTATCCGCTTTTCAAATTCCCGGCTCAGCGCATTCCTGTGGATAAGCTCAATGGCTATGAGGCGGGCTTCATAAAGCAGCGTTCGCAGTCGACGGTTGTATTCTGTCTCCAGCTGCTCGCTGCGTGCATTAGCGATACGGTTTCTGTGGATATAGCTGGTGGGGAAATCGAAGGACTGGGTCAGGGCCACATTAATACGGTTGCCCATCACTGCCGGGTTGCCCCACAGGTAGTTGAATTCCGCACTGGGATCGGAAGGGTAAATTCCGGTCCTGCTTTCCAGTCCCCGTTCCTCCATCTCCAGTTTAAGTGCCTGCAATCCGGTATTGTTCTTTTCCACTTCTCTTAGTACCTCTTCAAGGGGATTTTCCGCTGAAAGGCTGAGGAAGATGGAGAGCAGGATGGCTGTTATTATAATTGTCCGCATTTTATGTTGACAGTTTTTTTATTGATAAATGATTAAGATATTTTTTTATTTAAGTTGCTTATTAAGCTGATATTTAGTGATGTGTTTTGCCTGGTTAAGATGTTTTATTTCTCAGCATCATATAAGCTATTGGTATTATATAAATATTCAGAAATGTCGAGGTAAGCAATCCCCCGAGAATAACCTTCGCCATGGGACTTTGTATCTCATTGCCTGCCACATCACCACTCACGGCAAGGGGGATCAGTGCCAGTCCCGCCGTAAGTGCCGTCATAAGTATGGGGTTGAGGCGGTCGACCGACCCTTTTATAATGCTTTCGCGGATGTTTTCTCCCTCGTCTGCCAGCTTGCGGTACCTGGAAATGAGAAGTATGCCGTTGCGGGTGGCTATGCCAAAAAGGGTGATGAACCCTATGATGGCCGGGATGCTTACCACTCCCGAAGTGAATTTTATGGCAAATACTCCTCCTATGAGGGCCAGGGGAAGGTTGAGCAGTACTATGCCGGAAACTTTCATGTCTCTGAATTCCTGGTAGAGGAGGAGGAAAATTACAACGATGGCCAGAAATGATGTCAAAAGGAGGGTGCGGGAAGCTTCTTCGGCACTTTCAAACTGTCCGCCATACTCTATCCGGTATCCCGGAGGCAGGGCTATCTCTCCGGTGATGCGTTCCCTGATCCTGTCCACCGCGGTGGTCAGTCCCCCGCCGGTTACGTTGGCAGACACCACCAGCTTGCGTTGTACATTTTCGCGGCTGATCGTGCCGGGACCGCTGCGCGACTCTATGCCGGCCACCTGTTCCAAAGGCACTTTTTCGCCGGAAAGGGTAGTGATAAGCGCGTTGCCTATGCCTTCCATGTCTCTTGTATATGGTTCGCTGAGTTTCAGCGCCAGGTCGAACCGGCGCTGTCCCTCGAAAATATCGCCCATCTTCGCTTCTGCGAAGGCCATCTTAACATAACTGGTGAACTGATGGACGGGTATCCCATACCAGGCAAGCCGCTCGCGGTTGGCCCTTATCTGCAGCTGAGGTACTTCGGTCAGGTTGTCGGTGGTTACATCTACCAGGTTGGGTATATCGCTTATGGCGGCTTCAATCTGCTTGCCCGTGCGGTGAAGTGTGCTGAGGTCCGGGCCAAAGATCTTAATGGCTATATTGGACCGGGTGCCGCTGAGCATGTGGTCGATGCGGTGCCCGAGGGGCTGACCTACACTGAACACCACCCCGGGGATGGAGGAGAGCCTGGCGCGGACTTCCTCCATGAAGGCTGCATGGGACCTTTCGCCGGGCTCGAAGTTGACATCTATCTCTGCACTGTTGGTGGTCTGCGAATGTTCATCCAGCTCACCCCGGCCTGCTCTCCTGGAGGTAGTGGTGACTTCCGGTATTTCCAGCAGCGTCTCTTCCATTAATCTGCCTATCCGGTTGTTTTCGTCGAGTGATATGCCCGGGGGACTGACTGCGCTGATGGTAAGTGCTCCTTCGTTAAATTCGGGAAGAAAGCTCCTTCCCATACCCAAAAGAAGGATGAGTGCAAGTACGAACATTGTTAGAGAGCCAAAGATGAATTTATTTTTATGGTGCAGGGCGGTAATCAGGGTGGAGCTGTACAATCGTGCCAGCTTACGGCTCATCCACGGCTCTTTCTGGGCTTTAAGCAGGCGTTTGTGATCGGTGAGCAGGTAATAGCTGAGTACAGGAGTTAGTGTCATGGCTACCAGCAGTGAGGTAAACAGTGAGACTATATAGGCTATGCCCAGGGGCTGCAGCATGCGTCCTTCCATCCCGGAAAGGAAAAACAGGGGTACAAACGCCACTATGATGATAAGGGTGGCTTTGATGATGGATGAGCGTATCTCCTTTGAAGTATCGAACACGATAGTAAGCACTGGGGTGCGCAGGGATTCCGGGAGACCGGCATTTTGGCGGAGCCTTTTGTATACATTTTCCACGTCGATGATGGCATCGTCAACCAGCGAACCTATGGCTATGGCCATGCCTCCCAGACTCATGGTGTTGATGTTAAGGTTGAGAAGGTGTAGTACTATGACTGCGGAGAGCAGGGAGATGGGGATGGCAAGAAGGGAGATGATGGTGGTTCGGACGCTCATCAGGAAAATGAACAGTATGACGATGACCAGCACGGCACCTTCGACGAGGACTCTTTGTACGTTGCCTATGGCCGTTTCTATGAAATCGGCCTGGCGGAATATCCTGCTGTCCATTACTATACCTGCGGGAAGGGATTGCTGCAGCTCCTCAAGGTTCTGTTCGATATCCCTGGTCAGGCTCAGGGTGTTGGCGTTGGGCTGTTTGGAGACTGATATGATGATGGCGGGACTGCCGTTCTGTGAGCCGTGACCTTTTCTTATGGCGGGATTGATGCGGACTTCTGCTATGTCGTTAACCCGGACCGGACTGCCGCCGGAGTGTTTGACCATGGTGGTACCCAGTTCCCGGATATTGTTGGTGCGGGCCATGCCCCTTACCACATATTCATTGCCGTACTGCCTCAGGATGCCTCCCTGGGAATTTACCGACATGCCCCGGCAGGCTTCTGCCAGCTCTTCAAGGCTCACCCCGTAATGATGCATACGCTGAGGGTCGGCAAGCACCTGATACTGCTTGTATTCGCCGCCAATAATGGTTACCTGGGCAACGCCGGGGGTAGCCATGAGCACCGGCTTTATTTCCCATTCGGAAAGGGTGCGAAGCTCCATCATGCTTATGGTATCGGATCGCAGTCCGATGAACATTATCTCACCCATGACCGAGGTCTGGGGTGCCAGGATCGGTGTATCAACGCCTGCCGGCATCTGCGGGGTGACGGTAACCATCTTTTCACTTACTATCTGTCGTGCCTTATAGATATCTGTTCCCCAGTCAAACTCTACCCATACAAAGGAGAAGCCGTAGGAGGATACCGACCGTACCCTGCGTACATCGGTGGCCCCGTTCACTGCTGTCTCTATGGGAAAGGTGACCAGCCGCTCAACTTCTTCGGCAGCCATGCCATGTGCGTCGGTCATCACCACCACAGTGGGGGCGGTGATATCGGGAAAGACATCTATATCCATCCTTAACGCTACCTGTGTACCGGCAACCATTATCAGGGCCGCGGCTATAACCACCAGGAGACGGTTGTTAAGGGAGAGGTGCAATATTTTGTCTAGCATATCGTAATTTTAGTTTATATATCAGCCCTTATGTGTCAGCCATTTTTTAACTGCCTGTCTGACCAGGGTGATACTGTTCTTCTTCAGCTATTTTGGAATTACGTGAGTTGCCTGATCTTTTATCTTGGCGGGTGATGATTTTTACCTTTCCGGTTATCAATGAACGTGGCCCGAATGCGGATCTATGCCCCCGGTGGATGATGTGGCTTTGATCATTACGGCTCCCCGGGAGACTATCCTCTCACCCTCCTGTAGTCCCCGCTCAACAACGGTATAAATTCCATCGCTGCTGCCGGTCCACACTTCCCTCTTCTCAAAGGTTTCGGGGTGTATCTGCACGTAAACGAAATAGTTGTCCTGCTCCTCTATGAGTGCCGCAGAGGGTATGACAAGTACCGGTTCCATTCCCCTGGTCTTCAGATAGACATCAAGGAGTTCGCCGGGCAATAGTCCACGATGCTCCGTAATCTCCAGGTGGACGGGGATGAGGGGGGAGCGGGGACTGACATCGCGGGCACGGGAGAGTACTGAGCCGCCCATCTCCTCCAGGGTGTGTGTCTGGTCTCCTGTGACGATGCTGGCCGAGTATATGTCATCAAGCTGTGATGCGTATTTTTGCTGTACCTCGGCCCTGATAACCATCCGGCTGTTGCGCCCGGCCCTTGCCAGTGGGGCCCCGGCCTGGACATACTGACCATTTGTGACGTAAAGATCATGAAGGTATGAGTCAAAAGGGGCGGTGACGGTCTGGCCCCTTTTGTTGAAATTTTCCTTCAGACTTTCATATACCGCCTGTGCGTTGTGGTATTCATTTCTTGCCTCAAGCAGCTCCCTTTCACTTATAATCTTCTTTTCCGCCAGTCCCGTCAGCCTCTTGTAATCGGCTTCTGCCCGTTCATAATTGTTTTTTGCCTGTGCATAACGTATGGTTGCATTCTCTTCTGCAAGAGAACTTCCCAGCACCTCCAGGATAGGCTCACCGGAACGGAGACGTCTGCCTTCATAAAGTCCGCTGCCCGTAAAGCTTATTATGCCACTTGTCTGAGCGGTAAGTACCATATCGTCTCCCCGGGCGGGCAATACCTCGCCAACGGTTTTCAGGGTTGGACCGAAAGGCCGGCTGGCCACCTGTTTGGTGGCAAAGGTGATGGCCCAGGATTGTTCTTTGGTGAAGACTACTGACCCGGGATGTTCTTCATGCCTCTCTGCAGCAGCATGCAGGGCATGGTGCGGATCAGCGTAAACATGGATGTCACCTATATCAATGGTGTCGGTTATTACCGTGACTTCCTGCCTTCCCGGCAATTGCCCTGGTGTTGATGCCTGGTTCTCTCCGGCTGATCCCGTTGACCCCGGTGTTCCCTTTCTCCCCGTTGACTGACCGGATGCAGGTGAATGAGGTTCTTCCTGCGTGCCCGGATCTTTAGGGGACCCGGATGTATGATGTGTACCGGAGGTTTGAGGGATTGTAGATGTATGTTGTGTAAGGGGTGAAGATGATTCCGTTTCGCCGGGTGTGTCGGGGACTTCAACAATGAACCGGAGGGTTGCTTCTCCTGCTTGTTGGGGATGGAGACTGAAACTGAAGATGCCGGGCTGCACCGGTGCTTCACGGGTCTGGCTGCTGGTAATGCCGCCGGCGGTGAGGATGACTGTCACTTTCCCGCTGGTGACAGGCTTGAAGTCGCTGAGACTGGTGAGGTGTACCTGCATATCGGCGACTAATCCCTGTGCCAGGGGCGCGGCTTCGGCATAGATCTCGAACTTATCGCTGTATGCGGTAAGTAGCAGGGTGGCTTGTTCATGATCGTGATCATCGTGACTGGTGCTGACTTGTTCATGATCGTGATCGTCAAGGCCGCCGGTGACTTGCTCATGGCTGTGCTCACTGCCCTGTTCATGGGTGTGGTTATGGGTACAGGCGGTGAGTATTAACAGCACCGCTGTTATTATTATAAGAATTTTTTGCATGGGTTTGCTTTTTTTGCCTTTGGACAGGTGACAAATTGGCCTGATGGAGGCCTGTTGGTGATGTTGTGAAATTGTTATGAAAGGGGAGGTGCCCGTGATCCGCCATAATGCTTCGGGTCTGTACTGACTGCAGTATCAGGGCAGGGCTTTTGCCTGAAAGGCAAATCGGTTAATGGTGGTGATATGCTTGTTGCCGGAACAAGGGGGACTACCTGGCTGAGGGTTTTATGATCTAAGTTATTATCATAAAAATTGCATAGTGAATTTGATTTGTGGGACTGGGGGTTGTGAACCAGGATATCGCTCAGCTTGCAACTGGTGGACTTCCCGTGGGAGCCGTGATGGTGTTCTTCCGTGTCCTTGCAGTTATGGCAGGGCATGTGGCCGGCGTCACCATGACCGGGGGTGCAGGTTGGGCCGGGGGAGCGTGGACTGCCATCCGGGGTCCGGTCCGCCTCCCCGTTAAGGGGGCATGGTGAACTGACCAGGCAAATATGATCTTCATGGTGGGTATGGGGAATGAAGGAGTGTGCCAGTATGACGGTAATGGCAAGAAATATGAACAGTATGGCTGGTCCTCGTTTCATCCTTACTTTTTGCAGCTGCCTGATATCATTAAAAGTTGGCTGTAAATATATTAAAATATTCAATCAATTCAGGACTCAAAAAAAATGAAATCCGAAATGACGGCTCAATCCACCAGCTCGTAGCCGTCTGTCCTGCCTTTATCTATTGCAGGGATCCCTTCTTCCATCCATACGGGTGCGGGCATGCCTTTCAGGTAATGATCGAAGAACTGGTACATCCTGACTGACAGGTCCATCATGTTGGGTCGCCTGGTGAGGTTATGTGCCTCGTCGTTGTAATTCAGCATCCATACCGGCTGGCGCAAACGTCGTAGTGACATGTAAAATTCTATTCCCTGGTACCATGGTACGGCTCCGTCATTATCGTTGTGCATCATCAAAAGGGGTGTATTGACCCGGTCGGCGTAAAACACGGGTGAATTATTGATGTAACGAAGGGTCTCGTCCCATATGGTGCCTCCTATACGACTCTGGGTCTCCTCATACTGAAATATCCTGCTTAGTCCGGATGCCCAGCGTATACCTCCGTAGGCACTTATCATATTGCTTACCGGGGCTCCTGCCATGGCGGCTTTGAACATGTCGGTCCGCGTTACCAGCCAGGCAATCTGGTATCCGCCCCAGCTTTGCCCCTGTACCCCGATATTTGCACGGTCTATAAAATCAAACTGGCCGGTTACAGACTTTGTTCCGCTCACTACCGCATCATACGCACTTTGTCCCGGATAACCTATGGTATAAGGTATATCGGGGACAAACACTACGTAGTCATTGCTTACGCTATAGGTCATGTTGATGGTGGAACGGCTGGGTGAAGGCACATAATGCCTGTGGAGGTTATCTGACGAACGCTCGTAGAAATAAACCAGCATGGGGTACTTTTTACCTGGCACCATGTTTTCGGGGGTGTACAGGATTCCCTGCAGGCTGTCATTTTTAAATGACACCCATTCAACCAGCCTTGCATCGCCCCATTTGTAATTGTCCTGCTGTGGATTGGTACTGGAGATCTTTTCCGGGTCACTGAAACGGGTATCACTGGTCCACAGCTCTGGATACTCCCTGAAGGTGCTTTTGCGCCAGATGAGAACATCTGCCTCTTTCGCCTTTTGTGGCGGGTAATACCTTGCATCCTCCATGGTGAACAGTTCAGGTTCTGAGGGGCGGTGAATGCGGACAGTGTAAAAGCCGCTCTGCTTGTTGTTCTCGTTGAAGGCCGATAGCATGATCTCCTCTCTCCGGCCGATTGATTCTTTTTCAGGGTCGAGGTTTGTGTAGCGGAGCCGGATGCCTGAGTCACGGCCGTACTGGCCGGTAAGTGAGACCGGAGGTTCATTACCCTCCGGATCGGTTATCCAGATGTCATACCTGTCATATATGAGCACGTAACGGTCACCCTCAACCCAGCCGGCTATACCGTAAGGTCGCGGATCACTCGGCAAATCATGCAGTTCATTGTAGATGGGTCTGGGAATATCTGCGGTGAGGTTCCTGGTTGTATTGCCGCTGGTGGTCCTGGCATGCCAGTTGCTGTCTGCCTGACTGTAATAGAGAAGGTAGTTGCCTTCCGGAGAAAGACCGGCGCTGCCATGCACAGAGCGGAGAGCTGAACCACGGTACTTTTCAAGTACCAGTCTCCGCTCTCCGTTGTTTACATCTACCAGGTAAACATCGCTGTAGCTCCCTGCCTCAAATGAACTTTCTATCCGGTAGGGCTTTACCGAGGTGCCTATTTCCAGATCCCCTGTTCCGCGTTGCACGGTGGTTACATTGGGCATCTGTTTATCCGCCAGCTGCACCATCTCTCCCCTGTCGAGATGGTAAACTGCAGTATAGGTTTTTCTCTTGTCGCGGTTAAGTTCTGCAAGCTGTTGTGGCTGTATCCTGGGATCCTGGTAGTGCCATATATCCACCCTGTATTTTTCTTCACTGAGCAGGGTGTCTTCCGGCTCGGGCTCAGGTTTTTCCGCCGTTCCGAAAAACAGCCTGTTGCCTTTTTCGGTGAAGCGGGGTGAAGTGTGTTCGCTGACGCTCCATCCTCCGGGCATCCCTGTGTTGGTGGTATCGACGATCATGGCTGCCTCTCCTGCTCCTTCACTCCAGTACCAGAGATCGAATATTTCAGGCTTATCACCATCCGGGTCATCTTCGGCATCTTCATCCTGATCAGCGGCAGGGTTGTTTTCATTGTTCTCCTGGGGACCGTCATCTTCTTCTTCGGTGGATTTACTTCCTGGTGAAAAGATAAAGGCAACCTGACCTCCTGCTTCGTCAATAGCCAGAGATTTGGCTGTGCCAGGGGCTTCAAGTATTTTGGTGGCCGATTGCGTCAGGGTATTGAATACCTGCACTGTGGAGCTGTCTTCCTGGATAAAAGCTGCCAGCTTGCCGTTTTTCGAGAGACTGTAATGGGTTACGCCCGGAAATTCATGCTTTTCCCCGGTCAGGGGGTTAAAAATTACCAGTGTGGTTCCTTTTGAATTATTCCTGGATGGTTTATCTGCCGTGGCGAGTGTATCTGATTCTTCACCGGATTTTCCGGTTGTGTCGGGCAGCTCTTCTTCCTTATGGTACACCATCCAGCCGGATTCTTCTTCAGGTAAGGCAAAGGATTTGACCCTTCCTTCCATAATTCTTGTAAGTCCGGGCAGGATGATGATGCCCAGGCTGTCTTTGGGCATCTCACGATCCTTTTTTTTGTCAACCTTTGCCTGGCGTACCATGTTTTCGGGAGGATTGATGGAAAAGGCCAGGTAACGCGAACCGGGAGAAAAGGATGCGCTGCCACCCCTGGGAACAGTATCTTGCCTGCCGGATTCAAGGTCCCTCAGGTATAACATGCCGTCACCTTTTTGGGGATTGACTTCCCAACTTGCCCATTTCCCATCATTCGAAAGCTGCTGGCGGGAAACAGATTTCCAGTTGTCATAATCGTCATGGCTCACTGGTATTTTCCCGTCCTGGGCGGGTGACTGAAATACTATTATAAACTGGAGCAGAAAGATTGCCAGCAGTGATTTGATAATTATACCCGGAGTATTGTTTTTCATTATGCCTTGATATTAAGGGTTATTTGTTAAGGGTTATGTGGTCCTCTTTTTTGTCATTTACATCTTATCCTGATTTTACCTGGTAAAAATGCAACGCCAAGATAGTAAAAAGAATCCTTTTATGCCAAATAGTAATTAGGGCGTATTGATTCTTTTGTTTAATTTTGGTTTGTAAAATTTGTTCGGGATTATTACCCTTATGAAACTTCAACCTGGGTTAATTCAGGATGATATTGGTTTACAAGGAGTAATTAATTATTTTTCTTTTATGAAAGGACGCAGAAAAGATATGAGTGAGGATTTACTTGATTATGCTGTTTCTGCTGCATTGAAGGCCGGTAATGCGATAATGAAAATCTATAATGCTGATTCTTATTCTATGGAGAACAAACCCGACGATTCTCCGGTTACCGATGCCGATATTGCTGCCGATGAGATTATAAAAGATATCCTTTCCCGCTCAGGTATACCTGTTTTGAGCGAAGAAGGAAAAACCATCCCCTGGGAGCAAAGGAGTAAATGGGAAAGATGCTGGATAGTCGATCCACTTGACGGCACCAGGGAATTTATCAACCAGAGTGGTGAGTTTACGGTGAATATAGCTCTTGTTGAAGAGGGCCGGCCGGTGACGGGCGTTGTTTATGCTCCGGTAAATGATGTTCTTTTTACCGGCAATGGCGTGCAAGGAGCACGAAGGTTTGAGAAAGCTTCTGAAAGCCTGCCGGAGGATGATGGGTGGCTGGAGAGGGGCCAGCAAATGCCGTGTTTTGATGAGCCGGGTTATGGACTTGTGGCCAGCCGTTCTCATCCGGATGAAAGGACTGCTTCTTTTATCAAAGAGTTCAGCTCAAAATTCCCGGGTACCCGGATCGTGTCAAAGGGAAGTGCGCTGAAGCTGTGCATGATAGCTTCCGGAGAAGCAGATATTTATCCACGGTACACCAATATCTCCGAATGGGATACGGCTGCCGGCCATGCCATTATATTATCTGCCGGGGGTAGTGTGGTGCAGATGAATTACCCGGACCGGGAGCTTGTTTATAATAAGAAGAGTAATGTCAATCCCTGGTTCATTGCCGTGAAAAACAGGGTTCTGCTTACCCTGCTGGACGGGATGCTTTAGCCGGGTCATTGATGATCCTTTTTTTGTCAGGTTTTGCTTTTTATTCAAGATATAAACCGGACAATGTTGGACTGTATGGTTTTTAATGATTTATACATTGTAAATAAATTACTAACTTAACTTAATACCGATGAATACTAACAGGAGAGATTTTATCAAGAGATCCGCCGCGCTTGGACTTGGACTGGGGGCCTTCCCCCTGATCGTGAATGCCGGACAAACTTCAGCTAATGACAAGATCGTTGTGGGCGTTATAGGCCTCGCCGGAATGGGTTGGAGTAATCTTCAGTCAATTCTTAAGGTCCCTGGCGTTGAATGTGCCGCTTTGTGCGATGTTGACAGCAACGTACTGAATGAAAGGGCTGCAGAAACGGAAAAACTGACCGGCAAAAAGCCTGCGTTATACGCTGATTTTAGAAAGATGCTCGAGCAGAAGGATATTGATGCCGTGATCATAGCCACACCCGACCACTGGCATTGCCTGCAGATGGTATATGCCTGCCAGGCAGGTAAGGATGTTTATTGTGAAAAACCACTTGGTAATTCTATTGAGGAGTGTAATATCATGCTGAAGGCTGCACGCCGGTATGACAAGGTTGTGCAGGTGGGACAATGGCAGCGCAGCGATCCTCACTGGATGGACTCGGTAAAATACCTGCGTGAGGGACACCTCGGACGCATAAGGCTGGTAAAGGCCTGGTCATACGTCGGCTGGAAAGGGGAGATACCGGTATTACCCAATTCGTCTGTTCCTGCGGGAGTGGATTATGATATGTGGCTGGGGCCGGCACCAAAGACCCCGTTCAACAGGAACAGGTTTCATTTTACCTGGAGGTGGTTCTGGGAGTATGCCGGGGGACTAATGACCGACTGGGGTGTGCACCTGCTTGATTATGGACTGTTTGGAATGGACCAGTATGTGCCAGGAGCAATATCATCCACCGGAGGAAAGTATGCTTTCCCTGATGATGCCATGGAGACTCCCGACACCCAGGTGGCTACTTATGATTTTGGAGATTTCGGACTTGTTTGGGATCATACGATTGGAATTTATGGGGCTAATTACGGAAGGGGCCACGGTGTTGCGTTTATCGGCGAGCATGGGACCCTGGTGGTGGACCGCGGCGGATGGGAGGTTATTCCCGAGTCGAGCGGATACGGAGTGAAAGAAGGACTTGCGCCTATTCCTGTTCAGAAGAGTACGGGGAGGGGACTGGATCTGCATATGGAGAACTTCATCGATAGCATCAAGACCAGGAAGAGGCCAAATGCCGATATAGAGATCGGGGCTCATATTGCCCGCTTCGCACATCTTGGAAATATTGCCTACAGGCTTGGCCGGAAGCTTGACTGGGATGGTGAAAACCAGAGTTTTGTTAATGACCCGGAAGCTAATGCCTTAGCTGAACCGGAATACCGTGCTCCCTGGGAACTTCCCCGGATTTAAGGATCAGGGTATGGAGTAAGAAATATTCAGGGGTCAGGAACTTCCCCGCTTACGGGTGATCTTCCTGATTCCCATATTTCTTTTGTACCATTCCGGGTCTTTGAGACGTACCTTGACATAAACCCTGTAATTTTTACTGAAAAGGCTGCGAAGGGGTATCTCAAAATAAAGTCTCCACCCCCGTAGCACTTTGTATATAAGCTTTCCTGCTAATGGACTCTTCAGGGCTAGATTGTGCCGTACAAGATAACCGTGGCCTTTCCCTTTTAGCTTGCGGGGAAGGGTTTTTTTAATTCCGAAGGTTTGGTGCATAGCTTTCAGGTAACCGGCTGCTTTTCCCCGGTAACGGGGGAGACTCGAATATATTCCTGCCGGGTCTTCGCGTCCGGAGAGCAGGAGCAGGTCGTAAAGTTCCCGCAATGACGGACGGGCATGCTGGTGGCCCCAGTGAACAAGCTGGGAGTGAAAAAAACTCAACTTTATCTTATGGTTATCTGACATTACCATGAAAGTGCCATCACTCCTGGCCGGCTTCTTTTCATGGCATACATCTTCATAACTAAAATGTGCTGCATACTGGATGTTTACCGGTAGCCTGTGGATATCTACTGCTGCTGGCAGACCGTCACGCCGGAGCACCGGATAATGCTTCATGGCCTCTGCCCTTGCCGGATCGTAATTCTCAGTGGTTGAGTAGCCTTCCTGCATCAGCAGCCTGGCGGCTTCTTCCATATGTGCAGGTCCGGTTAAGATGTCTATGTCAGACATGATGCGTTCTCCCGGACCGGAATAGAGACCGTCGAGCATATTTCCCGCTCCTTTCATAAATATGGGGGTGATATCATTTTGTTTCAACAGGTCATTGATCTGCCTTATGTGATCGAGAATAATCTCGTTACGCTCAAGGTTGAGTGCATGGATGTTTTTAAGATGGGTGACCAGGTTTGCTGGAAGCAGTCCGGTGAGATCATTCTGAAGGAACTTCAGATAAAGAGTCTGAAGTACAAAATTGTTACTGGCATGGAACACAAATTTTTTCCAGTTGATAGTGCCCGATCTTATCAGGCCTATAACTGCACGGGAATCTTTACTATCCCATGATCCATTGGCTGATTGTGCGGACCGGAGGCCTTCCTGCTGGTCAGATGGAGGGTTTTTATCGTGGCCCAATGCCAGTACCCTTGAGATGAAATAGTATAGTTCCCTGTCGTTCATAAATAATTTGGCGGAATTGTATATAGTTGACTTGAACTTTAAAAACAATTATGTGTTATACACTGAAATGCGGAGCCGGGTTACGTGTTGCTGTCGATTTTTCATGCAAATGACTTTGCCTTTTGCTAAATTGGTCTGATGAAAAAT
>CAZFOO010000045.1:15173-31060 GCA_964520585.1 uncultured Bacteroidales bacterium
GTCGATTTTTCATGCAAATGACTTTGCCTTTTGCTAAATTGGTCTGATGAAAAATTGACGTATATTTGATCAATGATTGTTGGTTAACGACGGTACTTAGACTTATATTAATTAAACATTTATGGGTGACAAGTTATCATATTTTCTCTCTGATTCAATATTTTAAGTTTAAATAAATTTTGTTAAATGAAGAAAAAAACAGCTTTGATTTCCGGAATTACCGGACAGGATGGTTCATACCTTACCGAACTGCTTCTTGAAAAAGGGTACGACGTTCATGGTATAATAAGACGCGCAAGCTCTTTTAATACCTTTCGTATTGACCATATTTACAATGATCCGGAATTGCTTGATAAAAGATTTTTCCTGCACCACGGCGATCTTACCGATTCAAGTAACCTTAACCGGCTGGTTGAGAAAATAGACCCTGACGAAATCTATAACCTTGGTGCCCAGAGCCACGTCCAGGTTTCTTTTGAAGTGCCCGAATATACTGCCGAAGTGGATGGAATCGGTACCCTGAGATTTCTTGATGCCATAAAGGAAACAGGCATAAATACCCGGTTCTACCAGGCTTCTACTTCCGAATTGTATGGCCTGGTGCAGGAGGTGCCGCAGACTGAAAAGACTCCTTTCTATCCCCGTAGTCCATATGCTGCAGCCAAGCTTTATGCCTACTGGATAGTTGTAAATTATCGTGAAGCATACAACATCTTCGCCAGTAATGGTATTTTATTTAATCATGAGAGTGAGAGGCGGGGAAAAACTTTTGTTACCCGTAAGATCAGTGTTGCCGTGGCCAGGATTTTAACCGGTCAGCAGGACAAATTGTTGCTTGGTAACCTGGATGCACGCAGGGACTGGGGATATGCTCCTGAATATGTCGAGGGTATGTGGAGAATGCTGCAGGTTGATTCTCCAGGTGATTTTGTCCTGGCTACCAACGAGACCCATAAAATACGGGATTTTGTTGAAGAGGCCTTCAGGGTGCTTGGAGAAGAGATAGAATGGCGGGGTAGTGGCAAAGACGAAAAGGGTTTCCTTAAATCATCAGGCAGGGAGGTGGTTGCAATTGATCCCCGCTACTTCAGGCCGACAGAGGTCGAGTTGCTTATAGGGGATTATTCCAGGGCAAAGGAAAAACTGGGATGGAAACCGCAAACCACCTTTAAGGAACTGGTAAGGATCATGGTGGAAGCCGATTTTAAAAAGGCGGAAAAGAGGTCAAATTATCCATGCTGACAGGATGTTACTGTTCTGTTTTTATCTGATCAGGATTTAGCGGAGTTCAGAGGAAGGCTGTCTAAATTCGAAGGTTAACCGGTTATTCTGACCGGATGAATTATTTAAATTTTTACTGATGGACAAAAAAAGCAAGATATATATAGCCGGCCACCGTGGCATGGTGGGCTCGGCAATTCACCGCAACCTGAAGGCTTTGGGCTACAGTAATTTTCTGATGCGGACCTCCGGTGAACTTGACCTGAGGAGGCAGCAGGATGTTGAGGATTTTTTCAAAAAGGAACAGCCGGAATATGTTTTTTTGGCTGCCGCCAGGGTAGGGGGTATTGTTGCCAACAATACCTACCGGGCCGATTTTATCTATGAGAATCTTATGATCCAGAACAATGTGATACACTCTGCATGGAAATATGGGGTGAAAAAATTATTGTTCCTGGGAAGTTCATGTATTTACCCAAGGGACGCCTCCCAGCCTATGAGCGAAGATGCCCTGCTTACCGGTCCCCTGGAAAAGACCAATGAACCTTATGCCATTGCCAAAATATCCGGCATAAAGATGTGCGAGAACTATTTCCGGCAATATGAAAGTGACTTTATTTCCGTTATGCCTACCAATCTCTTCGGGCAGAACGATAACTACGACCTGGAGAAGTCACACGTGCTCCCTGCCCTGATACGCAAGATGCACCTGGGTAAATGTCTGGAAAATGATGATATGAAGTCAGTGAGGGAGGATTTGGACCGTAACCCTGTTGAAGGTATAGACGGCTCGGCTGCCGAAAATGTCATTTTGGAAATTCTTGAAAAATATGGTATCTCTGGTCGTGATACCACTGATGACGATATTTCCCGCGTTAAGGTTACTTTATGGGGTTCGGGAGAGGTGTACCGGGAGTTCCTGCATGTAGATGATATGGCCGATGCCTGTGTTTACCTGATGGATAGAATTGATTCTGATGCTCTTTATAATGATTTCCGTCAGACTCATATCAATATTGGCTCCGGCGAAGATCTCACCGTTAAAGAACTGGCTTATCTTGTTAAAAAGATTACCGGGTTTAAAGGCGACCTGGTATGGGACCGGTCAAAACCTGATGGTACTCCAAGGAAGCAGCTTGATGTGACGCTGTTGCAACGGCTTGGCTGGAGACAGGAGATTAACCTGGAGCAGGGGATCATATCTGTATATAAGGCTTACAGGGAATGATCATTTGCTTTGGAATAATTTACGTATTGATTCCTTTGCTTTCTTGTTGTCTGAATATTCGAGTCTGTAACATTCCAGACGGGTGAACCAGTCTATGAATTTTTGGGCATGACCGGGGTTGTGCGATACCCAGGCCTCCTCATGGAACATGGCCAGCGCTTTGGTTACCGGAATTTTTTCAATCTGAAAGCCTGCTGAGATATTATACCTGATAAAAATGATCTTGTTTACATTAACGGGATGAAATGGTTTCCCGACGGGATAACGGGGGCGAAGATAGCGTATGTTCCTGTCCTTTTTCCCTCTGTAGGCTGCATCGACATCAGTGGCAGGATCGTAATAGTTATTTATAACAGCGAAGGCTCCTTTTTTTACGGATAGTGCCGCAGGAAATGGCCAGGCTTTCCCTTTTTCTGCATCAACGGGGACAAAGTCATCGGACAGTAAATAAATCTCATTTGCCGGTATTTCTAAGGAATCGCCATGTTGGCCTTCCTGATGTATGCCGCTATCCCCGGCCAGAAGAAGAGCTGCCATGGTGCTTTTTCCATTACCGCTGGCTGAGGAAAGAAGGATGGCTTCATCACCATTGGTAATAGCAGAGGCATGTATAAACGACATCCAGTTTTCAGTTGAAATATCGTAAAGGTGACTTGTTATCTCAATGTAGAGCTTATGCTTAAGATGGCCCGGATAAGCAAATGTGTAAACTTTTTTCCCTTCCTGGCGCAGCGCATATCTTTTGTCCGGATCGTTACCTTTTTTTGATCCGGGGATCTCAAAAAGTTCAAATACCTGCGAATCTCTTGTTTCTGTTATGGTTTCAATATGCATAAGGGGCCGGTGAATATAATTCTCGAGTAAAGGTGAGCCGTATATTATAGTGAACCGTTTGTTATTGAACAGGTAATGGTGGGTATTACAGGGGCTGAATTTGTATTCTGCAAAGGCGGAGCCATCATTTAATCCGGGCATGGGATCGAAACCCCCTTGCATGGCATGGTTTATTCCTTCTGTGATTTCGGTGTAAAATCTGCGGGCTTCACTTTCCGGAAGTTCATAACGCTTTTTTAATTCACTGATAATGTTTTGACTTCCTTTTCCTGCCTGGTACTTTTTATAAATATACCAGGCCGGCTCCCTGAACTCAATCCACCGGTTGCTCTCCGGAAACCATACAACATGGCTGTCTCCTATTCTCTTAATGACCCTTGTGGTGATTTCCGGCCCGAAAATGCGTTTTCCTGCCATACTACGATTTTAGAACAAATGTACATGAATTTTTCATCAGACCAATTTAGCAAAATGCAAAGTCATTTGCATGAAAAATTGCTGATTACATAAGTTGTGTCCGGTGTTTTTATGGATATATTTAAATATGTAATTCATGTTAGAGAGTAGCGGTTCATCCTGTAAGTCAAAATTTTGACTTACAGAAGCAATATATATTAACTTTGAGGTTGTGTAACTTTCGTGGGACTGGTTCGTAAAAATTGGATAAGACAGTTAATATTTTGTTTTTATAAGCAGGGTTGTTAAATGGGATGTACAGACAAGAGAGAGGATAAACAGGTAATGGATGAACTTGAGAGATTTTTTTCAGTAAATCAGGACCTTTTTTGTATAACTGATCACCAGGGCCGGTTCGTAAGGGTTAACAGTTCCTGGAAATCTATTCTCGGATATTCCCGGGATGATCTCAGAGAAGAGAGTTTCGGGGGACTGTGTCATCATGAAGATGCCTTCTCTCCTGATTGGTTGCAGGAGTTCAGCAATAAGGATAATGCGGTTACACATATTAACCGGTTCAGGCACATTGACGGATCATACTGCCTGATTGAATGGAGATCGCAGCTTTTTGACAACCTGCTCTATTCTTCGGGAAGGGATATTACCGATCGTAAAAATATGGATGATGCACTGATCAATTATTCCGAGATTCAGCATATCCTGATGAAAATAGCAATGAAATATATTAATATTCAACCAGAAGAAGTTGATGTTGCTATAAATGAAGCTTTACGGGAACTCGGTGAATTTGTAGATGCCGACAGGGTATATATTTTCGACTACGATTTTGAAAAGAATATTACCATTAACCGCTATGAATGGTGTGGCTATGGGATCCCTCCTCAAATCCGGAATATGCAATCCGTTGATCTTGATATGATACCTTCCTGGGTTGAAAAACACAGAAAAGGTCTTTCCCAGTATATTCATGATGTTTCATCACTTCCCCAGGAAGATGGGATGAAGAGATTTCTGGAGGACCAGGAGATTAAAAGCATGCTTACATTCCCCATGATGGAAGAAGGTGTTTGTGTTGGTTTTGTGGGGTTTGATTCAGTGATCAAAAATCATTCTTACTCAGATGATGAGGCCAGCCTGTTGCAGTTCTTTGCCCAAATAGTGCTGAATATGAGAAGCCGGGTGAAGGCATATCAAAAGGTAAAGGATTTTGCCGACAGAATGGAACAGAAAACCCTCCAGCTGGATCTGGCCCTGCAGCAATCTGAAAATGCCAGTCAATCCAAATCGGAATTTCTGGCAAATATGAGCCATGAGATCAGGACTCCCCTGAACGGAGTAATTGGATATACCGAATTGCTGTCGGAGGTCAATATGGATCCTCAACATAAACGATATGTTGATAATGCAAGAAATTCTGCACTGACACTGGTGGATATAGTTAATGATATTCTCGATCTCTCAAAAATTGAGGCAGGCAAGCTTGAGCTTGATGAGAAGAAGATAGATGTCCTCGAACTGCTCAGGCAGACTGTAGCAGTTGTAAAGGTCAATGCTGCAAAAAAGGGGGTTAAGCTTTATTTGAATTACCGGCCAAAGGTGCCACGTTTCATTTATGCCGATTCTTACCGCCTGAAACAGGTGTTTATCAATCTTCTTGGTAATGCCGTCAAGTTTACAGCGGAGGGAGAAATTGAGCTGAAACTTGATTTTTCCTCTTCCGGGCATCTGCAAGGAATAGGGGAGTTCAATTTTTCAGTAAGGGATACCGGTATAGGTATTACTGAAGAGCAGCAAAAGAGGATTTTTGAGGCTTTTTCGCAGGGTGATTCATCAACCACCAGGAAATTCGGGGGTACCGGACTGGGACTGGTTATTACCCGGAAACTGCTTGGAAAAATGGGGAGTGAACTTTGGCTGGAGAGTATTCCCGGAAAAGGGACCACTTTTTCTTTTGCTCTTACCAGAAAATACTGGAAAGATAGTCCCCTGCCTGCAAAAGATAGCATTTCCGGAAATGTCAGGGATTATTCCCGCCGGTCAGCAGATAACAGTGCCTTAGATGTGAAGGAGAATAATTATAATAACGCAGATGGTAATGTCCTGAATAGTTATGCCGGGCAATCACCTTCCGGTGGTAACGGAACCATGGGGGACAAGACTTGCGGGTCACCAGTGCATTATAGTGATAATTCTGTAAGTCCGGAAGGGAATATCCGGGACTGTGAACCTTTGATTCTGATAGCCGAAGATGTCATGGTGAACATGGAGCTTGCCCGCCTGATGATCAGGAAGATTATGCCGGAAGCCCGCTTCATAAGTGCGGTTAATGGCGAGGAGGCAGTGAGGGCTTTCAGGGAGAATAAACCTGATCTGGTTCTGATGGATATACATATGCCGGTGAAAGATGGATATTCCGCGGCTGCAGAAATAAGGGACTATTCTTTGGCACTGGGGAAGCATATACCCGTCATAGCGCTTACTGCAAGGGCACTTGATGGCGAAAGACAAAGATGTATCCAGTCAGGGATGGTTGATATCATTACCAAGCCGGTAGATATTGGTGCATTACGGAATGTACTGTTGAAGTATTTTGATGGGGACAAGGTAAAGGATGGTCCGCCGGTTGTTCAGGATAATGAAAATCAGGATATAAAGGGGGAAAGTTTTTCACCACCTACAAGTATTGACAAAATAAGAACCAGCCTTTTTCTGAAGGAAGACAGAAAGATTGTTAGATTTATCAGTATGGCTCTTCCTGCTCTCAGGGATGAAATGGGGTGTCTTGAACAGGCTGTTAACAAAGGTGATTTTGAGAATGTCGAAGCGGCTGCTCATAAGATCAGGGGACTGGCACTCAATTTTTCTTGTGAAAGGCTGGCTTCGCTTGCTGAAAAACTTGAGAGCATGAAGCCCGGATTTAGTGAGGAGTTAAAGGTTCTTCTGGAGAACACAGGGAAAGAAGTGATAAGGGTAGAAGAAGCGTTTAATGGAATACTAGAATCTATTAAAAGAAAAGAGTATAACGGCATTAAATAAAGGATGAAACGGATGGGAAATAACGACTCAAAGACAACCAGGGTATCTTCCGGCGTGGATATTTCGCAAGCCGGTATTAATGGCAATGTTCCCGGCATTGTGTTCAAAGTACTCAGGACAGGGACCCGGCAGGATGGTAAGTTCGCCTGGGAATGTGATTCGGTGATTGATCCTTCCGGAGGGATAATTCCCGGACAGGGAGAGGATGATCACATTTCATTTGCCGTTAGGGAGAAACAGGGTTTTGGTGCAGACAACCGGGAATTTTATATCGAGGAATGGAATGGGCAGAGTTATAACGGAGCAACCGAAAACATTGATCATAAAGCTTATTGGTTAAAAGAATTTATTAGTAAGTTTACGTCGTTTTTCGGTAGTATGCAGAAAAGGAGACTAATAATATTAATTGTGGACCTGGTAATCCTTAGCGGTTCATTCTTGCTTATGGCTCTTTATAAGCCGGCTACTGCCAATTATCTTTCCCGGGAGTACCTTACCGCATTCGCCTGGTTGCTGGGAGCCTGGTCCTTGTCTTCAATTTATTTCAAAAAGTACAATTTTAGAAAAAAGCACCGGGTGGAACGTATTGTAAGGTCTATCCTGATATCAAACTTTTTTGCTCTGGGTGCTATTCTTGTTCTCATAACGCTGTTATGGTACTCAGGGTTTTCCCGTCTTATGCTGTTTGGGACGATCGGGTTGGCGACCCTGACCGAACTTGTTGCCGCCAGCTTTTACCAGTCCCTTATAAGGACAAAAACCAGAAACGGAATCAATCCCTGGAACCCCCCAGCTAAACCTTCGGAGATATTAAAAGCCCGGGCGGCCAAGAATTTCCGTGACCATAGACTGAAATCAGATGTTATAAAAAATGCCGTTCAACAGGAATGTGGAGACGGTATATATGATTTCCTGGTAAAGAACCTTGATGCGGACTGTAAGAGGACCCTGTTTATTTCATCCGGGTCCCGGTTTAACCTGGAAATGCAGCCCGGGGGCTTTTTAAGGGCCGTGGTCAATATGAAGCGGGTTAATGATATATGCTATATAAACAAGTTTTTTGAATCGGTGAACCGAAAACTTCCCGATCATGGAACTTTCATAGGTTGTGCGGAAACAAAAGATCAACGGAAAAAACGGATCCTGAAAAAATACCCTCCTTTGCTGAACAGGATTTATTATGCCTGCGATTATATTCTTAAAAGGGTGTTCCCCAAATTTATCCTTACAAAAAAGATTTACTACCTGCTTACACGGGGGCATAACCGTGTTCTTTCAAGGGCAGAATTGCTGGGCAGATTATATTCGTGCGGTTTTGTGCTGTTGAGTGATGAGTTTATCAACGGACTTTATTGTTTTGCGGTGAAAAAGGTAAGATCCCCCTTTTACGATATGCACCCTACCTACGGACCGTTTATTAAGCTGCGCCGTGTCGGTAAGAACGGGAAGATAATCAGGGTTTACAAGTTCCGCACCATGCATCCCTATGCCGAATACCTGCAGGATTATATATTTGAAAATAACAATCTGGATAACGGTGGCAAGTACAAGGATGATTTCCGTGTTACATCTGTCGGCAGGTTGATGAGGGCGTTATGGATCGATGAACTCCCAATGCTGTTCAATCTGCTGAAGGGGGATGTCAAACTGGTGGGAGTAAGGCCTCTCAGCAGCAATTATTTTAACTTGTATGATGCTGAACTACGGGAAAAAAGGATCAGGTTTAAACCGGGACTGGTACCTCCTTTTTATGCTGATATGCCCGGTACTCTTGAAGAGATCCAGCAATCCGAGCTCAGGTACCTGCAAGCCTCTGAAAAAAGCCCGTTTTTAACCGATCTTCGATATCTGCGCAAGGCCGCATGGAATATTGTGATTAAAAAAGCCCGCAGTAAATAAACTTATTATCAGGACGGAATAGAATATCTTCTGATATTAACGAATACCGGCACCGCTGCAGGTGCCGGTATTATTGCTAACAGCTTATTCTCAGCCATCACTGATCACTGCTCTTATTTAGATTGTTATATTTCGCTTTAAATGGTGTCTTGTTTATTGTATCTTTACAAGCCACATAATTCCTGTACCTATCTGCTCCATTTCATTTACCGTACCGTCAGGAGATATCGTGCCGGTTATTGTCTTTCCGTCAGACATCCTTAGTCCGTGGAATGTGATATGGTCATCTGCCGAAACCACCATTTCATATATATCAGGTTCTCCCATATGATCATTTAGTTGCATGACCACTATTTTGTTGAGATTCTTCATTTTGAATATATAGCTGCTCTCCAGGTAGGTAAGTTTGATGAAAAATTCATGTACTTTTATGCCCTGAAAAAGTAAGAATTTAATGCAAAAAAGGCATATAATTCTCACATACAGGATTAATGGTTTAGCTTTAACGTAAAAGTAAAATTCAACTCTTATCAATATGGAATTTTCCCAGATCTACTCCCAGGATGTGCTGGTTGCATTTTTGCTCACTTTGTTTGCCGGTCTGGCTACGGGAATTGGCAGCGCGCTTGCTTTTTTCACCAGGACTACCAACACCAGGTTTCTTGCTATTGCGCTTGGCTTTTCTGCCGGGGTAATGGTGTATGTATCAATGGTGGAAATATTTATTAATGCCAGGGAAACTCTGGTTACGGAAATGGGTGTTGCTCAGGGAAACTGGATAGCCCTCCTCTCTTTTTTCGGGGGAATATTATTTATTGCCCTGATCGACCGGATGGTCCCCTCGGCAGAAAACCCCCATGAGGTGCGTAAAATTGAGGAGGTCAGGGAAAATTTGGATGATAATGACAATGGCAATTCTGAGCATAATTTTCTTGAGAAAATTAAAAAGAAAAGGCTGATGCGCATGGGCATGTTCTCGGCTCTTGCAATAGGTCTGCATAATTTTCCGGAGGGACTGGCGACTTTTATAGCGGCGTTGACCGATGTTTCCATAGGAATTCCCATAGCAATTGCCATAGCAATCCATAATATTCCTGAAGGAATAGCTATCTCGGTACCCATCTTTTATGCCACCGGAAGCCGCAGGAAAGCTTTTATTTACTCGTTCCTGTCGGGCCTGGCAGAGCCTGTAGGTGCTATTATCGGCTGGCTGATACTTATGCCCTATCTTAGCGATACTGTTTTTGGAATTATATACGCCGGTGTTGCCGGTATAATGGTTTTTGTTTCATTTGATGAATTGCTGCCGGCAGCGCAGGAATATGGAGAGCACCACCTGTCAGTTTACGGACTGGTAGCAGGGATGGCGGTTATGGGGGTTTCACTGGTTCTGCTTATTTAGAGCCTGTCTATAAAGTCAAGTGTCTGGACTGGATTTGATCGGTAGAGACGATTTTAAAAAGGTTTGAAGCCAATGAGTTCGCGGACTTCACGCACTGTTTTTGCGGCGCTGATCCTTGCTTTCTCCGCACCTTCCCTGGCCACTTTACTCAGGTATTCATCGTTGGCCAGTATATCTTCAATCCGGCTTTTTACAGGTTCCATAAATACCACCAGGTCTTCTGCCAGTTGTTTCTTAAGGTCTCCGTACCTTATGGTGCAGTTATTGTATTGCTCTTTGAAATGTTTAACGGCGTCGGGACCGGAAACAAATTCCATTATAGTGAAAAGATTTTTTATGGGTTCTGTCATCTTCTGGCCGGGTTCGGTGGGCCCGCTGTCGGTAACTGCCCTCATGACTTTTTTGCGGATTGTCTTTTCATCATCGGCCAGATAGATGGCGTTGCCCTCCGACTTTCCCATTTTCCCGCTTCCATCCAGTCCGGGAATCTTAACCAGCTTTTCGCCGAAATTATATGCCTCTGGTTCGGGAAAGCATTCGGAATTGTACATATTGTTAAACCGGCGGGCCAGCTTGCGGGTTATTTCCAGGTGGGGCTGCTGGTCTTTTCCCACAGGCACCTTGTTGGCCTTGTGTATTATGATGTCGGCTGCCATCAAAACCGGATAGGTGAGCAGTCCGGCGTTGACATTGTCAGGCTGGTTTCTTACTTTATCCTTGAAAGTGGTTGTGCGCTCCAACTCTCCTGTATAGGATATCATATTCAGAAGGAGATAGAGCTCGGTGACTTCGGGAACATCGCTTTGCAGGTAGATAGTGGCGGTTTCGGGATCAATGCCGGAAGCAAGGTATTCGGCCAGGACATGTTTAACATTACCGTGAAGATCGGCCGGCGTGGGGTGCGTGGTCAATGAGTGGTAATCGGCTATAAAGAAATAGCAGTTATTCTCATGTTGCATCCGTGTGAAGTTCCTCAGGGCTCCGAGAAAATTTCCCAGATGCAGATTTCCGGTTGATCGTATTCCGCTTACAACAATATCCATGTTAGTTTCTGTGGTTAGTTAGTCAAATATATTTTGTTTCCCGTTTGCCCGCAGCGGGAAATTCCAGGAACTCTGCAAAATTAATAAATGTTGGCAAATGACAGCATAAAAAGTTTTATGGTCAAAATCAATAGCCTGGTTAACTTTGAATTTAACTGTTAGGGAATGTTTCCGTGATGCTTTTTAAGATCTTTGCAATGAATCCTAAACGGTAATATCATAGATTACTTATTTTTCAGGCGAAGGACGAAGGATTAAGTCTGGGTATTTTAATTAATCAGCTTATCTTTGCAACAGTAAAAAACAGACAACCATGGACTCACAAAGACAAAGTAAAATATCAAGGCTCATACAAAAGGAGCTGTCTGATATTTTCCAGAAACAGCAGAATCCTCTTTTCGGCGGTGGCATGATATCTGTAACGGTTGTCAGGGTGACTCCCGATCTTGGACTGGCGAAGGTGTATATAAGTCTTTTTCCCCCGGAGAGGAAGAAGGAACTGTTCGAAACAGTGAATATGCAGAATAAAACGATAAGGCATGAGCTTGGAAGGAGGGTGAAGAATCAACTCAGGCAGATACCCGAACTGCAGTTCTATATTGACGACAGTATCGATTACGCCAACAGGATTGACGAGCTGCTTAATCAATGATTGCCGGTTATGCATTATGATCCTATAAAAAAACAGGCCGGAAACATCTTTAATTGCTGCAAGAGTGCCCGCATACTTTTCTACCGGCTGCTCCACCTGCTGCTGCTGCGGTCCTGGCATATTAGACGGGAAATAAGAAAATGGTCGCGTCATGCCCCTGATAATGCCCTGGTTCTGGATGCAGGATCGGGTTTCGGGCAGTATGTCTATTTTGTTTCGGGACGTAACAGGAATTTTTCGGTCAAGGGTATTGATGTCAAACAGGAAGAGATAGATATTGGTAACCGGTTTTTTGCCGGTAATGGCACGATAAGCTTTGAAAAGGCAGATCTTAACAGCTTCATTGAACCGGAACGCTATGACCTGATACTTTGTATTGATGTTTTAGAGCATATCAAAGAAGATGTTAAGGTTATGTGCAATTTATGCAGATCCCTTAAAAAGGGTGGTCTGCTTATAATCTCAACCCCTTCTGATCAGGGTGGTTCAGATGTTCATGAACATGGACAAAGTTCATTTATTGAAGAGCATGTGCGGGATGGATATGGCAAAAAGGAGATTGAGGATAAACTTGAAAAAGCCGGATTTAGTAAAACCGGAGTTTCTTATTCCTATGGTAAGCCGGGACAGCTGTCCTGGAAAATCTCAATGAAATATCCCATTAAGATGCTCAATCTGGGGTGGATATTTTTCCTGATTCTTCCTTTTTATTATATGATCACTTTGCCGTTTGCAATGTTGCTGAATTTTATGGATCTTCGCGGTAATCATGAATCGGGGACCGGATTGATTGTCAGGGCTGTAAAATAGATGGTTTTAATATGTTCCCATTGCAGGATCATTATGAAAATAAAAAACATTTTAGCGCAGTTTGTTTAGCTTATGAATTTTAAATTGCCGTTTTTCATAGCCAGGCGCTACCTTCTTGCGAAAAAATCGCAGAATGTTATTAATATTATTTCTGCCATTTCTGTGGTTGGTGTGGCTACCGGCACCATGGCGCTGATTGTTATCCTCTCTGTTTTCAATGGCTTCGACAGTCTTATGAAATCATTGTTCAGTGTTTTTGATCCTGAACTTGAGATAAGCCTGGTTGAGGGAAAGACTTTCGTGACGGAGGGGGACAGCCGTTTTGACAAGGTCAAAGGCCATCCGGGAATCTATTATTTTACCGAGGTGCTTGAGGAGAATGCTCTTCTTATGTATGACGAAAGGCAGCATATTGCCACCATGAAAGGGGTCGGGGATAATTATGTCGAATATAGTGGTCTTGACCGGATGATTGTGGATGGCCGTTTCAAGTTGAAGGATGAGTATGGTAATCATTTTGCCGTTATAGGCCGTGGAATGGCTAATGTGCTGGGAGTTGGACTGAGTTTTATAACACCCCTGGAGATTTATATTCCTCAAAGGACGGCAGGTTTTACCCTAAACCCTGAACAGGCTTTCAACAGAAGGGTCATTTTTCCCGAAGGGGTCTTTTCTGTTGAGCAGGAATTTGATATGAGCTATATCATTGTACCCATTAGTTTTGCACGGAACCTGCTTGATTATGAGAATGAGGTCACAGCGGTGGAGCTTGGTATAAGAGATGGCTTCAAAGAAAGCGTGGTGCGGGAAGAGATACAGGAGACCCTTGGAGATGAGTTCAGTGTGTTGAACCGCTATCAGCAGCATGAATGGCTATACAAGGTCATGGAAACCGAGAAATGGGCTATATTCCTTATCCTGAGCTTTATCCTTCTTGTCGCCTCTTTTAATATAATCGGCTCTCTTACCATGCTTATCATTGAAAAGAAAAAAGATATTGCGGTTCTTACCAGTATGGGTGCCAGCGAAAGCCTAATCAGGAAAATATTCCTGTTTGAAGGCTGGATGATCTCTCTTGTCGGCGCCGTGGCCGGGTTGCTCCTGGGATTCCTGATAAGCTTTGCTCAGATGGAGTTCGGACTGATAAAACTTTATGGGGCAGGTACCTTTATAATTGATGCTTATCCGGTTGAACTGCAATTCCCGGATTTCATTTATGTCTTTATAACTGTCCTTACCATCGGATTTGTTGCTGCCCTGGTACCTGTACGGTATATTATACGGCGCATTTTTGCCAGGTCGGGTCAATTATGATCCGTTTTCTGCCGCCTTCCTGTATCCGGGCTACGAGACTTTCTGACTTCACTGATTAGCCTCTTCCGGCTTTTAGCAACACCTTTCACTGCTCCTTATCCCGGACCGGAAATGTCCATTCAGGTGATGTATATCACCTTTTAATGTTGCCTACATCATCATGTTTACGGTTATGCTTGTCCTTTACCGGTTTAGCTTTGTTTATTGCGGACATGGTCCCTGTAAGTAACGGTTTCACAATAGTCTGATTTTTACGGCCAATTAACTGTAAAACCCTAACCAGGTTGATGGTCAACGGTTAATGCTGTTTTTAACCATGCAACTATTTTGTGATTTTGCATGTCCTGTAAGTAACGGTTTTATATTAGTCTGATTTTTACGGTCAATTAAATGTAAAACCCGAACCAGATTGATGGTCAACGGTTAATGCTGTTTTTAAAAATGCAACTTTATTTGCAATGATGCGTAGAAACCTTTACGGCCTATGCTTTTAAAGAGATTTTAGCACATATGAACATCTTATATCAGATTTTGAAAAATTTAACTCTTCCAATTATATGAGCTTACATTTACGGCTATCTTTTATAATCCTTCTCTCCCTTCTGGCTTTCCAGCCTGTGATGGGGCAATTTGAGCTTGTGTCGGTTGATGCTCATCCTGTTACTTGTTACGGAGATGATGACGGTAAAATAACAATCGTTGTTTCCGGGGGTGTAGCTCCTTATGAGTATCTGATTTTTGAGGGGGCTTCATGGACAGTGAAGGAATCGTATGAAGGGAGCGATTTGTCATACACTTTTGAGGGACTTGATCCAATTACATACCGTGTTATTGTTGAGGATAGTAACGGTGACTTTTTTATGGCAACCCCTTCAGTAAATCAGCCTGATCCGGTAACAACCGGCATCTCACCTGATCCTGCCGATATATGTCCCAATACCGATCGCCTGCTTTTTGGGAATCCCTCCGGAGGGAATGATGACCTGCCTTATGTTAAGCATCAGTGGACGGGCAGTGGTGCGGGTTACCTTAATGATGACGAAATTGAATATCCTGTATTTAATTCCGGCGATATTGGAACTTATGGCCTGACCTACAGGGTAGAGGACTATAAAGGGTGCTGGGCAGAGGAGAGTATCAGTATTGAGGTGCTTGAAGCTATTTCCGGGGATTTTTTATCTGAGGATGCGACCTGTTTTGGAGTTGCCAACGGTTCTGTGTCGCTTGACTGGGCCATGGGCGGTTCGGGTAATTATGAGTATAATGTTGTGGGATATGGATGGAAGTCTGAAGGAGATGTTTTTGAAGGTTTGTCAACAGGTAGCTATGATGTCTGGGTAAGGGATGAACTTTATCCTGATGATTGCAATGTTATGATCGGTACTGCTGTAATTAACGAACCTGCTGTTCTTGATGCGGATGTCGGATCTGCCAATGCAACCTGCAACGGATCGGCTGATGGCACAATTACCATTTCAAATCCTTCGGGTGGATATGGCACCTATGAATACTCCATAAGCGGAGGTATATCCTGGGAAGCTTCCGGGTCATTCGGAGGCCTTATCGCAGGTGCTTATGACGTGAGGATAAGAGATGCAGCCAACCCCGGATGCGAGATGATACTCGATGGCAGTCTTGAAATTACAGAGCCTGATGTTCTTACGGCGGATGTCGGATCCACAAATGCAACGTGCAACGGATCGGCCGATGGTACAATTACAATTACAAACCCTTCGGGCGGTTATGGCACCTATGAATACTCAATAAACGGAGGGATATCCTGGGAGGGGTCTGGTTCATACAGCAGTCTTTTACCGGATACTTATGATGTGAGGATAAGAGATGCAGCCAACCCCGGATGCGAGATGATACTCGAGGGCAGTCTTGTAATTACAGAGCCTGATGTTCTTACGGCGGATGTCGGTTCCACTAATGCAACGTGCAACGGATCGGCCGATGGTACAATTACAATTACAAACCCTTCGGGCGGTTATGGCACCTATGAATACTCAATAAACGGAGGGATATCCT
>CAZFOO010000046.1:0-28634 GCA_964520585.1 uncultured Bacteroidales bacterium
TCCTGTTTAGTTAACTTCTGTCCATAATGTTCGCCATGAACTCACATGTAATGAATCGATTATTTGTTAAAATTTATCAGTTTGACTTTCTGATTCAATCAATGGTTTTATAGACGGACTCTAAACAGACTATCGGGATCAAGTTTGAGTCATATAAACTGCAAATAATTAGTAGATTTCTTAAATCCCCTGAGTCATTAGGTTTTATGCAGTATTGTCAATTACAATATATTTTAGCTTATTGGTTGTGCCGTTGATCAATATTGATTTACAGAAATATTATAGTATGTTTAGGTCATAATTTAGTCTAAATTTTTCCAAATGACTCCCCATGCTACTGTGTGACACAAGATAAAATGCTTAAAGCATGGATGATCCATGGATTAAAAAGCAAAACATCCAAATCATGAATTTATAATATACTGTTAAACAATTTGCTAACCATACTTTATACTAATGAGATATACTTTTGCTTCAATTACAGTGCTTTCTCTGATCATAATGTCGTGTTCTACAGCACGTAAAGAGTCAGGGCAAACCGGGTCTCAGCAGCAAGATCAGGTGCAGAACACGGAAATTGTTACGGATGCTCCCGGCGATACTGAAATTGTAACACCGTCTGAATCAAACCAGGCTATTTCTGTTGAGACTGCTTCACCTGAAACATTAAGCCGGTCAGTTACTGCAGAAGGTTCTGAACCTGTAGTACTGAACCCACCTCACGGAGAGCCGGGGCACAGTTGTGATATTCCTGTTGGGAGTCCTCTCCCTGCTTCCGAAACTGCTTCAAACGAAGTGCTGAACCCGCCTCACGGTGAACCCGGACACAGATGCGATATTCCTGTTGGAAGCCCTCTCAGCAATGCTCCCGATGCCAGTCCTTCGGCGACTGCACGTCCTGCTCCGGGTGCTTCATTAGCTCCAACAATTGAGAATGCTAAGCGATTGGATCCACGCAGGACACAAAGATCAACCTCCACTACTGCAAGAAGCGGAGAGCGTCTCAATCCCCCGCACGGACAGCCAGGGCACCGGTGCGAGATTCCTGTAGGAAGTCCGCTTCCCTGATATTCAGACGATCATGTTATTACTTATACCATCGAATATCCAGAATATTTTGAACGTTTGGTACACATAGATTCTAAACCATTACCCGAAAAATGGATGAAAGCGGCTGTGGTCGGCAGCCTCTGGGCAACAGTTGAGATCATTCTACTGAAAAGACCACAATGTATATAGTAAAAATTAGTCCCTTCGTAAACATGTATGATAATAAATGTGTATCTTTGCACGTTTAAATAACTCTTTACGGCAAGTTGTAAGCCGCTCAAACAATTACTTTCCGCTGGTCCAGAAAATGCAACGTCTTAGTCAGCTACATTTTACCCCTTTTATTTAATGTCATTTACATCTTTAAAATTGATCGATCCTGTCATGAAAGCCTTGACAGCCGAAGGATATAATATTCCTACCCCTATTCAGAAGCAAGCTATTCCGCATGTGCTCGCAGGCCGTGACCTTCAGGGTTGCGCCCAGACCGGAACAGGCAAAACAGCTGCTTTCGCAATTCCTATTATCCAGTTATTACACCTGCAAAGACAACCAAAGTCCGGTATTAAGGCTCTGATAATTACCCCTACCAGGGAGCTTGCCATCCAGATTGAAGAGAGCTTTGCCACTTACGGAAAATATACCGGCATCCGTCATACCATTGTTTATGGCGGTGTATTGCAGGTCCCGCAAACCAGGGCACTGAAAAAAGGTGTTGACGTTCTTGTTGCCACTCCAGGCAGATTGCTGGACCTGATCAGCCAGGGTTTTATAAGGTTGAACAAGCTTGAAATGTTCGTACTCGACGAGGCCGACCGTATGCTTGATATGGGATTTGTACATGATATAAGAAAGGTTATCAAGCTGCTGCCTGCCAGACGTCAAACTTTGTTTTTCTCGGCTACCATGCCTGATGAAATTGAAAAACTGGCCGGCACTTTGCTTAACGATCCGGTAAAAGTAGAGGTAACTCCTCCAACATCTACAGTTGATAAGATTACCCAAAGCATTTACCACACCAACAAAGCGGACAAATCCAAAATGTTGTTGCACCTGCTTAATGAGCAAAATATTCCCACAGCACTTGTTTTTACACGTACCAAACATGGGGCCGACAAGGTTGTAAAATTCCTTAACCGTGCAGAAGTAAGGGCAGCAGCCATACATGGCAATAAGAGCCAGAATGCGCGCCAAAGTGCACTGAAGGAATTTAAATCAGGACGGTTGAAAGTACTGGTTGCCACTGATATCGCTGCAAGGGGTATCGACATTGATGAACTGTCACATGTATTCAATTATGATCTGCCCAATGTGCCGGAAACCTATATCCACCGTATAGGTCGCACAGGCAGGGCAGGATTGAGTGGTACGGCAATTGCATTTTGTGATACAGAAGAAAAGAAGGAATTGCGCGATATAGAAAAACTGATACTGAAGAAAATTCCTGTCGTTGAAAACCATCCTTATCCGGGCAACTCCGGTAATCCTGTTAGCCAGCCTGGTAAAGCCGCACGCCCAAAGCATCGCAGGTACCGGCAACATATGAACTAGGTTCGGGTACAAGATCAAAAGGATTGTTATTGATTTTGAGTTCAAACATTCGATTATAAGGCATTAAACTTAAATGTTAGCAAACACAACATTTTTAAGCAGATGTTTTTATCAAATGTTTCCGGTCCAAAGTTTTGACATCACTGTCAATAAGAAAATAATCAGGGTGACATTCCGGCATTTGCTGACTGTTAGTATTACCGGGTAAAAAGAATTCTTTACTTTTTAACTTCAAATGGTTATTTTTATAAGATCATGTTCCATTGGGATAGATTCTGTCGTTCAAATGACGCTCAGAACTGTCCTGATATTAATATAAATTTAAATAACAAGTATTATACTGATTATGAGAATTTGGAATTTTGGAATAATTGGCGCAGGTCTCATAGCGGATTTTCATGCGAAGTCAATTGAAAGCTTGCCTAATGCCCGGCTTATTGGTATTTGTGGCACCAATCAGAAAAAAGTTCACAATCTTGCCGAAAAATATGGCTGTAAGGCATACAATACGCACAGTGAATTGCTTGGCGATAATGATATTGACATTGTTACCATCGTCACTCCAAGTGGTGCTCATATGGAGCCGGCAATTGAAGCCGCTAACCGGGGCAAGCATGTAATTTGTGAAAAGCCCCTTGAAATATCTCTCGATCGAATTGACAAAATGATCGAAGCACATGCTGCAGCCGGTACCAGACTGGGAGGTATTTTCAACTTCCGTTACCATGATCCGCTGGAGTACCTGAAAGCTGCTGTTGATAATGGCCGTTTTGGGAAAATTAACTATGCGGCAGTTTATATTCCCTGGTGGAGGGGTGAAGATTATTATAATGACAGCTGGCACGGGACATGGGAACTTGATGGTGGCGGAGCTTTAATAAACCAATCCATTCACATGGTTGACCTGCTTCAGCATCTCATGGGTCCGGTTGAATCATTGCAGGCATATACGGCAACCATTGGTCATGATATTGAGGTTGAAGATACGGCCGCTGCCGTGTTGCGTTTTAAAAACAATGCTCTTGGGATGATTTTTGGTTCGACGGCATCTTTTCCGGGCGTATCCCGCCGTATCGAAATTACCGGGACCAAAGGAACCGTTATCCAGGAGGACAACACTTTTAAGGTTTGGGAGTTTGCCGAAAAGACGGACGCTGACCGGGAAATCGTTGAAAAGTTCAGAGAGGCTGAGACTGCCGGTGGATCTTCTGATCCCGGCGCAATACCTTTTCAGCCACATGCAAAAAACATTGCGGCGTTTATTGAGTCTGTAGAATCTGGAAAAACTTTTGAGATCAGCGGATCGGAAGCACGCAAAGCTGTTGAAATCGTTCTGGCGGTCTATCAGTCCGCAAAAGAAAGGAAACCATTTGTTTTTTAGGATATCTTATCTTTTCATCTCCATTTCAATTTCTTCGATTGTTTTCGGGGCGTTTTCTGACAGGACTATATTGCCGTCTTCCGTTATCAGCACGTCGTCTTCTATACGGAGGCCGATGCCTGCATATTTCTCATAAACAGGGCGGACCTTTTCCGCGAAAGCGTCGAGTTCTTCCGTTGTGGCCCTGTCGCCAAACAAACCGTGCAGGTGTTCCAGCCTGTCGCCAAGAAGATAAATTCCGGGTTCGATGGTCATCACCATTCCTGGTTCGATTTTTCTTCCCCTGATCTCCGGGTTTAGTATGTATGAATCGCGGTCAGGTGCATCGAGATCACCGTAACTGCCTGCGTCATGGACATGCAGTCCTATATAATGATTGTTGCGGTATTGGATGTAAAATCTTTTTTGCCACCATGAGGTGGTATCGGTAATCAATCCGATTTCATAAAGTCCCCTGACAATAATTTCCGTTGCCCTGTGGTGACAATCAAGAATCCGCCGGCCGGGCACCATCTTTTTGATTGCTTCCTGGTTTGCTTTAAGTACCAGTGAATAAAGTTCCTTTTGCTCATCATTGAATTTGCCATTGACCGGGATAGTTCTCGTTACATCAGCAACATAGCCATTGCATGAGGCTCCGATATCCATCAGAAGCAGATCTCCATCCTGCATGGTACGGTCGTTCTCGACATAATGCAGTATTGCCGCATTCGGTCCCGAACCGACTATGGAAGAAAAGCCCGTCGATAATCCGTTTTTCCTGAAAACATATTCTATTTCTGCCTGAGCATCATATTCTTTCTGTCCGGGTTCAACGGTTTGCAATACCCTCCTGTGCGACAGTCCGGTAACATCTATGGCTTTTTTTAACTGTGCAATTTCCCAGTCATCTTTGATCACTCTCATTTCATGGAGAATGGGTTCGAGATCCTTGTAAAAAGATCCCGTAAATCCTTCTGCCAGTTGTGAAATCCTTTTCTGCATGATCACCTCGCCTCTATGAAGCGATACAGCACCTGCTCCTTTCAATAGTAACGGAAGTTTTTTGCTGAATTCCTCGATTTTGTATGCGGCATCAGCTCCGTAATGTTCGATGGCCCCTTCCACACCAGGTCTTTCTCCATCCCATAAGGTCGCCATGGGTTCCCTCGGCAACACGAACAGTGTATATGGAGTGTCTGAGCCGGGATCAAGCAATGCGATTGCCTGCCTGTCACCTGTAAGACCGGTAAGATAAATAAAATCATTCCCGGAAGTTGCAGATATAACGGCAATTTCTCCTTTCATTTTTTCCATCAACCTTTGACGCCGGAGTTCAAAAACTCCGGCATCAAAGTCAGGTACCTCCTTTGCAGAGATATATTCCTGAGGAAGCTGACATGATCTGTCTTTTCCCTGATAGCTTTCATTACCTTTACTGCTTATACCTGCAACCATTAAAAGTGTCATTAAAAAGACGGCAAATCGATTTTTTTGCATGTTCGTGCTATATAATTCAGGATAGCTGAAATCCGGCTAAATGATAATAAGTTTTAGCTTTTTACCATTTAGACGGCAGCAAATATTAAATTTTAGGTTCCCAGCCGGATTCATACTCTCTGCCCCAAAGCTGAAGTGCTTCACGGTCAAGAGCCTGTCCGTTCATGCTGTTAACATCAAATCCCCTGCCAATCCTCGATGATATATTAGCCAGATGACCAAGGTGCGTGCTTTTCACTCCTTCGTCTATCGGTGACCTTGGAGTTTCCTTGCCTCTGATGGATTCGAAGAAATTAACAACATGTGCGGTAGACATGTCACCTCCGCCTCCTAAGGCCAGACCACCTTCATCACCTCCTGATTCGCTGTCGCGCACCAATTGGCCCCTGCGGTCAAAGAGCTTGTATCCTCCGCGGTCAACATAAACAGATCCTTCAGAGCCATAGATAATGGTTCCTCTTCCTGAGCCGTAGGTGCTATATCCATTTCTGCTTTTACCATCCCACTGTATAACCTTGTTGCCGGAAAACTTAAAGACAGCGTCCATGGTGTCATACATGGTCCATCCATCGCCGGGGAAATGGTAATTGCCAGCTGCAACCTCTACTCTTTCAGGATAATCCACCTGGAGGGCCCAGCGCGCTATATCAAGTTCATGAACCGCGTTGTTTCCCGTTTCAGCTGTGCCCCAGGTCCATCCGTACCAGTGCCAGTTGTAATCCCATGTATCATGCATGTATTGCTGCCTTGGTGCCGGTCCCTGCCACAGGTCCCAGTCAAGTCCATCGGGAACAGGTGCCAATTTTGGTACCGGTGATTCACCCCTGGCGTTGTTGTAGAAGGCAGTTGCTTTGTAGGGAGTACCTATGACGCCATTATGTATATCTTTAACTATCTCTATCGATTCGCTTGATGAGCGTTGCTGGTTACCCATCTGGATCACTTTTCCATATTTTTTCTGACATGCCACCAGAAGGTCGCCTTCACGAGGATTATGACTGCAGGGTTTTTCAACATATACATGTTTTCCTGCCTGAACAGCATAAACGGTGCCTGGCGCATGCCAGTGATCGGGTGTTGCCAAAATAACAGCATCTACCCGTTTATCATCATGTATCTTCCTGACATCATTTTCCAACACTGGCGTGTAGTCCAGGATTTTTGAAAACCTCTCGGCCGCCTTATCGCGCTGACTCTTCATTACATCGCACAGGTATAAAAGCTCAACATTGCTTTCTTTTCTGGCGATTGGGTCAGGAAAAGCTCCGAGCCTTCGCCCCAAACCAATAATAGCTACATTCAACCTGTCATTGGCTCCGATTATTTTGCTATAGCTTGCAGCACTCATGCCCGCTCCCCCGAGGGTCATCCCCGCAACACCAAGTGCGGATTTTTTTAGAAAAGTTCTCCTTGTTTTGTCCATAATTAGATGGTTTAGATGTTGATTATTATGTTTAAGTTAATTTATCTTTTAATAATTTTTTTATTTTATATATGATCCGGCATCTATCAACTTGTTTTTATTTTCATAATAAAGCGCATAGTTAAAACCTTTCTGGATGCTGTAGGCTCCTGTCTCTCCATTCTTGTTCACAGCAAGATATCCTACCTGGTGATCTCTGTAATCTGGTATCTTTTTAATGAAACGGCCTACCGCCTCCTCCACCGCTTCCTGTGGTGAACGTCCGTTGCGCATAAGCTCAACGACCAGGAATGTGCCAAGAGTTTTCATTACAAGTTCGCCTGTTCCTGTTGCAACTGCACCTCCCACTTCGTTATCACAAAACATTCCGGCCCCAATTATCGGTGAGTCGCCAACCCTTCCTTTCATCTTATATGCAACACCACTGGTCGTACATGCCCCTGAAATGTTCCCTTTAAGGTCCAGCGCGATCATTCCTATGGTGTCATGGTTTTCTATATTGATAACCGGCTTGTATTGTGATGTTTTTAACCATTCTTTCCACTCTTTCCTTGCCCGGTCGGTGAGGAGATTCTGCTTTTTGAATCCCGTTTCCAGTGCAAACTGCAATGCCCCTTCGCCGGCAAGCATTATGTGTGGCGTCTGCTCCATTACTTTCCTTGCCACTGAAATGGGATGCATGATATGCTGTAAAGCACATACCGAACCACAATCACCATTCTCATCCATGATGCAGGCATCCAGTGTAACGTTTCCCTCCCGGTCAGGCCTGCCGCCGTAACCTACGCTCATGTCATCCGGATCAGCTTCTACGACCCTTACTCCTGCCTCAACAGCATCAAGGGCCCGTGACCCTGCCATTATCTTTTCCATAGCAGCTTCATTTGCCTGGATCCCGTTTTTCCAGGTGGAGATCACAAGAGGTTTTCCATCACCGGAAGATTCAGAGTTATCTCCAGTAGTTCCTTCAATTGCTGATGCTCCGGCTGATTGTCCTGCTGATGCTCCGGCAAAAACAGCCATTGATGCCAGTCCTGTTTTTTTTATAAATGATCTTCGGGAATTAGCCATTTATTATTGTGTGTTTATGCTATTGTTAGATTTGGTAACATAATTCGCGCCACAATATACTAAAAATTTAAATTTCTTTATTTAACCGGGATAATTAGACATTTATGTCTGTATAATTCCATCTGTATAGAATAGGTTCATCAATTAATATTCCATGATTATATTCTTCGTAAAATCATTATTAGATGCTTTGAACGTATGGAACCCGTTATTACGAGGGTTTAATTGGTAATGAATTGTTGATGCAGGAATAAAATTTAAGCAAGATCAATTAAGATCTGCTTTTATAAACACTATTTCAGGACGGTTGCCCAGTCTCATGGGCGGGCCCCAGGTGCCTATACCGTTCGATACATATACCTTCATCCCGTCAACCTCACCAAATCCCCTGCTGATAGTATATACAGCACGGGTGATAAAATTGAACGGCCATAATTGTCCGTGATGGGTATGTCCCGAAAGCTGAAGATCTGCACCAGCGGCGGCGGCCCGGTCGAGGTTGAAGGGCTGATGGTCAAGTAATATCACTGGAAGGTCATCTTCTATTTGAGCCAGAAGTTCTTCTGCACTTTTCCTCTGCTTGCCGTCGAATCTTTCGCTGGTAAGATCCTCACGTCCTGCAAGATAAAAGCTGTTATTTACTTTGATGACGCTGTCGCGGAGAAGATGTATACGGTGACTGGTCAGATAGTCGGCGGCTTTATTTATGCCACCAATGTATTCATGGTTTCCTGTGATACCATATACTCCAAGCGGTGCCGATAGATTTTTGATCGCAGTTCCCAGGTCACGTTGTATTACCGGTCTGACATCTTCATCGAGAATATCTCCGGCCAGAAGTATAATATCAGGATTAAGAGAATTTATCCTGTTGACCATTCTTGTGATACGTTTTTTTGAAGTGAGGCTTCCCATATGGATATCAGAAACAAGCACCATATTTACCGAACTCATTTCACTGTTTTTCCCGTCAAGGGATATCTCCATCCTGTTTACCCTGGGGAACCATGTATTGAGATGTGCTGACACTATAATTAGAAATACTGCCGGCACAATTACTGTGAACAGTATTACTTTAGTTTGGTCAATATTCTCATGCCATGCGGAAGGAATAACAGGAACTGCCAGGTTAACCAGTCTGACCAGGTCGATCAGGACCAGAAAAAGAACAAAGTAAATCATTGCCCCGAGCCAGAAAGAACCGGTCCACAATAAAAAATTTACAGGAGGACCCAGCCAGTATCTTTCAAGTACCCTGCCCGCAATATAAGACAACGAAAGAAAGAGGAATACAACGAGGTATAAATTCCGTCCTTTTGGAAATGAACCAAGAGCCTGCCATCCCCGGGTAAATATATAATAATTAACGAGAAAATATACTAAAAGAACTATACTGTAAAAAATGATGAATGTAGTGGTTCGCATTTGTTATTAATAGGTTATACAGGCATTTTTAAATTATTACGCAGATGAAAAATTGACTTCGTCGATTTCTCAAAAAGAACCTTGCTGTTTGTTGTCAATTCACCTGATGAGAATTGATTTCGTCAATTTCTCATGCAATCAATGGTTCTTTTTGCATTATTACGCAGATGAGAAATTCAAAAGGGAATGAAAAAGCATTGAAGTTCAAAGTTTAATTTATTAATTTAGAATATAAACAAAGGATTTGATCAAAAGTTTTAAATTAACATTATTTGACACTGTTATAACGCATCCCGCTTATGTAACTGATTGAATTAGCGGTGGGCTTATATTATGATATCTGTATTTGTCCGATGATTTAAGGGACCAATACATTGTAAATTCACATTCTATTTTCCTTAAAGGGATGTTATATAATTTTTTATCTGCCTTTGTGTATCTTCGTATAATAAATTGAAATACTGTATATTTTTCAGTTTATTGATAATACTTTTTAGTGAATCCTTTAAAACATATCGCCATGAAAAAAAAGATATCCGGCGCTTTTATTTTCCTGTTGTTATCATCAGGCACTTTTTTTGCCCAGGTAACAGAGACTATCACCCTGGTCAAACCTCAAAAGAGCGGTGGCATGCCTCTTTTTGAGGCCCTTAATAACAGGCAGAGCATGCGAAGCTACAGTCCCCGCGAACTGGATCAACAGGATCTATCCAACCTCTTGTGGGCTGCTTTCGGCATAAACCGTGAGGATGGAAAGAGAACAGCACCTTCTGCCAGGAACAGGCAGGAGGTTGACATTTACCTTATTATGGCCGGAGGGTGGTATAAGTACGAACCTGAAGCTCATGCGTTGTTAAAGCTCGGGAATGATGATTTGCGTGAACATGCCGGAAGTCAGGATTATGTAGAAACAGCTCCCCTGAACCTTATATTTGTGGCGGATCATGAGCGGATGACAGGGGCCGGTCAGGAAGAGCGGGAATTTTATTCTGCTGCCGACGTGGGTTTCATTTCACAGAATGTTTATCTTTTTTGTGCCTCGGAAGGACTTGCTACTGTTGTGCGGGGACTATTGGACAGGGACAGGCTTCATCAGCTTCTTAAGCTTAAGGCTTCACAACATGTCATTCTTGGTCAGACTGTGGGATACCCGGCTGAATGAATCAGTGCCTTTTGACAATGCCATAAAAAAGGATCAAAAGAAGCTGTTCTACCTGATGCTCCAGTTTTATTGGACTTTCACGTATTACGATGGTGTATTCAAGGCCCTTGATGGCAGTTACGATGGCTATGGTGGCCAGGTCCGTGTTTTCAAGTTTGCAGCGGTTGTTCCTTACGCCATCTTTTAATATGCTCTCTACCATCTTCATTTCTTCCTTGTCATATTTCGCTCTCACCTTGTTAATGAAGGGAAGGTGATCCAGGTAATTTGTCTTGACTGCCGTGTAAAGGTTGATGGATTTTCTGAAGGCTCTCATCCTCGATATTACATAGATCTTCATCCTTTTGTAAGGATCGGCAATATCTTTGGTTGCTTCGATAATCTCATTCTTCAGATGCTCTGCCTCCCGTTCCACCACAGCCTCGAACAGTTCCTCCTTGCTTAGAAAATAATAATACAGAGAACTTTTGCCCATTCCTGCTTCAGCGGCGACCTGCTCCATCCTGGTATCTTTGAAGCCATGCCGGCCAAATACCTTGCCTGCTGCGGTTATGATCAGTTCTCTTTTATCGTCTTTTTTCATATATTATTCCAGGGGTAAAGCAACCATTACCGGTTGATATTTTTTTAATACCGGTGAATCAACCTGATTACCGTTGAAGCTAAAAATAATATAAAAATGACAGGATTCAAATTAATTCAGGTTATTCACCTTCTGCAGGCTTAAAATCGAGTTGCTTCTTTTCCAGGTTGGCACGGGAAATTATTACATGCAGGTTATCCCCGAGTTGATAAGATTTTTTGTTCCGCTTTCCTGTAAGACGGTAGTTATCCTCATCAAGTTCATAAAAATCGTCATCCAGGTTCCTTATATGCAGTAATCCCTCACAGCCGTTTTCCAGAATTTCAACATACAAACCCCATTCTGTAACCCCCGAGATAACGCCTTCAAAAACCTGTCCTATTTTATCGCTCATGAATTCAACTTGCTTGTATTTTATGGAGGCTCTTTCTGCATCTACTGAAAGTTGCTCCATTTCAGATGCATGCTCGCACATGGGTTCATATTTTTTCGCACTTTTCGATTCCCCGTTATCAAGGTAATGGGTTAATAACCTATGCACCATCATGTCGGGATACCGTCTGATGGGAGATGTGAAGTGTGAATAAAAATCAAAACCTAGTCCGTAATGCCCTATGTTCTTAGTGGAATAGACTGCTTTAGCCATGCTTCTTACGGCAAGTGTTTCTATCAGGTTTTGTTCGGTTTTCCCCCTTACCTGTTCAAGTAGCTTGTTAAGTGAGGAGGAAATGGCTTGAGTGCTTCCCGTTTGAAGATTATATCCAAATTTTGTTACGAACTTTGAAAATACTTCCAGCTTGTCGGCCTTTGGTTTGTCATGGATCCGGTAGACAAATGTTCTGCCTTTTTTCCTGGATGACTTTTTATCTTCATCTTCTTTCTTTTGCCTGCCTGCTTTACCTCCAAATTCAGCCACTCTTTTGTTCGCAAGCAGCATAAATTCCTCGATAAGGTGGTTGGCAGAGCCCATCTCTTTAAAATATACCCCCAGGGGCCTGCCTTTATCATCAAGGTTAAATTTCACCTCCGTTTTCTCAAATCCTATGGCTCCCTGCTTAAACCTTTCTGTACGCATAGTAGAAGCAAGATCATGAAGCAGCAGGATCTCCCGGCTAAGATCCCCCTCACCGGTATCTATCACTTTCTGGGCTTCTTCATAGGTGAAGCGCCTGTTTGAGCGAATAACAGTTCTTCCGAACCATTCGTTGTTTATTCGTGCTTTTTCATTCATCTCAAAAACCGCCGAATAGCATAGTTTATCCTCATTGGGACGAAGGGAACAGACTTTGTTGGACAAGCGTTCCGGCAGCATGGGAACTACCCTGTCAACCAGATAAACGGAAGTCCCTCTTTCATAAGCTTCGTTATCCAGGATGCTCTGAGGTGTAATATAGTGCGTAACATCAGCTATGTGTATTCCTACCTCCCAGTTACCATTTTTGAGTTGCCTTACTGAGAGGGCATCGTCAAAGTCCTTTGCATCAGCAGGATCGATGGTGAGTGTAGTTACTTTCCTGAAATCTTTTCTTTTTTTGATCTCATCGTCGGTTATTTTTTCGGGAATAGCATCTGCCGCCTTTTCAACATCATCCGGGAAAACATAGGGTAATCCGTATTCCGCAAGAATAGCATGCATCTCAGTTTCATGTTCTCCCTTTTTACCCAGTACTTCGACGATCTCTCCGATCGGATTTTTTACATTTTTGGGCCATTCTGTTATCCTTGCTATTGCTTTATCTCCACTTTGAGCCCCTTTCAGGCTTTTAAGCGGAATAAAGAGGTCGTAAGGCAGGGCACGTGTTCCGGGAGCCAGAAAAGCGAAGTTTTTTGAAACCTCCACTGTTCCCACGAAAGTTTCTCTGGATCTTTTGAGAATCTCCACAACCTCTCCTTCAGGATTTTTAGAGCGACGCCTGGCGTAGCAATATACCTTAACTATATCACCATTCAGGGCATGATTGAGGTTGGCTTCATTTACAAATATATCTTCCGGAAACTCTTCCGAAACAATGTATGCCGTACCGTTGGATTTCATATCCACAACTCCGACAATATTACCACCGGTCGATTTGAGCTTGAATTTGCCGGTATATATCTCTTCCAGATCTTCCTTTTCCGAAAGTTCTTCAAGAGCAGTATTGATAAGTTGTTTAGTTTCGCCATCTCGAATCTGTAAATTACGGGCAATCTGCTTGTAGTTAAAGGTTCTGTTGGGGTGGTTGGCAAAAACACCCATTATAGATTGTTTTAGGTCCTGAAGGTTATAAATTTTAGGGGGCTTATTGATTTTTTTCTTTTTAGGCATGGTAATGTTAATTTAACAGGATAAACCTGCATTTTTGGAAATAATTTAATAAAAGTAATAAAAAATGATGTGAGTAAATAAAAATAGATTGTTAATTTTGATCGTGCGGAGGTGCAGAAAAAAAATCTGCCGGCAGAAGTATTATACGAGGTTTTATCTTTAACCTGCAAAGGTATCATAATATTATAGCTTAAATGCGATTAATTTCAAAAATGGCAAAACCATATAAGATCGGACTTGCTCTGAGCGGCGGTGCCGCCCGTGGTGCTGCTCACCTTGGTGTGGTAAAAGCTCTCTATGAAAAAGATATTCGTCCCGATTGCATTTCGGGCACCAGCATCGGAGCAATTGCCGGAGCCTTGCTTGCTGATGGCCATGATCCTGATGAGTTGCTGCGAATCTTTCTGGAAAAGCGGTTATTTTCTTATCTTGGAATTACTTTTGACAGGATAGGATTGTTTAAAATGTCCGGTCTGCGAAATGAACTTGAGAAGCATCTTAAAGCCAAAAAATTCGAGGATCTTAATATTCCCCTCTATGTAACTTGTACCGACCTTAATGCGGGCAAGGTTGAATATTTTGATCAGGGTGATCTTATTGAAAAAATTATAGCCTCTGCAAGCATACCCGGATTATTTGCTCCGGTTAAGATCGGAAAGGGCCTGTTTGCAGACGGGGGCATTTTAGATAATCTGCCTGTCAGGCCTTTGAAAGATATATGCAAAAAAATTATTGGAGTACATGTAAACCCTACCGGTCCGGAGGACAAACTCGGAAGTGCTATGTCGATAGTAGAACGGTCATTTCATTTGAGTATCGGGGCTCGGATAAGAGAAATAGCCAGCCGGTGCGATCTTTTCATTGAACCCGGGAAATTACAGAATTACAGGTTAATGGATATGTCGCACGGGAAACAGATGTTTGACATCGGCTATGAATACACCAAAAACCTGCTGGAGGAAAGAAATTCCAGTCCCCGGAAGTTATAAATCAAATACAATCAAATGGCAGAATCTTATGAAACAGGGTTGGTTCTCAGTGGAGGGGCGGCACGGGGACTCGCACATCTTGGCGTAGTGAAGGCCCTCTTTGAGAAGGGGGTACGACTGGACTGCATATCAGGCACCAGTGCCGGCTCAATTGCCGGAGCTTTCATTGCCGATGGCTATGATCCAGAAGAAATGCTTGAAATATTTATGAAGAGGAAGATTTTTGATTTTCTCGGACTGACATTTGGCGAAATGGGACTGATGAAGATAAAAGGGATAAAGGAGGTACTGAAAAAGCATCTTAAAGCAAAAAACTTTGAAGATCTCAATACCTGCCTTTATGTGGCGTGTACAAATTTAAATTCAGGGAAAGTTGAATATTTTAATAAAGGAGACCTTATTGAAAAGGTGATAGCTTCTTGCAGCATACCTGTCCTCTTCATTCCTTCCAAAATTAACGGAGCCGTTTATGCTGATGGAGGAATTCTGGATAATCTTCCGGTCAGGCCAATCAGGGATAAATGCAAAAAGATCATTGGTGTTAATGTTAACTATACCGGTGAGGAGGAGAATATTGACAGCATCATGAAAATTGCTGCCCGTTCCTTTCATCTCAGCACCGGTGCAAGGATTTCTGAGATTGCAAATGAATGTGATCTTTTTATCGAACCCGTTGAGTTGAAAAAATATGGGTTGCTTGATGTGGATAAAGGAAGGGAAATGTTTGAAATAGGTTACAAGAAGGCAAAAAGTATGCTTGAGGAGAGCAAAGTAAATTAATCTCATCAGTCATTTGCCCAGAGTGTTGAATATTATTTATCAAAATGAACAATTACCAGGAGAGCAAACTATACATTTTTAATACTATTAATCGTAAGAAGGAGCTGTTTCAGGCTTTGAATCCTCCGCATGCCGGATTATATGTATGTGGTCCCACCGTCTACGGCGATCCGCATCTTGGTCATGCCCGCCCTGCAGTAACCTTCGATTTGTTGTACAGGTATCTTAATTACCTTGGTTATAAGGTAAGGTATGTCAGGAATATTACCGATGTGGGGCATCTTGAAAATGATGCCGATGAGGGAGAGGACAAGATACTGAAAAAAGCCCGGCTTGAGCAACTGGAACCTATGGAGGTTGTGCAGTATTATACCAACCGGTATCATGAGTTCATGAGTGCGCTCAATGTCTTTCCCCCTTCCATAGAACCCCGTGCTTCAGGACATATTATTGAGCAACAGGTAATGACTGAAAAGATCCTGGAAAATGGATATGCATATGAGTCCAATGGGTCGGTTTATTTTGATGTTATTAAGTATCATCAGAGTTATCATTATGGAAAACTTTCCGGCAGGGTGCTTGATGATCTGATAAGCAATGCCCGTCAACTTGAAAAACAGGATGAGAAAAAGAACAGCGTTGATTTTGCACTCTGGAAAAAAGCTGATCCATCTCATTTGATGCGTTGGCCTTCAAAGTGGAGTGAGGGATTTCCTGGCTGGCATATTGAATGCTCTGCCATGAGCAGGAAGTACCTTGGCGAGAAGTTCGATATTCATGGAGGAGGAATGGACCTGATGTTTCCTCATCATGAGTGTGAAATAGCACAGTCGGTAGCTGCCGGGGGCTCTGATGCTGTAAGATACTGGATGCATAATAATATGGTTACCATTAACGGGCAGAAAATGGGCAAATCTCTGGGTAACTTTATTACCCTCGAGCAGATATTCACCGGGAACCATGACCTTCTTCAAAGAAGCTATAGTCCGATGACTATCAGGTTCTTCATGCTACAGGCACATTATCGCAGCACCCTCGATTTTTCTAATGAGGCCCTGGCAGCTGCCGAGAAGGGGCTGATCAGGCTTATGGGTGCTGTCAAAGCCCTTGATAAACTGGAGGCCGGTCAGGCCGGCAGCCTGAATATTGATGAGTTTGAGAAAAAGTCTTTGCAGGCTATGAACGACGATCTGGGCAGCCCTGTGTTGATAGCCCACCTGTTTGATACCGCCCGGTTCATCAACTCTGTCCTGTCAGGGCATGACTCAATAACCGGCAGCGATCTTGAAAAACTCCGTAAACTGTTCACCTTTTTCGTATTTGATATTTTGGGCTTAAAAGAAGAAGACAGGGAAATGGGGGAGCTGGCATCGAAACTCGTTGACCTGCTTCTAAACATCCGGCTTGAAGTGAAGAAAAACAGGAATTTCGAGCTCTCCGATCGTATTCGTGATGAACTTGCCGGATTCGGGATCACGGTAAAGGACAAAAAAGATGGTTTTGAATGGGAGTTGAAATAAGCTTCATGTAAAATTTAGTCATTAATTGTTGATGGATAAAAGATACGGCAGAAGGATAACCAATGAGGTGATAGTTGGCAATACAGCGATAGGAGGAAATAATCCTGTAAGGCTGCAATCAATGACCAGCACTTCCACTCTTGATACCGGTGCAACGGTAAGCCAGATACTCAGGATAGCTTCAGCAGGTGCCGATATTGTAAGGATGACGGTGCAGAGCAAAAGGGAAGCCGAAAATCTTAAAAACATAAAAAATGAATTGCGGTCCGCGAAGTGTTATATACCACTGGTGGCCGATGTTCATTTCAATCCGGCGATTGCAGAAACAGCAGCCGCCATAGTTGACAAGGTCCGTATAAATCCCGGTAACTACGGGATAAGTCCCATAGCAAAGACAGGTGTGTTTACTGAAAGTCAGTATGATGATGAGTTGAACAAAGCGAAAGAGAAATTTCTGAGTCTTATTGAGATATGCCGGAAGAATCGTACTGCCTTACGGATAGGGGTAAATCACGGCTCCCTGTCTCCCAGGATAATCAGCCGTTACGGAAATACTCCAGAAGGGATGGTCCACTCCGCAATGGAGTTCCTTCGTTTTTGCGTGGAGCAGGATTTTAATAATGTAGTGGTTTCACTCAAATCCAGCAACACCCTGGTGATGGTTCGTGCTAATCGTATGATCTCAGAATATATGTTGAAGGAAGGTATGCCGTATCCCCTTCATCTTGGTGTGACGGAAGCAGGGGAAGGGGAGGATGGCAGGATAAGATCGGCTTCGGGCATAGGGACTCTTTTATCAGAAGGAATAGGTGACACGATAAGGATATCACTTACCGAAGATCCTGAGCGAGAAATACCGGTTGCTCAAATGCTTCTCAGGCATATTGCAAAACACCTGGAAGCAAAGAATAGTCTTTACCAGGATGGAAGCAAAATCATGCAAAATGAGCATACCGGGAAAGAAAGCAATAATTATAGTTCCATTAGTCCGGGAATCACTTCTGGCAGTAAAAGCAGGTCCCCGGGCCGCCGTTCTTTCAGCGTTGGAAATATCGGCGGCGATCATGTTCCTGTTGTTATAGGCAATTCCATCCAGGCTAATGACGGCGAAGCTGATTATACATCAGAATCTGCAGCAGATCTTGTTCAGGGTACGGATAATTTCGTCACTGTCACCGCCGGGGAGTATCTTAGAAGAACCACTGAAAGGTTACCGGTTGTATTCATCAAAATTACTGCCGGTGAGATCTCTGATGAGCTGCTGTCCAGGGCTGCTAAAGATAAGAATCTTGTTTTCATTGCCCTCTCCCAAACCGGATGCCCGCCATTGGAATTAAGAAATTTTATCATGAAACTTGAAAATAATGGCTGTAGTAATCCTGTAATTTTCTGTAAAGAATACAACACAGAAGATGACAGTTATTTTCAGATTGCCGCGGCAACTGATTTTGCGCCTCTTTTCATTGACGGATTAGGTGACGGTTTGTGGCTCTCAAACAAAATCCCCGGCACAAACCCTCTTTGTGTTTCCACTGCATTCTCTATTCTCCAGTCCACCCGAGCCAGGATAAGTAAAACAGAGTTTATCTCATGCCCCTCCTGTGGGCGGACCATGTTCAATATACAGGATGCCACTGCAGCTGTCAAGAACAGGCTTTCACATTTGCGGGGACTGAAAATTGCCGTTATGGGTTGTATAGTTAACGGTCCCGGAGAAATGGCGGATGCAGATTACGGTTATGTAGGTTCGGGAAAAGGAAGGGTAACACTTTATAAAAAGCAGGATGTCGTAAGGCGTAATATCCCGGAAGATAAGGCCATTGATGAGCTTATTTCACTGATAAAGGAGAGTGGGGACTGGAAAGATGTTTAGCTTATCTTAACTGCCATGTATCTTTCCTTATTTCAAAAATTTAAAAATTTTCAAATGTTCGAAAACCATATTAGTAAATTAACCTGTATCCTGCCTGTTCGGTATATGACAAATACTGGTGCTGGATATGACACTATGCCATAAAACTATATAAAGATCAATATAATGGGGTATAATAAAAAATATAGAAAATTAATGAAGTTGCTTTTCATTGTGATTGTGCTGACTGCTTCTTTCCAGTTAATAAGTGGTTATGAGAATCAAAACAAGTTACAGGAAATTGAAAGTACAGGGATTATCTCTCCAAATCATTTTGAGGGGAGTGATATTCAGAGAATTCAGGCTGCAGTCGATAAAGCTGCGGGTACGACGGGAAAAGTTGTTATTCCGGCTAATAATTCTAACGGTTCGGGTATCTGGTTGCTGGATAGTGCCATATTGCTGCCCGGCAATATGACTATTATTCTTGATAATTGTACGCTTCAATTGTCCGATCATTGCAGGGATAATATGTTTCGCAGTGATAATGTTGGTGAAGGAATAAGAAATCCGGAATGGAACCATAATATTAGTATTATTGGAATTGGTGATGTAATTCTGAAAGGGGCAGCAAATCCCCGTGCTACAGGCGACAGCGGCAAAAAACTAAGTTTAAATCCGGAACAGGATATTGAGAAGTCCGGGGACTGGAGGATTACTTATGGCACTGATGCAGGAAAAGAGGGAAGGAAACAAACAGGAGATTGGCGCAATATCATGATCCTGATGGCTTATGTTGATGGTTGGAAACTAAAAAATTTAAACATAGAAAATTCCCATGCCTGGGCAGTAAGCCATGAAAGAGTACTGAATGCTGATATTGCAAATATAAGGTTTAATAATCCGCGGAGAATCATTGTCGATGGGGATGGTAAACTTATTAGAAACAGAGACGGAATAAATCTTCGCCATGGATGTAAAAACTTCCGGATAAACGATATCTCAGGAAAAACCGAAGATGATTTCATAGCAATGTCAATCCTTGGACTGCATGCAGAGAATCGGGAAGGCGGGACATTAAATTCTACCATGGTGACTTCTAGGACATGGAGGGGTGAGGAAGATGATACGGAGGGGGTATATATTACCAATATTGTTTGTGAAAGCTATACCAGGGCAGTCGCAATCCGTGCAAATGATGTAGCCGGCATAAACAATATATATATAGATGGGATAATGTTCAGAGGAGGTTACAATGCCTTGCTGGTTGGAGGCAAGGGATACGGAGAGGATTCCAGGCCCGGGAAAATTAATAACGTACATGCTATGAATATCACCGGTGATGGCCGTTCATTGATTCAGGTTGAGGAAGCAATTTCGGACTGTAGCTTTATTAACGGTACTTATACGGGGGATGGTGAACAGCTAATCCTTTACAACAGGATTGATAAATCGGAAACCACAAATATAATTTTCCATGATTTAATTCAGATCCCGCAATAGCCGGTATATTGCCAGACCAGCCAATTATAGTTTAAAGGTTAAGATTTTTTAGCACCTCTTATAATTCCTGCAGGTATCTAATCCACCCAGAGAGTCATATTTTGGTTAACTTAAGGAAAGAGGGGTTCCAGGCTTTCATTAGCCTTATGGTGATAGACCCTGAGTCCCGCCTCACTTGCTCCTTCAATGTTATGAAGGGAATCATCGATAAATATGGTTGTATCCGGATCAAGGCATGCATCTTTAATGACATAGTGGAAGATCTCCGTATCCGGCTTCCTCATTTTGATTTCGTGAGAGTAATATATTTTTTCAAAAGGTTTTATCAGCCTGGTAAATTTTTCCTGTCTTCCATCATTTCCCAGCAAGGTTTCAATATGTAAGGCATTCGTATTACTTAGAAGAAACAGTCTGAATGATTTGCCCAGTTTTTCCATAAGGCTGATATTTGCCTCAGGGATATCCAGTAACATTGCAGTCCACGCCCTGTCAATATCCGTGGCGCTTATATTTTTTCCCATATACTGCCGGATTTCCTTGCGAAATTGATTGCTGCTGATCCTTCCGGTTTCATAAAGCTGGAAAAAGCCAGGGCTAACTGATTTCGAACTTTTTGACATAATCCGGACCATCTTTTCCTTTATATCCTCGAAACCCAGGTCAATAAAGGCATCTAACGATCTCTGCACATCAAGATTAAGCAGAACCCCGCCAAGGTCGAAGATTATAGCTTCTGTTTTTTGGTCTCTTGGGATTATTTGAGTATTTATCATAAAAAAAATAATAATAGTGTTGAAAAATAGGATACAAATATGTAATATTGCAGTCCCAAATAAAAATATTATTAAATATTTTTTCGGGCCCATAGCTCAGCTGGTTAGAGCACCTGACTCATAATCAGGGGGTCCCTGGTTCGAGCCCAGGTGGGCCCACTTCAATATCAAAGAGTTGCAACTATTAACGGTTGCAGCTCTTTTTTGTTTGCATACAATTTGTATACAAAACCCCATTTTATCAGTTTACGACCAAATCTCTGAACTACCCATATCGAACATCATCATTGTCTGGTACCGGATAAATGCGGGGAATCTCATTTTGATGGTCCCGATGAGCAAGCTGGTCAGGCTCTGGCAAATGAAAGCTGAGGAGATAAAACTAATTCTCCTCAGCCTTTACTCTAATTGCACTGACATGATCCAGATATAATCCGCAGCAGTGAGAGATATTTCTTAAACTCTCTATCGTACTTTTTTCTTTCTTTTGTCAACATGGCAATTTACTACTTTATTTCAGCGTTACTTGCCGTCCGGTTTATCAGGGTAGTTAGAGGTTATAATTGCCCTGTATACTAAACACAAAAAAAGATGGAAATAACTTGACTTCAGGGTCTCGCTGTTATGAATTTACTTTACATAGTTCCATATTCAGATTTGCTTCTGAAATTGCCGGTTTTTTTTGCTGGTAATACTCCATGCGCAGTATTTACTAAAATGCCTGGTTATAAGTAATAGTTAGGGTTTCCCTCCTTCTCTGCTTAGTATTTACTGAGTTATCCGGGCACTGCAGAATAGCTTGTGTTTTAAGCATCTTCAGGCAACATAATTGAAAAGCGCTATGGAATAACTAAGCATTTTATCCCAGGCTGTTTTAGGGGTTGTTGCTGTGCCTAAAAGGAAACATCTAAGGATCTGTTTAATAAAATCAACGGGAAGATGTCTGAAGTTTTATAAAATTCAAAACCTCTTCCGTGTCTTTTTCCGCATTGACGGAATCGTTTCTATAGATGATCTTACCGTTTTTACCTACAATAAAGGTCCATCTTCTTGTAGTTATATCGCGTACAAGTTCATGTTCAGTATCCCCGACTGTTCGTTTAATAGCTCCTCCTTCACCAACAGGAACACCAAATGCTTTGGCAATATCTCCCTTCTCATCAGATAAAAGGGAGAAATTGAGGTTTTCAGCCTGTTTGAAAAGCCTCAGACTTCCAACTTTATCCCCGCTTACGCCAACTACCTCAACGCCCGCTTCTACCAGATCCTCCCTGTGGTCACGGTAAGAGCAGGCTTGTTTGGTGCATCCTCCCGTCATAGCGGCCGGATAAAAGTAAACCACAATGAATTTTTTACCCAGGAACTGTTTGATATCCCAGGTCGAACCATCATCAGCAAGGGCTTTAAATTCAGGTGCATTATCACCTACTGATAAAGCCTGTTGACCTGCCACTGAAAAGGAGGCAGAGACAATAACTGCAAAGGCAAATAAGAGTAATTTCATAATTTGAGTTTTTAAATTAGTTTTGTAAATATATAAATATAAACAAAAATATATAACTGTTTTTTTCGATTTGCACCTGCAAGGCTTTACCGTATGCATTTGTTTTCAGTATTTAGAACTGAACCTGAAACCTGCAGTTATTTTGTAGTTGAGGATTATAACATCTTATTTTGCAGTTAAGTTAAGAATATTGTAATTTCTTTTTCAATATTTGAGTGTAAATAATAAATAGCCGTGGAAAATCTTAAAAGAATAAGATTCTCCACGGCTATTTATTATTATAAGGTTATTATAACCCTGCAGTTATAAATTTTTATATCTCAGCAATGCCTCTACAAAATAGTAATCGGCATAGGTTAAGGGTACATCAACTTCACTGTTTCCCCTATAATGACCAACGCTGTTCTTTAAAATAAAGAACCCGTTTGAGCCGGGCACAGCCAGATATTCGGGTGAAGCTAATGTACGGAGCTGTTTTTCAGCCATGGAAAGAAATTTATTTCTCTGTGTCTCATCAACCATTGTGCTAAGTTCGATCAGGGCAGATGCCATTATGGCTGCAGCTGAGGCGTCCCTGGAAGTTTCCGGTATGCCAGGTGCATTATAATCCCAGTAAGGTATGCCGTCTTCGGGCATATTTTCATGGTCGATCAATAGATTGGCAATCTCTATTGCCTGATCGAGATACCGCTGATAACCTGTTTCACGGTGCATCATGGTATAACCATATAATCCCCAGGTCTGCCCCCTTGACCAAATTGATTCATCCGATGCACCCTGGTGGGTCTGTTTTACATGAGGTTCTCCTGTTATGGTATCATAGGAAACAACGTGATGTGAGCTATTATCCGGACGAAAATGATGCTCGAGTGTTTTATCAGAATGTGACACGGCAACTTCATAGAATATTGAATCACCTGTATTATGGAAATTCCACATCAACAGCTCCAGGTTCATCATGTTATCTATTATTACAGGATACTGCCAAACATCACTGTTAAAGTCCCACGAACGGATAACTCCCAGATTTGGATTATATCTTTCAAGCGCACTTTCTCCGGCGGTTTTTATTACCTCCCGGTAATCTTCCCTGCCAGTTAGCCTGTAGCCATTTCCAAAGCTGCAATAGATCTGGAAACCAATATCGTGATCATAAGTATTATACTTTTCTTCCTCGACGCGTGCTGTATATTTTTCTGCCCAGGACTGGTGAGAAATATCTCCGGTGTGATCGTAAACATACCATAATACACCAGGGAAAAATCCGCTGCACCACCACTGGGAACCGGAAGTAACTATCTCATCTTCCTCCGGGTTATAATTTCTGGGTAAACGGCCTTCTTTATCGTCCAGGTATTCAGCCATGGCGACAGCCTGATGGCCTGCAACGTCAAGGCTTCTTTCAATCATTTCATTCATTGTTTCATCCTGGTTGCAGGAATGCAAGACAATAAAGGCAAATAGGAAAACAGGTAAAAATTTCATCGTTTAATAAATTAAGGTTATACATTAAGTAAATAAAAAATCTGAACAAAAAGTCCCCTGCTATAAACCATAATGCTCATATAGATAATCTTTTAAGGTCTCCGCTTTGTGGGTTTTTTCGACCGGGGAAGATCGTAAGAATTTTCCAGAAAACAAATGAGCAGATTCTTTTTTAACTAAATTACTCTAAGGAAGGGGGTTGATTATTTTGTTACTTGTCACTAGCAAATCTATTTATCATATTTAAAAGTTCGTCTTTTCTGATAGGTTTTGGGATGTAATCATTGCACCCGGCATCGATTGCCTTCTGCCTGTCTCCCTCAAGGGCATATGCAGTTTGTGCGATTATAATTATTCCGGGATTAAATTGACGGATTTTCCTTGTGGCTTCATATCCATCTATTTCAGGCATTTTTATATCCATCAGGATGATATCAATATCGGGATTGTTCTTGCAAAGTTCAATAGTTTCACTGCCGGTTTTGCTTCGGATTATTTCATAATTATATTCCTCAAGTAAAGTTTCAATATAGAGGTAGCTTGTACCATCATCTTCAGCAACAAGTATTTTCATTTTTTTATTCATCCTTTTCGGCTCTTCCGGCGATGACTGTAATTCATTTTTCTGCATTAAGTTATCTTCTGTTTGAAAGGGGAGTGTAAAGTAAAAGGTTGAACCTTTTTCTTCTTCTGATTCCAGCCATATAGTGCCGCCTAACATTTCTATATAAGATTTTGCAATTGGCAGTCCTAGTCCAGAACCTTCAAAATCCCTGGTATAAGATATCTCCGCCTGAACAAAACGGTTAAAAATGGCTTCCCGCCTTGCTTCAGGAATTCCAATCCCTGCATCCTGAATATAAAATACAAGCCGGTTTTTTTCATGACCACAGCCAATAATAATTTTTCCCTTATCTGTAAATTTAATGGCATTGTTAATCAAATTATTGAATATGGAATCCAGCTTCTGGATATCCGTTTTGACAACGGCATATTCTGCAGGTAAATTACAGTTCAGAATTAGCTGCAGTCCTTTCTCATCGGCCTGAGGCTTAAAAAAGCTGTGAAGGTATTCCAGTTGTTTGGGGATATTGATTTCTGAATTTTGTATTATTACCTGACCCGTTTCTATTTTCGAGATATCAACCAAATTTGAAATTGTTTCCAGCATTCGGTTGCCGCTTTTTTGAATGATTCCAATAAATTCCTGTTGTTCTTCACCTGTAAGTCCTGGTTGTTTAAGTAGTTCGGTAAATCCCATTATTCCGTTCATCGGTGTTCTGATCTCATGACTTATGTTGGTGAGGAAGGCGGTTTTAAGCTTATCACTTTCTTCAGCTTTCTCTTTAGCTTCAATCAGGTCGGCAATCAATTTTTTTCTTTCGGATATATCGCGTATTACACCTTGAACTGCTTTGCCCTTTTTGAAATCTATGTAAGAAACCGATGTTTCAACCTCTTTCTTTACTCCGTTTTTATCAATCGCCGTAAACTCATAGAGGACTTCCATCTTTTCACCATTGGCAATTTTTCCCAGGCTGTCCTCAACATATTCCCTGCTTTCGGGAGCCACCAGCTTGATAAAATCAAAACCGGGCTGGTTAACTTCACTGAAACTATACCCAAACATTTGTTCAAACCGGGCATTGATAATCTCAAATTTTCTTTCGTAGATAAGATAAATAGCATCGTTTGATTTCTCTATCAACGACCGGTATTTTGCCTCGCTTTCCAGAAGGTCCTGTTCAGCCTTTTCCTTTTCAGCTACTGCTTTTCTTTTTTCAATTGCTTCCAGAACAGCGAAGGGAAGCCTTTTTATCTGCTCTTTTATGACATAGTCATTTGCACTGGCCTTCATGCATGCAACAGCTGTTTCTTCATTCATTGAACCGGTTAGTATAATAAAAGGTAAGTAGCGGTTCCGTGAACGTGCTATTTCTAATGCGCTCATGCCGTCGAAGGCTGGCATGGAGTAGTCGGAAACTACGATATCCGGATCAAAGTCCGATAGTTCTTTCCTGAATTCATTTTCCGTATCAACCACTTTGTACGTGAAATCAATTTTTTCTTTCTTGATTTCATGTATTGCAAGTTCAACATCTGTGGGAAGATCTTCTACAAAAAGAATCCGGATTGTCTGAATATTTTGCTTCATGATGATAATTTTTTATGCAACCGTGCAGGTAAAAAATAAATCATTTCAGGGGTGCTGGTTTAGCAACAGCCAGTACATGCCCAGATCCCTTATGGCATTGACAAACTTGTCAAAATCAACAGGCTTTATGATGTAGCTGTTAACCCCGAGCTTGTAACTTTGAATAATGTCTTTTTCTTCTTTTGAGGATGTTAACATAATTACGGGGATTACTTTAGTTGCCGGATTATTTTTAATTTCCCTGAGCACCTGCAGTCCATCGATCTTGGGCAATTTAAGGTCCAGCAAGATAATTTTCGGAAGTGCATTTTTCGCCCTTCCTGCAAATTTTCCTTTTGCAAAAATATAGTCAAGTGCATGTTCTCCATCATTAACAACAAGTACTTTATTAGTCACTTTGTTTTGCTTCAGTGCCCTAAGGGCCATCTCTGCATCATTTTGATTATCTTCAATAATCAGTATCTCCACTTCGCTAAGGTTTTCCATATGTTTGTAATTATTGATGCAGATCATTATCCTCGCTTTTAATGTCCGCAAGAGATTCCTTGTTCTTTCCTAAATCCGGGTTTATCCGGGGTAGCGAAAAATAAAATGTCGCTCCTTCATTAATTTTGCTCTCTGCCCAGACTTTCCCTCCGTGCCTGTGTACGATGCGTTGAACGATTGCCAGTCCCACGCCGGTCCCCTGAAATTCATTTTCCGTATGTAGACGCTGAAATACGCCAAACAACTTATCTTTGTATTTTTCATTAAATCCTGCGCCGGAATCTTTTATATAATAGACGATCTCCTGAGTATCACTTTCCGATCCGATCAGGATTCTTTTCTCTTCCGATTTTGAGCTGTATTTCAAAGCATTGTCTATGAGATTCTGCCAGACTTGTTTTATTAATGATAAATCGCATTCTGCCGGCCTCATTTTATCAATAGTGAGATTAAACACTTTTTTTTCTTCCTCTGATGCTGTTTCATGGTAAATTGACCATGCTACTTCACTCATATCTACCAGACCGGGATTGATCATTGCTCTTGTTATCCGAGACAGATTCAGCATATCGGATATAAGCTGATCCATTTTGGCAGTATTTTGCCGGATAGTATTTATATATCTCTTGCCTTCTTCGTCAATCTTATCTGAGTAATCTTCAGACAGGAAACTGGCAAAACCATTAATTGCCCGTAATGGTGCACGCAGATCATGTGACACTGAATAGGAAAAAGCTTCAAGCTCTTTGTTGGACAACTCAAGCTTTCGTCGCTCCTTTTTTAACTCTGCGGTAAGGGTATTAAGATCTTCAACCATGTTAAGCAAATCTTTCTGGCTCTTATCCAGCTTGCGGACTTTTTCCTGGAGCTCTGCCGTACGGTCAGCAACCTGATCTTCAAGCTCTTCTTTAAGCTTTCTTAATTCCGCCTCTCTTTCTTTTCTTTCTGTTATTTCATTATTGAGTACCCTGGTCTGGCTTCTGACCTGTCTGCGAAGAAAGATTATCCAGAAAACTGACATTAAAACAAACATTGGTACGAAAATGGAAACAACTATTAACAGAATATCCCTGAAAGTAAGTTCTTCCTTTACTCCGGGTCCAAACCATTTGAGTCGTATCTCCTCGTAAGTGCCATCTGCAATAACAATTGAAAGCCCCTCATTAAGCCGGTTAAGCAATATGTAATCTCCTTTTTTGACAGCAAAACAAAAATCCTGTCTAAATTCAGGAAGCTGCAGATTGAGAGCTTCAATGGATCTGAGTCCCATTTCATCAAGAAGATTAATACCTGTAACCCTTTGCATGATTACTGCATCATGTTCCCCATTGGCAAGTTTATGAAAGGCCTCCTTAAAGGTATTGGTGGTGAATATTTTACCGGAAATATTATTGCGTCTGACAAACTCTTCGGCGTTGTCACCTTCCATTACCAAAATTTCCTTGTTTTTCAGGTCTTCGAGTGAATTAATGTCACGGGTTCCATCTCTTACAAAGATAGCACCATGAAGAGATATATAGGGCAGTGTGAAGTCAAAAAGCTCTTCCCGTTCAGGGGTCCTGCCCACCAAAGGCAGGGCATCGACCTTCCCTTCAGCCAGATCTTGCCTGATAGTACTCCATATTCCAGTTTTAATATCAACTTCGATTCCGACAGCGTCAGCAGCTGCTTTGAACAGATCGACAGAAAAGCCATCTGCATTTCCATTATCATCAACTATGCAATAAGGAGGATAATCCGGTTCTGATGCGATGACAATCTTATCCTTTATATAGGAATATTCAGTGTCTCCGGAGATATTCTGTGAAAAAACATTCTGTGCCGGATAGGTATAAAATATTAACAGTAAAAAATATATTATTTTGTTGCGCATTCCCGGATGAATTAATAATCCTGTTTTCTACCTGATCTGGATTTTTTCAACCCATGAGTCCTTTAATACGAAATCTGCGATCAATAATTGTCTCATTTGATCTTTTAATGCTCCGTAAATTTTTATAATAGTTCACTGGCTTAATCATCCATCAGGCTTCAGTTTTATCCTGATAAAACAGGTTGGTCGGGTTAATATTTTAATGATTATGTTTAACATACCTATGTTGTGTTGTGACTTTCAGTATTGTGTTGTGACTTTCAGTGTTGTGTTGTGACTTTCAG
>CAZFOO010000047.1:0-28491 GCA_964520585.1 uncultured Bacteroidales bacterium
TCAACTAATGAAAATGAAACTGTGAAAAGTGGGTGCTGCAATGCACAAAACAGGAAGATATGCTGCAAAAATTACTTTCGGGCAATACAACAGGCAGCTGATTGATCACGAAAATCAATATTCCTTACGACTGAATTAGCCCTGCATTGCGATTTGTCAGACCGGTATTCCAATGAGGGTTGCCGGGGTGAACCTGGTTATTTTTACCCGGGCATAATCTCCTGGCATGTAGTCTTTTCCGGGAAAAACAACCACCTTGTTCTGGGAATTCCTGCCAAACAGCTCAAGTTCTGATTTTTTTGATTTACCCTCAACCAGTACTTCAAAGGTTTTTCCCAGGTCCGCTTCCTTACTGACAGAGGAAAGATTCCCCTGGAGACTTATTATCTCAGTGAGCCTTTCCGATTTGACCTTTTCGGGAACATCATCCACTAATTTTTCAGCGGCTTTGGTGCCGGGGCGCGGACTGTATTTGAACATATAGGCAAAATCATAACCGGCCATTTTCATTAGTGACAGTGTATCTTTGTGATCATCGGCAGTTTCAGTGCAAAAGCCCGTGATAATGTCCGTTGAAATAGCACACTCTTTTACTATACTGCGGACAGCCGATATTTTTTCCAGATATTCTTCCCTGGTGTAGCCCCTGTTCATAAGCTTGAGTATCCTGGTGCTACCGGATTGTGCCGGCAGATGCAGGTGCTTGCATATGTTAGGGTTGCGGGCCATTACATGCAAAAGCTGGTGGCTTATGTCCCTTGGATGGGAGGTGGAGAACCGGAAACGCATTTGGGGGAATCCGAGGGCGGCATTTTCAAGCAAATCTGCAAAATCTGTATTATCCCTGCCCTGATTTTCCCACAGATATGAATTGACATTTTGTCCAAGCAGGGTAACTTCCTTGTAGCCTCTGGCAGACAGCTCCTCTATTTCCCTTAGTATTGATCCGGGTTCCCTGCTTCTTTCTTCCCCGCGGGTATAAGGTACCACGCAGTATGAGCAAAAATTATTGCAGCCCCTCATTATCGAAACAAAGGCAGAAACATTGTTATTGTCAGTCCGTACGGGACTGATATCGGCATAGGTTTCTTCGCGGCTAAGCAACACATTAATTGCCTTTTGACCAGTACCTGCCTCTTCAAGGAGATATGGCAGCTCCCTGTATCCATCAGGCCCTACTACCAGATCCACCAGCTTATCCCTCTCCAGCAATTTTTCCTTAAGCCTTTCTGCCATGCATCCTATTATGCCCACTATCAGTCCCGGTTTTTTATTCTTTATCTGTTTAAAGGCTTCAAGTCTTCCCCATATTCTCTGTTCGGCATTTTCCCTTATTGAGCAGGTATTGATCAGTATGATATCAGCCTGACTGATATCTGAAGTATGGGTCACATCATTTTCTTTCATAATGGAGATTACCACTTCGGAATCGCTGACATTCATCTGGCAGCCGTAGGTCTCGACATAGAGTTTTCTGCCCGTCAGATCAATGGGCAGACTTAATTCTCCGGGAGATATATTTAGTTTTTGTATTGACATAAACAATTTATAATGTGCGTGTAAAATTACACTTTGGTTTTTAATAAATAAAACAGAGTGTCAATAAAAACCAGGAATCATATTAATCCTGTCCCCGGTTAATTTGACTTCGTCGATTTTGCATGCTATTGTAAGTGCTTTGTACAATTTTATTTGGATGCAAAATTGACTTCGTCGATTTCTCATGCAAAATCTTGCTCTTTGTTGAGCTTTTAGCTAATGAGAAATTCATGTATATTTGCAAAAAACAGATAAAGATATGTCAGGACATAGTAAATGGTCGACCATAAAAAGAAAAAAAGGAGCTCTGGATGCCAAGCGGAGCAAGATATTCTCCCGTATTGTCAAAGAGATAGATATTTCTGTAAAGGAAGGGGGGCCTGATCCCGAAGCCAATCCCCGGCTAAGACTTGCCATAGCGAATGCCAAGGGGGTGAATATGCCCAAGGACAATATTGAAAGGGCAATCAATAAGGCCGATAAGGATCCTTCGAATCTGCAGGAGATGACTTTTGAGGGTTATGCACCCAATGGAGTAGCTGTATTTATAGAATGCCTTACCGACAATCATCTGAGAACGGTTGGCAATATTAAATCTGTATTCAACAAAAGAGGAGGTAATCTTGGTACCCACGGGTCGCTTGCATTTATATTTGACCGGAAGGGGATTATTTCAGTGCCCTCAGAAAAGATTGATGACTCCGAGTCTTTTGAGCTGGAGATAATTGATGCCGGTGCCGAAGATATTGAAATAAGCGAGAACATTTACTATATAACGACTTCCATGGAAGATTTTGGCAAGGTAAGGAAAAAGGTTGAGGAGATGGGTATAGAACCTGAAAATGCCGGACTTCAGAGGATCCCCAATGATCTCAAAAAGCTTGAGGTTGATGATGCACTGAAAGTACTCAAAATGATTGATGATTTTGAAGAAGACGAGGATGTGCAAAATGTATATCATAACCTGGAAATGACCGACGAAATAGTGAATTCCATGGAGTAAAACAGGCATGAATGCTTGTCATGCCTGTTTTCTGATGCCTTGGCTGGGGTAGTTCCGGCTATTATTCTGTCGAAGTATGCATGAATGCTTGTCATGCCTGTTCTCTGATTCCCCGTGCCGCTAAATTCAGTTAATATAAATCGGTCCCCCCGGCCCAAGGGGTATGCCCGAGTATACCCATAAAACCATTAATAAGGTCCAGAAGATGGTGAGGAAAATAGTATAGGGCAGCATCGTTGAAATAATGGTTCCAATGCCGTACCTTTCATCATATTTCTGGGCAAAGGTCACGATCAGGGCGAAATAACTCATCATCGGGGTTATCAGGTTGGTCAGGGAGTCACCTATCCTGAATGCAGCCTGGGTTATTCCTGGATGGTAGGGATTATCGAGCAGCATAAGCATGGGGATAAAAACAGGTGCTATGATAGCCCATTTTGCCGACGCGCTTCCCATAAACAGGTTGATAAAGGCCGATAGAAGGACAAATGCTACTATCAGCATCGGGCCGGTAAATCCGATATCCCTTAATCCTGACGCACCTTTAATGGCAATAATCAATCCGAGATTGCTATGATTAAAAAAATAGACAAACTGTGCAGCAAAAAATACCAGCACAATATATCCTCCCATACCTGACATCGATTTAATTATATGCTTCATCAGGTCTTTGTCATTTTTTATGGTGCCTGCAATAATGCCATAAACCAGAGCAGGAATAAAAAAGAAAAGTAAAATGCCAATAATAATTCCGTCAAAAAAGGGAGAATGAAGGATGGATCCTGTTTCAGGGTCCCTTAAGAGTCCGTTTTCGGGAATGACAGTCATGCTCATCAATACAGCAAAAATTAATGCAGTAATTCCTGCCCATTTCAGTCCGCTGTTCTCTTTTTTGGTAAGATCCTGTATGGGAAATTTTTCTGTTGTACCTTCATATTTACCAAGCCTTGGTTCCACAATGCTGTCGGTAACCCATGTGCCGACAAACAGGACTACGAAGCTGGAAGCTATCATGAAATAGTAATTAACTGCCGGGTTAATTACCATATCGGGAATGATAAGCTGTGCTGCAGAGGTGGATATTCCGGCCAGGATAGGATCTACCGATCCGATAAGAAAATTTGCACCAAACCCTCCGCTTACTCCGCAAAATGCTGCAGCAAGTCCAGCCATGGGATGTCTTCCCAGGGCGTGAAAGAGCATGGCCCCCAATGGTATGAGAATCACATATCCCGCTTCAACTGCAAGTCCGCTGACCACTCCTGCCAAAACAATAGCAAAAGTTATTAGTTTAGGAGGAGCGTTCAGTACAAGTGATCTTATCATTACAGCAAACAATCCGGTACCCTCGGCCAGGCCAATTCCTATCATAACCACCAGTACATATCCAAGAGGAGGAAATCTGAGAAAATTATCCAGTATATTGGTGTAGATCCACCTGATGCCATCCGGGCTTAACAGGTTATTAACTCTTACTACACTTTCGTCTACGGGATGTACTGCAGATGTACCTAACCAGTAAGTTAATGTGGACATCAGCACGACGATGAGTGCCAGCAGGGCAAATATAGTAGCAGGATGGGGAAGCTTATTTCCTATTATTTCAATATAATCGAGAGATTTTGTGAAGGCCCGGGAGAAAAAACCTTTTGTCTTGTTGATTGCACTCATCAGGATTGATTTGGTTTTAATGCCGTGATTCAAATAATGATCCGGTATTTTTCGGGGGATAAATATAATAAGTTCATTGAAATATTCTTTATGATATATTATATACAGTTTGTAATTATCACTTTTAAGAAAAAAATACTTACTTTCAATGCTTATTTAGTACATATTTGCTTTATGAGAATATTTCAGGTCATCCTGCTAATAACCCTATCTGCAACTTGCCTGTCTTGTGCAGGATTGCGAAACATTGAAGTTGGGGATATTGAAGATGTTAATCTCAGCAGGGTTGCCGGGAGTACCATTGAATTTGAGGTACTGATGCCCATAGAGAATCCGTCCGGGTTCAGGTTAAGGATTGCAGATGTTGATCTCGATTTTTATATAAACAATGAATATGTTGGTAAGATAAGTAATGTTGAGAATGTTTTAATCCCTTCGCGTTCAAGTGAGATATATACATTTCAGATGAGGGTTGAATTTTCAAATATCCTTAAAGGGGCTATCTCCATGTATAACTTTTTTTTGGACCGTGAAGCAGAGATCATGGTTCAGGGGAAGTTAAGCGTACGCTCCTTCCCTTTTAATAGGAGCGTCCCGGTAGAGGAAAAGACAATATTAAGGCTGGATTAAGCGTTTGATCCCGGTGTAAAAGATGCCTTGTAACATTTCCAGGCGCCCTGGGTTTTTTAATGTAGAGAAATATTATTTAGATTTTAATTCCGGTTAACAGGAGATCTCTGTTAATATTAAATTTTTATACAAGCGGCTTTTTGGTTTTTAATTCTTTTAATATTTATTTTGCAGCAAGGTTGCAGGACATAATATTTAACCTTGTTTACAGCATCCGGCAACTTACAAACCTCTATAATCATGTCTATTAGATCATTTTTCATTGCTTTTATCATACTGTATATACCTGCAGGTATCTTGTTTTGCCAGTCAGTTCCTGATACCGCCCCCCAGAGAGGCAGCAGTAACGGGAATTTAAATATTAATAAGGATCCCCGGCTTGATGAGCTGGTAAAAAGGTATATTTCCATAAACAAAGAAATTGAAGGAATACCGGGTTACCGTATCAGAATTTTCTCAGCATCCGGGCAGGAAGCACGTTCCCGGGCTACCGATGTTCGCGCGAAATTTTTTAATAAATATCCTGATGTAGATACTTATCTGGTATATGACGCCCCCAACTTTAAGGTCTATGTAGGCGATTTCAGGACCAGAAGTGAGGCTCTGAAAATGCAGAACAAGATCATAGGTGATTATCCATATTCATTTATCATCAGCGATATGATCAATATGCCCCCGCTGGATTAAGTTCGTACAGACTTCAAGGTTGTATCTGCAAAGGGTGATAATAAGATCCTGTAAAGCTAAATCCGTTTCAGGCGAGATTGTGTTTTAATTAATAAATTCCTGTAGGCAAATGCCTTTACTCCTTAATGGAAGGACTAAGATTGACAGGGAATATTAATAATTAAATTAGTAATTTTGCATCTTCAACGATTTTATATCTTAAACAATAAACCCCGCCAATGATTGATGTTGTTAAGCATGAGTGCGGTATTGCCATGATAAGGCTGCTGAAGCCACTGGAATACTATCATGAAAAATATGGTACATGGAGATATGGTTTAAACAAACTTTATCTTTTGATGGAAAAACAGCATAACCGGGGGCAGGACGGAGCCGGAGTTGTGAGCATTAAGTTTGATCTTAAACCAGGCAAGCCTTACCTTTTTCGTCACCGCTCAAATTCAGAATCTCCCATAAATGATGTTTTCAGTAAGATACATAATCATTTTCATAAGCTACGGGAACATGATCAGGGATTGTATGAAGATCCGGCATATGCACGGGACAATATTCCTTTTGCCGGTGAAATATACCTGGGACATCTGCGATACGGGACTTTTGGAAACACCACCATAGACCATGTGCATCCCGTGATGAGGGAAAATAACTGGAAATCCCGCAATCTGGTGCTTGCCGGTAACTTTAACCTGACCAATACCGGTGAATTGTTCCAGAAACTAATTGATCTGGGCCAACATCCAAAAGCTTATTCGGATACAGTTACCGTACTGGAAAAAGTCGGACATTTCCTGGATGAAGAAAACCAGTATCTTTTCAAAAAGTATAAAAATGAGGGATTTTCCAATAAGGATATCTCAGGTCTTATAGAGAAAAACCTTGACGTAAACAAGGTGCTTGAAGTTTCCAGCAAGGATTGGGACGGCGGATATACAATTGCAGGTATAATAGGACATGGAGATATGTTCGTGGCAAGAGATCCCTGGGGTATCAGGCCGGCGTTTTATTACTGTGACGATGAGGTTGTGATCGTCGCTTCTGAACGCCCGGTCATTCAGACTGTAATGAATGTTTCTATAGATGATGTAAAAGAGCTTGATCCGGGGAATTCTCTTCTGGTTAAGAAGGACGGAAGGATATTTGATGAGATGATCCGTGTTCCCCAGAAGCGCAGCGCATGTTCATTTGAACGTATTTATTTCTCACGCGGCAGCGATGCAGACATATACCGTGAGAGAAAAATGCTTGGTGAACTTCTTACTCCTCAGATATTAAAGGCGGTGGACGACGATCTGGAAAATACCGTATTTTCCTATATCCCTAACACTGCCGAATCTGCTTTTTATGGTATGGTTAAGGGAATTGAGGATCATATGCTCCATGAAAAAACAATAAAAATTACAGAACCTGGAAATAATCTTACCGGAGAAGAGATCCGGAATCTTTTAGCCGTCCGCCCCAGGGTAGAGAAGATAGCGATAAAGGATGTTAAATTGCGGACTTTCATTTCTCAGGAGAAGGCACGGGATGATCTTGCAGGCCATGTATACGACATCACTTATGGCACCATAAAGGAGGGGGTCGACAACCTTGTAATTATTGATGATTCGATCGTAAGGGGTACCACCCTTAAAAGGAGTATTTTGAATATTCTTGGCAGGCTGTTACCCAAAAAAATAGTGATCGTTTCTTCTTCCCCGCAGATAAGATATCCGGACTGTTACGGTATTGATATGGCCAAACTGACAGACTTTGTAGCATTTCAGGCTGCCATAGGACTTTTAAAGGATGCGGGGAAAGAAGATCTGATAGACCAGGTTTACCGGTTGTCAAAGGATCAGCAAAACTTACCCTCTGAACAGATCGTGAATTATGTTCAGGAGATTTACCGGCCCTTTACACCCGATCAAATTTCAGCAAAAATAACTGCACTTCTTAAGCCCGATGATTTGGAATCAGATGTTGAAATTGTCTATCAGACAATAGAAAATCTGCATAAAGCGTGTCCGGGACATACGGGGGACTGGTACTTTACCGGCAACTATCCGACTCCGGGGGGAAATAAAGTCGTGAATACATCTTTCGTAAATTATATTGAATCCCGTAACCAGCGTTCCTATTAGGCCTGAGTTAGACTTTCCGGTATTCCCCTGCTGCGATCAGGTATATTTATACATAACAGAATGGTAATTCCGTAAAAATCTGAAAACAGAAAATGGTCAGCTGCTTTTGCGGATATAGTATTTTACTCTCTGATAGGTTGAAACATGACGGGCCACCTTTTTCTCATACAGATCGTTCATAGTTATCATTATGCCGGTTTCCTCAACATTCCCGAAACTTTTGTTAAGCACAGTACCAAATACCCTCATGGAAGGGGAAAGGTTCATATAAGCATTGATAAGGGGAGGGATTACTTCAGAATGGCTTCTTACGTACTGTGAAAGTGTTTTATAATCTTCCTGATAGGTTTTTCCGGTCAGGATTTTTTTGTATTTGGGAACATCCATGTTTAGTTCCAGTGGTTCTTTTGGCCATATTAATTTGTCAGGATCAGGAAAATACTTATTAAGGAAAAAGAGTATCATGTTTCTTGCATCCTGGTTAAACTTATCGTACATAGTAACTTTGCCAAAAAAATACTTCATTTTCGGATTGTCTACCATTATCGCTCCCAGACCGTCCCAGAGGTTGTCAAGGGCAAATAATCCTTTTCTTGCCCGGGCGGTGGACTGGTACGCGGGCTGGACAAATGACCTGCCCAGTTCGATAAGGTAAGGAAGATACTCGGTTTTAAACTGCTCGGAAAAATGAAACAGTTTCGATGTGGCAAATCGTTCAGGATTGACGGGCCTGTCTGCCGGGGGGATGTAAAACCTGTAACCTCCAAGAATCTCGCGGTGTTTAGGATCCCAGACAATTAGCTGTTTGTATGGATCATCAGAAGTATCAAAATCGTCAAGATCCATACTTTTTCCGGTTCCTCCTCCAGCCTTCCTGAAGCTTACTTCCCGCAGCCTTCCTATTTCATTGATAATATTGGGTGAATCTGAATGATCAATAATGTATAACTCGTTTCCACCGTTGTTGGTTTTTCTTACAAACTTGAAATGATCAAGCTCTTTCTCAATTTTTTCCGGACCAACTGGAGGGATGATAGGTTTCATATAATTTAAAAGTTCGTAAATACTATTCCTTTAAATCCGGTGCAAATGTAAAAATAAAGCGTGCCTTTTAACGCTAAAATAATACATTTTTCGAACGGATATTCAAAAAAGTTAGAATAATTTGCTTTTTTATTTAAAAACTGCAATTTGATCTTTTCTTTTTATTGCATCTCTAAAAGGATATGGTTCATCGTTAATGAATTATTAACTGACGGCTCAGGGGTATACTTTATGTGGCAGACTGTAGACTGTTCTTTTAACCTCACCAGCCCATTCCGCATGAGTTTTTGATTTGTCGAAATGGCTCCAGGGAATTGGTTTGCCTATTGTCACATTAATATTATTATTTTGTTGACTGAACATTTCGTCGGGCAGGTAAAACATTTCAACATTTGCCTGGATGCCCAGCATTTTCCGGAAATTGGCCAGACGGTAAAAGAAAGCCGAATTTTTACCTTCGAAATGAACCGGAACTATGTCCCGCTTGTATTCTATCGCTTTTTTAATAAAGTTTTTTTTCCATTCCAGATCTTCGATTTTATTCCCTTTTTTTCGTGAACATAGTCCAGCCGGAAAATAAAGTATTTGATTATCCGATCTGTACAGATCCTCAATCTTCCTGGCATATGTAATTGATTGCCGCCCGAGTTTATTAACTGGTATGAATACAGGTTCCAGGTTTTTAAGGTTCAGCAGCAGATCATTAACTATGAATTTAACATTCTTGTGGTATTTACCAATTATATCCATGAATATCAGTCCATCCAGACCCCCCAGAGGATGGTTTGAAACAAATATATTCCTTCCCTGGCGGGGTATATTATCCTCTCCCGTAACTGTATATTCTATTCCCATGTGTTCCAGGATACTATGGATAAAATCGAGACCGTACCTGTCCCCGAAACGATTAAGGGCTTCATTGATCTCATCCTGATGGATAGTCCGTTTGATATAATTCAACACAAAACCCGGCAAAAATTTATATAATCCGGGATTTTTCTTTTTAAAGATAGTGTCAATATCAATAGTTTCCGGAGCCAGTTCCGATTGAGTCATATGTATAAGTTTATATTCATCGTTATATAACCAATTAATTTGGTACCATATTGCTGGTAATAAGATTTAATCTTTGCAAATGTACATTAAATTTTTTCTGCGTAAAATTACACACATACGCATGAAAAAACTACACACAGACGGGTGAAAAAAAATTGACTTTTCCGAAGGATAAATTCCAGATAAATTTGGCTTTAAAGCCACGTGAAACAGGGTTTTGTAAAAGTAAACAATCGGTTACAAAAACTGCAAAAATGGCAAATGATACATAAATGATTAAAAAGTTATCAACAAAGTGGTGAAAAATGGAGCAAAGTGGTTGATAGTGGATAATTTTTCCTTACTTTTACCTATCCAAAGCTAATTATATGGCAACCTTCATCGGAGACTACACATGCAGAGTTGATGCAAAAGGGAGGGTGATACTTCCTGCGGCATTTAAAAAGCAGATGCCTGTGGCTGCTATGGACAGGTTTGTGGTTAAGAAGGATATATTCGAAAGTTGCCTTGTGCTCTACCCTATGGATGAATGGGACAGGCAGAATTCTATTATCAGGTCGCGGATAAATCCATATAACAAAGAGCACAGTAAGTTCTTAAGAGGATTCTATAAAGGAACTGCCGAAGTGGTTCTTGATGCAAGCAACAGGATACTTATCCCCAGAAGACTGCTTGATCTTGTCGGAATCGGCAACGAAGTCGTTCTGGCGGGACAGGATGGGAAAATTGAGATATGGAGCAGGGGATCATACGATGAACTCACCGGGGAAGCTGATGATTTTGCTGTACTGGCTGAGAAAATTATGGGAGACGCCGATCCAAATACATAAGCCATGGTTTATCATAAGCCGGTTCTTTTAAAGGAGAGTGTTGATGGATTAAGTATCCACAGCGGAGGGACATATGTGGATCTTACATTCGGAGGCGGCGGGCATTCGAGAGAAATACTTTCGAGGCTGGATAATGGAAAGCTTATTGCTTTTGACCAGGATGCCGATGCAGAGCTTGAAGCCATGAAAATAAAGGACAACCGTTTCACCTTTGTAAGGAGTAATTTCAGGTTCTTTCGTAATTTCCTGAGATACCATGGTATTGAAAGGGTAGATGGTATTCTGGCGGATCTTGGATTATCATCTCATCATATTGATGATCCCGGACGGGGATTTTCATTCAGGAAATCGGGCAACCTTGATATGAGAATGAACAAAGATGCTTCTGTTACAGCTGTTGAAATACTTAATAGTTATAGTTTAGAAGACCTCAGGAAGATTTTGAGGTTGTACGGTGAGGTGGGAAATGCCGGCAGGGTAGCAAGGGCGATTGTCAATGCACGTGAAAAAGAGCATTTCAGGGGTGTTGATGATTTTATTGAATCCATCTCAGCATATATTCCTGCCAGGCAGGAAAACAAGTTCCTGGCCAAAATATTTCAGGCCTTGCGCATTGAGGTTAATAATGAACTGGACGTTCTTAAACATATGCTTTTACAGGTACTGATCAGCCTTCGTAAAGAAGGACGGTTAGTAGTTATTTCTTATCATTCGCTTGAAGACAGGATAGTCAAGAATTTTATCCGTACCGGCAAGTCCGAAGGAGAACTGGATAAAGATTTTTTCGGAAACCCGCTTGTCCCCTTCGAGCCCTTAACCAGGAAGGCTATAGTAGCTGGAGAGGAAGAGGTCAGTAATAACACCCGTGCGCGGAGCGCCCGACTAAGAATAGCAAAACGCAATTAAGGTTTAAAATATCATTATAACTGATCACTGTTATGGGAATTGATGATGAAAATATTGAATTTGTTGATGAAAGGCCGGATAAAAAGTCTGGGTTCAGGGGAAACTCAGTAAAAGATTTTATCGATGGCAGTGTTCTGACACGTGATTTTGTATTAAAACAGTTGCCATATATTATATTCCTGGCTGTGCTGGCTATTCTTTACATAGGCAACCGTTACCATGCCGAAAAAATTGTCCGGAAGTCCGGTGAACTGCAATCCGAAATAAAAGAACTGCGGGCCGAGGCAATAACGGTCTCTGCCGAGCTCATGTATTTAAGCAGGCAATCCGAGGTATTAAAACTCCTGAGAAAGAACGATCTTGATCTGGAAGAATCACTTGAACCCCCTGTGAAGATTATTGCCGCCGAAAAGTAAAGATAAAAGATAGGACATGTCAGTAAAAAAGGACATATTATGGAGAGTTGCCCTGATATACTTCGGGATAGCGGTCTTCGCCCTTATGATAATCGGCAAGTTGGTATATATTCAGGTTGCCGAGGGGAATGATTGGCAGGAGCAAGCCAGCCGGATGACTATCCGCGATATTACCATTGAGCCCAACAGGGGAGATATCTATGCCTCCGGCAACAGGTTACTTGCCACCTCAATGCCCTATTACGAAATAAGAATGGACCTCAGGGCAGCCGGGCTCAGCGACAGACTTTTTAATGAGAATATAGAACCGCTCAGTGTGGCTCTTTCGGTTATGTTCCGTGACAAATCAGCAACAGCTTACCGTGTTGAACTCATAAAAGCCAGACAGGAAAATAAAAGGTTTCACCTTATTCGGCGGCGTGTATCATTCAATGAGTTAAAGGAACTCAAGAAGTTTCCCCTTTTCCGCCTTGGCCAGAATACCGGTGGATTGATAGTTATCCAGGATAATCAGCGCATACAGCCTCACGGGAATCTTGCCTCAAGAACAATCGGCTATACTTCGAAGGGGGAATCGGGCAATGTAGTTGGCATAGAGGGCGCTTATGACCATAAGCTTCGTGGGGTGGTTGGACTTAAACTGATGCAGAGGATTTCCGGGAATACATGGATGCCGATAAATGACCGGAATGAAGTTGACCCACGTGACGGGATTGATGTCGTTACCACTATCGATATCGATATTCAGGATGTCGCAACCAGTGCTCTTTTAAGGCAGCTTATGACTCACCGGGCACACCACGGTACTGCAATCCTCATGGAAGTTCAGACCGGGGAGATAAAAGCCATTGCAAATCTTGAGAGGGACAGCAGGGGAAGATATTCGGAGACATATAATTATGCCCTGGGGGAAAGTACAGAGCCCGGATCTACTTTTAAACTTATGTCTTTGCTGGCAGCACTGGAAGATGGCTATATAAAACCGGGAGATAGTATTGATACAGGAAACGGGCAGGTTACTTTTTTTGACCAGCGAATAACCGATTCACACCAGGGAGGGCATGGTAAAATTTCAGTTCAGGAAATTTTTGAACTTTCGTCAAACGTTGGTGTATCAAAAATCATTGACCGCTTTTATAGAGGAAGGGAACAGGATTTTATAAACCGCCTGTACCGGATGCATCTGAATAAAAAAACAGGAGTTGAAATAAGGGGAGAAGGAAATCCTGATATTAAATACCCGGGCGATAAGCTCTGGTCGGGTATCTCCCTGCCAATGATGTCAATAGGTTATGAGGTGAGAATGACTCCTCTTCAGATACTTACTTTTTATAATGCGATTGCAAATAACGGGAAGATGGTTAAGCCGAAATTTGTCAGCTCACTTCAATATCATGGCAACACAATTGAAGAGTATCCGGTAGAAGTTATCGATCCTTTAATATGTTCTCCTGCATCGTTAAAAATTGTCCGGAAAATGCTTGAGGGTGTAGTTGAATCAGGTACGGCCACCAACCTGAAGAATTTGGATTACAAGATAGCCGGGAAAACCGGAACCGCCCAGATTGCAAATGAAAAATACGGGTACAAAATGAACTCCAGGGTTAGTCACCAGGCATCCTTTGTTGGCTATTTCCCGGCTGATAATCCACGTTATTCATGTATAGTTGTAGTTAATTCCCCTTCCAATAATGTGTATTACGGGAACCTGGTTGCCGGTCCGATATTCAGGGAAATAGCCGACAAGGTTTATGCCACGAGCCTTGACATGCATGAACCACTGATGGCGAAAAGCAGGGTGGAGTTTGACCCTCCTTATTCAAAATCCGGCAATAAAAAAGATCTGGACCTTGTTATGCGGCATTTTGGGATACCTTCTAATAATATTTCAGAAAGAGCAGAATGGGTCACTACCACAAAACTGGATTCTCTGGTTGAACTCAGTGAACGGCCTGTATTTGATGAATTTGTGCCGAATGTGGTAGACATGTCCCTGAGTGATGCTCTTTACTTGCTTGAAAATAAGGGACTGACAGTCAGGGCAAGGGGAAGGGGGAAAGTGAACTCACAGTCAATTTTGCCGGGTGCAGTTGTAAGACCGGGTCAGGTGATAAATTTGGAAATGAGCATAAATTAATTTTTTTATCAGTGCAGGAGTTGAATAAAATACTTAAGGGAGTCGGTTACCAGGAGATAATTGGTGATGCGGGGACTGAAATAGGGAATATTGAGGTCGATTCCAGGCAGGTTATTCGTGGTAGTTTGTTTATTGCATTAAAGGGGACACAGGTAGATAGTCATAAGTTTATTGATCAGGCTATATCATCTGGTGCCTGTGCAGTGGTATGTGAAAACCTTCCCAAACATCTCATTGAGAGCACGGTTTATGTAAGGGTTAGCGACAGTGCTCTTGCACTGGGACAGATTGCATCGGCATTTTACGGACATCCCTCACGTAAGCTTAAACTTACCGGGGTAACAGGGACTAATGGAAAGACAACAACAGTAACTTTGTTATATCATCTGTTCCGGCAATTGGGTTACCGTACCGGGTTGATATCGACGGTCAGTTACTTTATCGATGACCGGAAATTGCCGGCTACACATACAACTCCGGACCCTGTAAAGCTCAACTGGTTGCTTTCGGAAATGGTAAGAGAAGGTTGTGAATACTGTTTTATGGAGGTGAGCAGTCACTCGATAGCACAGAAACGCATAGCCGGAATAGAATTTACAGGAGGCATATTCACCAACATCAGCCATGACCATCTCGATTATCACAATACATTCAAAGAATATTTAAAAGTTAAAAAGCAGTTTTTTGATAATCTCGGAAAAGGATCATTTGCCCTCGTCAACAAAGATGACCGCAACTCCGGGTTTATGGTGCAGAATACTCACGCCCTGGTAACGACATTTGCAATGAAGTCAATGGCCGATTACCGGGCAGGGATAATTGAAAGGCATTCGGGTGGAATGCTGCTTAATTTAAACGGAAAAGAATTGTGGACCACTTTCATCGGAGGATTTAATGCCTATAATCTCCTTGCCGTATATGCCTGCGGAATACTCCTGGGAGCCGGCGAAGATGAAGTTCTGAGGATATTGAGTTCACTCGGTCCGGTAGAAGGGAGGTTTGAAACAATCCGTTCATCCGGAAATGTTACCGCGATTGTTGACTATGCACATACGCCTGACGCACTGGATAATGTAATACAAACAATAAGGCAGCTGTTAGTACATGGTAGTAAACTTATTACCGTTACAGGTGCCGGAGGAGACAGGGACAAAGGCAAAAGACCGGTTATGGCCCGGATAGCAGCAGAAAACAGTCACCGGGTAATAATCACCTCAGATAATCCCCGGACGGAAGATCCTGATGCAATCATCAGCGATATGCTGCAGGGTGTCGAAGAAGAATTGCGAGGCAGGGTTCTCTGTATTAATAAAAGGGAAGAAGCCATCAAAACTGCATGCATGCTTGCCGGACCGGGCGATTTTGTTTTGGTTGCAGGTAAGGGGCATGAAACATACCAGGAGATAATGGGAGTGAAGCATCATTTTGATGACAGGGAAATAGTTAAATCGGCGTTTAATTCAATGCAAAAACCCGGATAATATGTTGTATTATTTATTTGATTGGTTGCAGGCTTTAGATTTCCCGGGTTCGGGAATGTTTTATTATATATCTTTCAGGGCATCAATGGCGATAATCCTTTCTCTGATAATATCCCTGCTTTTCGGGAAACGGATTATAAATATGCTCAGAAAAAAGCAGATTGGTGAAACCGTAAGGGATCTGGGCATTCATGGACAACTGGAGAAAAAGGGTACTCCGACCATGGGGGGGATAATAATTCTGATATCAATTGTTATACCCACTGTCCTGCTTGGCAATCTTAGCAATATATACATAATACTTATGCTGATTACAACTATATGGCTGGGTTTTGTAGGATTTGCAGATGATTATATAAAAGTTTTCAAAAAAGACAAGAAAGGGCTGAGTGGCTGGGTGAAAGTTCTCGGACAGGTAATACTGGGATTGATAGTTGGTATAACCGTGCTGTTGCATGAAGATATTGTAGTGCGCGAAGCGGCTATATTGCCAGGGGGCGAACTGAATATAGAGATCACCGGCAGTGATGAGATACCCGGTGAACTGCCTCAATATACTACCATTGCCGAAAAGAACACCAAAACAACCATCCCTTTTTTAAAACAAAACGAATTCGACTATGCCAATCTCCTCTGGTTTCTTGGTGACAAAGCCTACAAGTGGAGCTGGCTGGTATTTATACCTGCCATAATTCTTATAGTCACCGCCGTTTCTAACAGCGCGAATATGACTGATGGACTCGACGGACTGGCTACAGGGTTATCCGCTATTATTGGGACTACACTGGGCATTCTGGCCTATTTATCGGGTAATATAATTTATGCTGAATATCTGAACATAATGTATATCCCCTTTACGGGGGAACTTGTAATATTTATGGCATCTTTTATAGGTGCCACAATTGGTTTTTTGTGGTATAATTCATATCCGGCCCAGGTATTTATGGGAGATACAGGCAGCCTGTCTCTGGGTGGCATCATTGCTGTATTTGCTATCCTCATCCGCAAAGAGCTGCTGATACCGGTAATGTGCGGGATATTCTTTGTTGAAAGCCTTTCTGTTATGATCCAGGTAAGCTATTTTAAATATACAAAAAGAAAATACGGTGAGGGGAAGCGTATATTTCGCATGGCACCCCTTCACCATCATTACCAGTTACTGGGGTATCCCGAGCCAAAGATAGTTACCAGGTTTTTTATAGTGGGGGTTCTGCTGGCCGTAATTTCAGTGGTAACTCTAAAAATTCGATAATTGCGCATAAGTTATGGATAGGATACTAGTGCTTGGAGGTGGAGAGAGCGGAACGGGAGCTGCTGTTCTGGCAAAGAAGAAAGGGCTTGATGTATTTTTGTCCGATTCAGGTGAGATGAAACCTGTTTACCGGGAATTGTTAAAAAAATATGAAGTGGACTGGGAAGAAGGCGGTCATGGGAAAAATTTGCTGGACGGGGTTACTGAGGTGATCAAGAGTCCGGGTATTCCTGATTCTGCACCTGTTGTTAAAGATGCCGTCCTTAAAGGAGTTCCTGTTATATCTGAAATCGAATTTGCGGGACGGTTTACCGGTGCCTTCACCGTTTGTGTTACCGGGAGCAATGGAAAGACCACTACCAGCTCACTTATTTATCATATGATGAAAAAGGCGGGACTGAATGCCGGTCTGGCCGGCAATGTAGGAAACAGTTTCGCCAGGATGGTAGCCGAGCATGAATATGATTATTACAGTCTTGAACTGAGTAGTTTCCAGCTCGACGGCATAGTTGATTTTAAGCCGGATATTGCCGTCATATTGAATGTTACGGCTGATCATCTTGACCGGTATAATAATGAACTTAAGAATTATGTTGATTCCAAATTCAGGATAATCAAAAATCTGACAAAGAGAGATGTCTTTATCTGGTGCAGTGATGATGAAATATCACGCCTTAAGATGGAAACGATAAAAACAGAAGCCGTTACTTACCAGTTTTCACTAACCGGAAAACAGGAACGGGGAGCATACCTTGACAACAATAAAATGATCATAAAATCAAATAATAACAAGATTGAAATGACAATTGAAGAATTAGCATTGAAAGGACGGCATAATATTTACAACTCTATGGCAGCTGGCATCGCCGGACAATTACTTCGTATCAGGAAGGAGGTTATAAGAGAGAGCCTGTCCGATTTTCAGGGGATAGAGCACAGACTGGAAACAGTGCTGAGAGTGCACGAAATAGATTTTATCAACGATTCCAAGGCCACGAATGTCAATTCAACCTGGTACGCCCTGGAAAGCATGAATAAAAAGGTAGTCTGGATTGCAGGAGGAATTGACAAGGGAAATGATTACTCGGCACTCACTGAGCTGGTCCGCGGGAAAGTCCGCGCCATTATCTGTCTGGGAACCGATAATTCGAAGCTGTTGAGTGCTTTTACCGGTCTTGTTCCTACTATTGTCGAAACTTCATCGATGCAGGAAGCGGTGAGATCGGCCTATTATCTTGCGAAGAATAATGATGTGGTTTTGCTTTCTCCTGCCTGCGCCAGTTTTGATCTTTTTGAAAATTATGAGGACCGTGGCCGTCAGTTTAAAAATTGTGTAAGAAATCTTTAATCTTTATTACCATGACAGGAGCATTCAGATATCTGAAAGGAGATAAGGTGATATGGGCAGTTATCATCTTCCTGTCTATTGTTTCCCTGCTTGCTGTGTACAGCTCAACAGGGACTCTTGCCTACAGGTTTCAGGGGGGTAATACTGCTTATTATATACTGAAACATTCTTCAATACTGATGGTTAGCCTGGCTATTATCTTCATTACCCACATGATTCCCTATAAGTTTTACTCCAGGCTTTCCCAGCTTTTCCTTTTTGCTTCTGTTATTCTTCTGGCTGTCACCCTCCTGATGGGTACAACCATAAATGAGGCTTCAAGATGGCTGACTTTACCCGGACTTGGGTTTACCATTCAGACCAGCGATTTTGCGAAACTTTCCCTGATCATGTACCTGGCAAGGTTACTTTCCCTCAAGCAATATGAGGTTAAGGACATGAAGGATACCTTTACAGGTCTGCTGATTCCTGTTATTATTGTTTGCGGATTGATTATGCCCGCAAATCTTTCGACTTCCCTGATCCTATTTGCCACCTCCATGATTCTTATGTTTGTCGGCCGGGTCAGGAGCCGCTACCTTCTGATGATTTTTGGTACCGGACTGATCTTTGTAACTATTTTTGTTGCCATAGCATTGAACAGCCAGTCCGAAGGAAGACTTGGCACCTGGCGTAACCGTATTGAAAGCTTTGTGACCAAATCGGGCGAAGGCAACTATCAGGTTGAGCAATCGAAAATCGCAATTGCAACCGGCGGGGTCCTTGGTAAGGGACCGGGTAACAGTTCGCAGAGAAATTTCTTGCCACATCCCTATTCAGATTTTATTTATGCAATTATTATTGAAGAATACGGACTTGCCGGAGGCATCATCGTATTATCCTTTTATATATGGCTTCTTTACAGGGCGGGACTCATTGTCAAGAGGAGTTCGCGGACTTTCCCCGCGTTTCTGGCATTTGGGTTAACGCTCAGTATCGTGATACAGGCCATGATAAATATGGCCGTGGTAGTGAACCTGCTTCCCGTTACCGGCCAGACTCTGCCACTGGTCAGCATGGGAGGTTCTTCACTTGTTTTTACCAGTATTGCCCTCGGAATAATTTTAAGCGTGAGCAACGGGGTTCAGAAACAGGCTGCCGTGGAGCAGCAAAACATTGAAACTGTAAGCTATGAGCAGGAATAATATTATTATCAGCGGCGGAGGTACAGGAGGGCATGTATTCCCTGCCATTGCCATTGCCGATGCTCTCAGGGAAAAAGATGAAAATATCAATATCCTTTTTGTGGGGGCTAAACATAAAATGGAAATGCAGAGAGTACCTGCTGCAGGATATTCTATTACCGGATTACCTGTTACCGGTCTCCAGAGAAGGTTTACCCATAAGAATATTCTGTTTCTATATAATCTGCTGATCAGCATGATTAAGGCGGGCAAAATAATTGACCGGTTCAGGCCTGATGCAGTGATCGGCGTTGGCGGTTATGCCAGCGGACCGGTGGTAAGGGCGGCCTCTTCAAAAGGAATACCGGTATTGATCCAGGAGCAGAATTCCTATGCCGGGGTCACTAATCGGATGCTTGCCCGGAAAGCTGAAAAGATATGTGTCGCTTACGAAGGAATGGAGAAGTATTTTCCGGAAGAGAAAATTGTATTGACCGGGAATCCGGTGAGACGGGATTTATATGATGTTTCCGGTAAATATGATGAAGCTGCATCATATTTTGGTATCAGCAAAAAGAAAACAGTTTTGCTTGTGGTCGGAGGCAGCCTTGGTGCCGGAAGCATAAATAAAAGTATTTTCAATAATATCAAAACTATAAGAGAGAGTGGCATTGAGCTTATCTGGCAGACCGGTCCGAATGATTACCCAATGGCCGAAGAGCTGTTAAAAGAGGTTGGTAATGAGAGGGTTCACCTTTATAAATTCATTTCAAGAATGGATCTGGCATATGCCATTGCCAGCCTGGTAATTTCAAGGGCAGGTGCAGGTACCATATCTGAGCTTGAGATCACCGGTAAACCGGCTATACTGGTGCCTTCTCCTAATGTGGCAGAAGATCATCAGACAAAAAATGCCATGGCCCTTGTTGAAAAGGAGGCTGCTGTTCTGGTGAAGGACGGGGACTGTTATCAGGAACTTGTACCGGTCGCCCTTGAGCTTGCCGGCAACAGGAGGCGGCTGGCTAAACTGAAAAAAAATATATCCGGCATGGCCATACCCGATTCGGCTGGTAAAATTGCCGGTGAAATATTTAACCTTTTAAATAAGTGACGATTGGGGACTGAAACTGTAAATATGGTTTATTTCATTGGGATTGGAGGGATTGGAATGTCTGCCCTGGCAAGATATTTTAACTTGTCCGGCAAAAGGGTGTATGGATATGACCTTACCCCTACAAAGCTTACAGAAAGATTGATTGAAGAGGGAATTGATATTACTTTCCGGGATGATGCAGAAGAGATACCCGTTCACTTCAAAAAGAAAAGTAATAAAGATGGTATACTGGTTGTGTATACCCCGGCCATTCCATCAGATAATAAGATTTTCCGGTATTTTTTAAACAACGGATACCACATGGTAAAAAGGTCCGCTATCCTTGGCGAACTGGTTAATAAGGCTAAAGGTATTGCAGTAGCCGGCACACACGGTAAGACTTCCGTTTCTGCACTTACTGCACACCTGTTGACAGGGTCTTCCGCGGGGTGCACCGGGTTTTTGGGTGGTGTGGCCAAGAATTATAATTCTAATCTGCTTGTTAACAGCGATAGTGAACTGGTGGTTGTTGAGGCAGATGAATATGACAGGTCTTTTTTAAGGTTGTTTCCTTATATAGCCGTTATCACGTCGATGGACCCTGATCATCTTGACATTTATGGAAATTTTGAGGAACTGAAGAAAGCATTCTCCGGTTTTGCCGGACAGGTAAAGGATGGTGGAACCCTCATTTGCCGGCAAGGAATTGATCTGGTGAATAAACATGGAGAAGAAGTCGATTTCTATACTTACGGATTAGATGATACAGCAGATTTTTATGCTTCTGATATAAAAATTGGTGCTGATGGATTATCTGTTTTTAATTTCGTCGCTCCGGGAATACAATTTTCTAATATTAAACTTGGTATACCGGGCCGGTTCAATGTAGAAAATGCTGTGGCTGCCATTGCAGTGGCAATGATTTGCGGCGTAGGGGAAACCGCGATAAGACGTGGACTCGAAAGTTTCAGAGGTATTTTAAGGCGTTTTGAGATAAAAATTAATACCCGGGAATGTGTAATGATAGATGATTATGCTCATCACCCGGCTGAATTGAAAGCATGTATTTCTGCAGTGAGGGAGATCTTTCCCGGAAGGAAAATTACAGGTATATTTCAGCCTCACCTCTATTCCCGGACACGGGATTTCGCAGATCAGTTTGCCGAAAGCCTTGAAGAACTTGATTCGCTGGTACTGCTCGACATTTACCCGGCCCGTGAACGACCCATACCCGGTGTTTCATCTGAAATTATTTTCCGAAAGGTTAAACTTAAAGGTAAAGTTTTATGCACCAGGAAAGAGTTGACCGGAATTATTGAAGGAATGCAAACCGACATTGTAATTACACTTGGAGCAGGTAATATTGATACTATGGTGGAGCCGGTTAAGAAAGTATTATTGAAAAAAACGGAACAAACCCTATGAAGAATCTTAAAATACTGGTTTTATGGCTTGGCATTGCCGGTTACCTGACCTTTGCACTGGGTTTTGTATCTGATAAAGTGAATAACCAGGTTTGTGAAAGAATCATTATCAATATAACCGACAGCCTTACCAACAGGTTCATCTCGGAAGTTGATGTTGTAGATATTCTGGTCGAAAGCGAGGACAGTATCCTGGGATACCCGCTTTCTGACATCAATATCGGCAAACTTGAAAACCTCCTGGCCGGCGAGCCGTTTATAAAAAGTGCTCAATTATACCGGACAGCTAATGGCAGGCTTTGCGGGGAAATATTGCAGCGGAATCCTGTTCTGCGCATCATCAATCAACAGGGGCAAAGTTACTATCTGGACGCCTCAGGCCATATTCTGCCGGTTTCTGAAAAATTCACCAGCAGGGTTCTTGTAGCAAACGGATATATATCGGAACCCTTTGTTGCAGAAAGCAGCAAATCCATTTTTGATGTGGAGATACCCCCGGATAAAAGAGATCAGGTAATATATGATCTTTTATCCCTTGCCTCCTTTATTAAAAGTTCCGATTTGTGGAATGCCCAGATAACCCAGATATATGTCAACAACAAATACGAATATGAATTGATACCCAGGGTAGGTGCTCATATAATTGAGCTTGGTGGTGCAGTGGATTACGAAAAGAAATTCCGGAAACTGGAAGCCTTATATTCGTATGGGTTTAATAACAAGGGCTGGAATAATTATGAAAAAATAGATCTTAAATACGAAAATCAGATAGTTTGCACAAAAAGATAATATACTATGGTTAAAAAGAACAATATCGTAGCAGCCATTGACATTGGAACAACAAAGATTGTATCTATTGTCGGCAGAAGAAATGACAAAAACAAGATTGATATCCTGGCTTTCAGTAAAACCGATTCGCGGGGTGTTAAACGTGGTACGGTTATGAACATTGAAGATACTGTAAATGCCATACAAAAAACTGTTGATGACGTAAGGCAACAGACCGGGAATCCGGTATCGGAAGTTTTTGTAGGCATTGCCGGACAGCATGTTAAAAGCATCAGGAACCGGGGGTATATTAACCGCGACTCCTATGATGAGGAGATAACGGTGGGTGATATCAGGAATCTGGTTGATGATATGTTCAAGATCCCCATCGATGTTGGTGAGGAGATAATTCATGTACTCCCCCAGAATTTTATTGTTGATAATGAACATAACATTAAAAATCCGGTTGGAATGACCGGTAAGAGACTTGAAGCCAATTTCAATATTGTTATCGGCCAGGTGTCATCTGCGAAAAATATAGAGAAATGTGTCAGTCGCGTTGGACTTAAAGTAAGGGATATGATCCTTGAACCGCTTGCTTCCGCAGAAGCTGTACTTACCGAGGATGAAAAAGAAGCCGGTGTTGCGCTAATAGATATTGGTGGCGGCACTACAGATCTGGCCGTTTATTACGATGGAATAATCAGGCATACTGCCGTAATTCCTTTCGGAGGCAATGTTGTAACGGAAGATATAAAGCAGGGATGCTCTATTTTGATGCGGCAGGCTGAACTACTCAAATTGCAGTTTGGTTCGGCACTCGGTGAAATAGCTCCTGATGATAAAGTAGTAACAATTCCAGGTATCAGCGGCAGGGAACCGAAAGAGATATCTTTTAAAAACCTTGCCTATATTATCCAGAGCAGGATGGAAGAGATTATTGACGCTGCTTCCTTTGAAATAGAAAACTCAGGTTTTTATGAGCAGCTTAGTGCGGGTATAGTCTTAACCGGTGGCGGGGCATTGCTCACCCATTTATCCCAACTGGTTAAATTCCGGACCGGTCTGGATGTACGTATTGGTTATCCTAATGAATACCTGGCCGGTGATCCTGATGAAGAGATCAATCACCCTATGTATTCTACTGCAGTTGGACTGATACTGAAGGCATATGAGATTACGGAACTTGATGATAAAACCCTGATCGAAACGGAAAGTGAACCATTAGAAGACGAAGAAAAAGAACCGGGCGAGGAAAAGAAACAGGCAAGGATAAAGAGCAGCATTTTCGAAAACTTAAAATCCACTATTACCAGGATCTTCGAAGAAGATGATATAAAAATGTGATAATAAATTAAAAGTCAATAATATGTCAGAAGAGATAATTAATTTTGATTTGCCGGTGGAACGTTCATCCATCATAAAAGTGATTGGTATCGGAGGTGGTGGCAGTAACGCCGTCAACCATATGTTTCGCTCCGGAATCAAGGATGTGAATTTTGTTATCTGTAATACCGATTCCCAGGCCCTGCAGAGCAGTGAAGTCCCCGTTAAAATTCAACTGGGTGAATCACTCACTGAAGGAAGGGGTGCAGGTAATAAACCCGAGATAGGGAAGCAGGCTGCCATAGAGAGTCTGGATGATGTCACAGAGGCTTTATCGGGTAATACAAAAATGGTTTTTCTAACTGCCGGCATGGGAGGAGGTACCGGAACAGGAGCCGCCCCGGTAATTGCTAAAGCGGCCAGGGAAATGGGGGTCCTGACCGTGGCTATAGTTACCATACCTTTCAAATTTGAAGGAAAGGTGAGAATAAACCAGGCTATAGACGGCATCAATGAATTAAGGGAGCATGTAGATTCACTGCTTGTTATTAACAATGAAAAGCTTCGCGAGGTTTTCGGCGATCTTAAAATAAGTGAAGCTTTTTCCCGTGCAGACAATGTGCTGACAAGCGCAGCCAAGGGAATCGCAGAAATCATTACTGTTCACGGCCATGTAAATGTGGATTTTGCCGATGTGAATACGGTTATGTCTGACAGTGGCGTGGCAATTCTTGGATCGGGGACTGCCGACGGAGAGGGTAGGGCCCTTAAAGCCATCCAGGGGGCGATCTCTTCTCCACTGCTGAATAATAACGATATCAGGGGCGCTAAAAACATCCTGCTAAATATAACCTCAGGTATCGACGAGGTTAGCATGGATGAAGTCGGAGAGATTACCGACTTTGTAACTGCTGAAACAGCATCAAACACCAATATTATCTGGGGCACATGTACGGAAGAATCCCTTGGGGAGAAAGTATCGGTCACAATTATAGCAACAGGGTTTGAATCTAACTCTATACCTGAACTGTATGCCCGTCGTAAAGCCGTGGAAAAGCTTACCCTGGATGATTTCCCTTCGCCCGAAACGGGATCGGTCAGAGGCGGATTTACGGTCAGGGAAAGAAAACCAAATCCAAAAGACTCCTTTGATTATGATGAGCTCCAGAGAACGATTGAATTCGATATAAAGTCCCCTGGAAAAAATACATATTCCCTAAGGGACGAGGATCCGGGTTCGGGGACAGAAGAGGGACTTCCCGGGCAAAGAGCACATGACCGGGCAGAAAAACTCAAAGAGGCCGGTAACCGTCTTAAAGAAAAGAACTATTTGAATATCAATGCCAGGGAGGAGATTGAAGACATGGAACGTCAGCCGGCTTTTGAAAGAAAAAAGATCAGTTTGAATCTTTCAAAAAAATCATCCGAAAACCCCGTAAGCCGTTACACACTATCTGATGACAAGGAGAAAGGGCTACGTTTCAGATCCGACAATGGTTATCTGCATGACAATGTGGATTAAAGAAGAAAATAAAATGCAGTGTTTTTAAACAGTAAAGTGCATGAAACAGATTATTTGCAGTCTGTCTCATGCACTTTTCTTTATTACCCGGTCATGGCAGAAGATAATACAATATTTGTCCTGCAAAAAGCCCTCAGGGCTCACAAAGCAAAAGTAACCAGGGCATCGGATTGGGAAGGTACAGTGATTTGTCAACCGATAGCATTTCACGCATGTGATCCAACTGAAATTATGGCAATAAGTCTGGATTTAAGCCACCTTAAACTTGACGAAGACTAACACATTGCCAGCAGTTTTTATGCTTTTTCAATAACTTCCTCAATTTGAATATGCAGTACAGGAATCTTGTTTTTAACTACATCCCAAACTATGGAATAATTGACTCCTATGTAATCATGAATTAATCTGTCTTTCATTCCTGCCATATTTTTCCACTTAATGTTGCTCCATTTTACTTTAAAGTCGGCAGGTATCTTTTTGGCAACCTCACCAATAATCTCTAAACTCCTGATTACAGCCCGTTTTAATGTCTCATCAGCCAAAAAATCATCTTTTGTTTTCTCAGGAGTGATTACTGAAAGTATGTATGAACTTTCATCATGGATATGTTTCAGATATTCAATTGGTTCTTTAGACATACTTTACTTCATTTAAAATCTTTGGCCCAATGTAAGGGCTTAGTCCATTTTTTGTAACAATCTCGACCCGGTGATCTTTAAATAAATTTTCAAGGATGTCGTAAACTGCCATATAGTTGTCAAAATTCTCTTTATCTGGTTCAAAATCAATTAATATATCAATATCATTATTTTCAGATTGCTCATCTCTTACGTATGAACCAAATAACCCAACAGACCTGATGCCATATCCTGAAATCTCTCTTTCCTTGGACTTTAATGCATTCAATATATATTCTTTGGTTGTCATGCTAATATCATTTACACAAATATAATAATCCTTAGTCTATGTATTGGCTATGTCCGTTTTCTGCTAATACCTTGCCCTGTTAATTTCCCGGTAGTTTCAGACCTTCTCTTCATTTATTACAAAAATACAAAATGCATTAACACCAGATAAAATAAAATGCTACGATAGTTTTTCAAAAAGTGTATCTGGTATTAATATTCCTTGCCTTTGAAACGATAAATAAGGCTGTTTTAAAATTATTTTTTAACTAAAATTTTAGTATTATGAAAAAATTAGGTAAATTGTCAATCACACCCGATAAGATTATGAAAAATGAAGAATTGATTAATCTAAAGGGAGGATATGACGGAGGTAGTGGTGGTAGTTGTGGTTGGTTACCACCTGATGGCATGGGTATTATGTGCGGATACTCTAAAGAAGATGTAAAAGGTTGGGTAGAGGATTTTGGTGGAAGGTGGTGCTGTGATACTGCAACATGGTACTGTGATAAGTGTGGCTAAATTTGATGGGACTGCCTATAGTAGGCATTCCTTTTATAGCATAGATTTGAATATTATGATATCATATAATTGAAAAACGCATGTTAATATCTAATCAATACTTATACAAACTAACATCATTATTCTCAGACGGATCTTTTTTAATAAAATCTATAAGACGAATATCGTACATTCATAACTCTCAAAAGTATTTCCTGATGCTCGGTTTATTAATGTTATCATGTAATGAAATCGGGCAAAAAAAAACCTTTCCTGAATCAGAGGAAATAAAAATCAAAATTAATCCCCGGAATTTCTCTGACAGCGAATTCTTTCTTAGTGATATAGCTGATGATATCATTTATATTCCTTTGGATGATAGCATCCTGATCGGTTCGGATCATTTTTCATTCAAAGTAATAAACCACAAAATATATCTTGGAGGGGAAGGTAACCTGGTTTATTTCAATATGGAAGGTAAAAACCCAAAACAGATTGGAAATATAGGGAAAGGACCGGGGGAATATCTATATTGCAGTTATTTTGCAGTGGATGAAAATGGTAATATATATGTATTAGGAAAGCGCAACGCTATATTGGTATATTCACCAAATGGCCGGTTCATTAAGGAAATTAAATTGCCTGCCGGTTCGTTCTTTCAGGATATCGATTTTTTGGGATCATCTCTTTTCCTTGCCGAATACATTCATGGAGGACATTCCCCGAATAGATGGCTAATAATCGATACAACAGGCATCGTGCTATCACAAAAACATAACTTTTTACCACCATCTACCTCCGGACGTGGACCAGCAGGGGGGATCTATAAATATCGGAATGAAATCTCCTATTGGGATAATAAAATTGATACCGTATATTCTATAAAAACAGATTTTACCTACAAGCCATCCCTTGTGGTTCCACCAGGCAACCACAGGCTGCCTTTTGACGGCATTCCTTTTAATATATCACCTCGTGAATACATAGAGAAGCATAGGGAATTTTTCCTTCTTGGAGATATTATCGAAACAAATAAATATTATTTTCTGAATTATCAGTATGAAAGAAAAATGAATATCGCTCTTATAAACAAGGATAATGGAGAGATTCGCAGGGGGAGGATGGCTGCTTCCCTAAGTACTGCAGATGCTCATAAATGGGGAATTTCCAATGATATTGATAGCGGTATGACTTTTCAACCAAAAGGTTATTTTCATGAAAATGAAAGAGAATTCCTTTTTGCTGTAATTCAGCCCTTTCAGTTCAAAGTCTATGTTGAAAGTGAAACATTCAAAAACTCCACCCCAAAATACCCTGAAAAGAAAAAAGAATTAGAAGAGTTAGCAAACAGACTTGATGAAAACGACAATCCGGTGCTGATGCTTGTTAAATTAAAAGAATAGTAATTGGTTTTGGATTATTATATCATTCTGCCAATGCCAGTCTTTGAAAGCCACAAAGGACCATACGCTTTGTCGACACTTTTTAAAACAGTCCCTTTATCTAATATGACTATGTATTGCGAAAAAATGGGAGGTAAATTTGGTCAGGTTGATTTTTTTTTTTTGGTAAATTTATTTTAGAAATGTCCTTAAAGTCAAAACCGGAAACGAGACCTAAGGGATAAACTACTACAAATGTTTATTATTAATCAACCGGAGAAAAAGAA
>CAZFOO010000048.1:0-4794 GCA_964520585.1 uncultured Bacteroidales bacterium
CATCAGAGAATTAAATGTTAAGCAATCAAAAATCTGTGGGCTTCAATCGCTCACCAGTGAAATTTTTTATTTACTTTTAGCTGATTAAAACTTTAATTCTTGAATCAGATCTCAACCCGTTATTCAAATAAGGCAGAAACTAACATTATATTGATCGCTGAAAACAGAGAGCCTCTATAAATTGACCGGAAAATTGCCGTTGAAGATTAATTATAAATCCAGGAGCCTATGATATTAATACCGAAGAAAGTTTGACCCAGCGTAGTCTTACCTGGCTGAATTCAAAGAAACGTTAAGTATCCCATAACCACATACAAATTAGTATTTTAAACCACCTTTTCACAGGGTATTATCAATCAAATAAAAATAATGCATAATTATGAAAACCAGACTGGTATTTTTTATAATCCTTTTCTTTGCCCCTTTTACCGGCACGCTTAAGGCAGATATTGTTTTGCCGGCAATATTTGGTGACCATATGGTCCTTCAACAGCAAACCGATGCTGCAATCTGGGGCAAAGCCACTCCCGGGAACATGGTGGAGATTAATACAACATGGGACGACAATAGTTATACTACACGTGCAGATGCCAATGGCAACTGGAAATTAGAGGTTAAAACCCCGTCTGCAGGTGGACCTTACGATATTTCTATTTCCGATGGCAAAGAGATTAAACTGTCCGACGTGCTTATTGGTGAGGTCTGGATCGCCTCCGGCCAGTCCAATATGGAAATGCCAATGAAAGGATACCGTAACGAGCCTATTATTGGTTCAAATGAAGCTATTGTTTCATCAGCAGACGGAAACATCAGACTTTTTACGGTAAGACGCGATAAGAGCCTTGCCCCTCTCGATGATGTAAATGGCAGCTGGAAGGAATGCATTCCCGAAAATGTTTCCGAATTCAGTGCAACTGCTTATTTCTTTGGAAAAATGGTTCAGCAGGCTCTGGGAGTTCCGGTAGCATTGATAAATACAAGCTGGGGAGGTACCAGAATTGAGCCATGGATAAGTGAAAACGGAATTGAAAATTTTGACTGGGTTAATCTTCCCGACAAGGATCAAACCGGAGATTTCTCTCAGCAAACACCAACCGTGCTTTTCAATGCAATGATCAGTCCACTTACTGATTTCGCCGTAAGAGGTGCCTTATGGTACCAGGGTGAATCAAACCGGAACGAACCGGACCGGTATGCTGAATTGATGCCGGGGTTGATCGAAAACTGGCGTGCTGAGTGGGGAATTGATGAAATGCCGTTTTATTATGTACAAATAGCTCCTTTCGACTATGGTACTACAGGTTTGAATTCAGCTTTTCTCAGGGAGGCGCAGCTAAAAGCATCAACCGTACTTCCCGGTACCGGGATGGCCAGTCTTATGGATGCGGGTGAAAAGGAAAGTATCCATCCGGCAGACAAAAAATCTGCAGGTGAAAGACTTGCATTTCTGGCGCTTGCAAAAACATATGGGAACAAAGGATTCGAATATTCAGGTCCGGTATTAAATGATATGGTGGTGGAAGGAAATATGGTTAAACTGACCTTTGACCATGCAAAAAATGGTCTTACAACATTCGGTAAAGAATTGAAAAATTTTAAGGTTGCCGGAGAAAACAAACGGTTTTATGATGCACAAGCTTTTATCACCAGGCAGGGAATAACCCTTTTTGCTCCCCAGGTTGCAAATCCTGTGGCTGTCAGATATGCTTTTGAAGATTTTGTTATTGGCGAGCTTTATAATACGGAAGGTTTACCGGCTTCTTCTTTCCGTACCGATGACTGGGACTGATATCCTTTCATAATCACAGAATTTTCGTGCAGTGATCCGGAGCTTTAAAGCTTAAAATTTAGAAAAAAAACCATCTTTCAGGATGGTTTTTTTTTGTGCGGTTAAATGACAATTATGGTTATTGTGAGATATATAATAAAACGTATGACGTACCTACCCGATCCATATTAATTACAAACGGCATTAGTTAAGATAATGCCGTTTGTAACAGGTAAAAAGGGTTCATTCCAAAAGCAGGGATTTGAAAAGCGACATATAATAAGGTTTAAAAATCATACATCTTGCTTGTAACCCTTTTTGTTATTCCAAAAGCAGGGAGTTAAAAAGCAGCTTGTAGGTTGCAGGTGTTGAGCCCCTGAACTGCGGGGAAAATGAGAACAGTACTAACTGCCCTTCTCCCTTTTTAACCCATACCAGGGCTACCTGTTCAGATAACAGATCTTCATTTTCAATATATCCGCTCATCAGTATATCTTCATCCGGAAAGAGCCCCAGAACCCTCCTGTCCATGTCAAAGTAAGGAAAGCTGGTGGCAAACACAGGGTTCCCGCGATGAAATACTCCTGCATATTCAGGCATGCCAAGGGTTACAGGGTGTTCCGGACGAAATTTCACCTTCAGAAGCGAGCCCGTAACATCGAGTCCACTTTTCGACAACCTGTCCCCGATATTGCTTACCGGGAGACTGAACTCCTGCTTTTCTTCATCATCTTCTTCAATACTCAGGTTGCCCATGAAGAGTCCGGTTGATCTGCCCCATGAAACAACTTTGCCTCCTTTATCTACAAAAGAGAGCAAGTTGTTCAATCCTTCATCTTCCATGCCCTTGGCATATTCGGGAGGGTACCTGGTTATGCTGTAGTTTCCGGGGCTGCCGCCCTTGCCTGCTTTAAGCACGGACGGGCTCTGATCTGGAAAAATGACCAGGTCAAAATCACTGTCCAGGTCAACCTCCTTTAGGTCTGCTGGTCTTAGTACTTCATAAGGGATATTATAGGTGTCGAACAAATATCTGGTCCACCCGGCATCCATATCATGAAACCAGCTCTCAACAAGGGCTATCCGTGGTACCTCCAGGGGTGTTGTCATTACATCCGGATCGGTGGACTGATAATGAGGCGGGATATAGAGATCTTCAAGAAGTCCGTCAAGATCACGATGATAAGCAATGTAAAAACTGCCTGCAGGAAATTCCTTTCCTTCCACGGTAAAGCTTTCAATTAGTCTTTCTACCTTCATGCCCATTTCAGCCGCCGTAAAGGCAGCTTTATAGCTCTCATTATTTTGTGCAGTAAACAAAACCCCGGAAAAAGAATCGGGCTTCACTGTTGAAATACGGAAAGGTATATCAACTGCGGCCATGTCATCTGGAGGTATATTTACCCTGGTATTGATCTCAACAGCTTCTACTCCTTTGTGAAGCGGAAGGGACCAGCTGGTTATATCATAAGGCCTTATCATATCGCCACCGGCAGAATAGTGCCGCACCGGGAATTTTTGCGATTCCATCACCTCTTTTATGAAGGCACGATAAGGCTGGGCGAGAGGAACAATGATATCACCTTCACTGTAAATCCGGTTATCAATCTCAAGGTCGCTAAGTAATCGGTAGGAACTTACTCCATGCTTGTCGAGCAGATTGACAAGATCGGCAAGTTCACCCATGTCATGCTGTTTCATGGGAAGGATATAATAATAGGGAGCCTCATTCTTTCCTCTTTCTACTTCTTTCCGGGTAATATCGTTGCGGTGCAGGAGTATTTCTTCCCTGTGAATGGCCGCAGTATGCATATATGAGAGGGTGTTTACCCTTTCATATTCGACAATGTCACTCAGGTGCCACCATCCTCCCGGCCAGGGGTCCGGCATATTTACACTTATCTCATATTCCGCAAGTCCCTTTCCTGAAACAGTAAGCTCGTTAGGTTCGATGAAAATAGGAGTGGCAATATCCACACTGGCAGCCTCGGATAACATGGCAATTATACCTTTCCATAAGCCGGTGGAGGTATTACCCGGCCAGTACATATCAAAAAGGTAGTTAACCGAAACTCCCTGTAAACCGGCATCTGTCATAGCTGTTAAAGCCCTGGAGCCAAATATCCTCTTCCAGTTCCATAAACCGGGAAGTATATTCTCCGAAAGGGGGTCACTTGGAGGTGAAATATAATACCGGGGACCGCGTGAACCCATCTGGTGACGTTCAACACTTAACTGGGGAAACCATTCTTTACTGTAGGCAGTGGCAATAGCTTCATTTTCACTCATGGCCAGCGTGACGAAGTCACGGTTTATGTTATGGCCTACGTATTTATGATAAACACCAGGCATAGAACTGCCTTCATATTTGGTATCCTTGTATTTCATGTAATTTTCGACAATCATATTCATCCCGTCCGGATTATGAGAGGGAGTTATCATGTATACTGTATTGTCAAGTATTTGCTTTATTTTTGGATCATCAGAGGTAATGAGCTCATACACAATCAGCGGAGAGGCCTGTGAAGGCGCAACCTCTGTCGAATGCATGGAAAGCGTCATCATAAAAAACACTTTCCCTTCATCAACCAGGGCTTCTCTTTGATTTTCAGACATGCCGGGATCCAGTGCAAGTTGACGATTAATGGATTTCAATTTGTCTATATTTGAAATATTATTCCCGGATGAAACAAATAAGAGATACATAGGCCTGCCAAGCTCTGTAACTCCTATCTGTTCAAGTTTTACTTTAGATGATATTTCCTGGAGCTTCTTATAATAGTCAATCATTTCTTCATACTTAAAAAGCATCCTGTCATCTCCGGGAGTAAACCCGAAATGTGATTCAGGTGAAGGAACCGATGGATCTGCTTGCTGACTGTAACAAACCGTGTTAAAGTTAAATACAATAAACCCGGCAATTATCAAGTTCAATAATTGTCCCCGTACATTTTTCATAAAAAGTGTTTTTAGTAAAACAAAGCCTAAATATAACAAACCTTTATTAAAAATAAATTAATTTTACC
>CAZFOO010000048.1:4894-28450 GCA_964520585.1 uncultured Bacteroidales bacterium
GACCGCATTTTTCTTGAAGTGGGAAACCTGCGTCATGAATTTGGAGATTACCAGGGGGCTATTAAAGCTTTTACACTGGCCATAGACAAAAATCCCGAATTTGCACTGGCATATAATAACAGGGGAATATCAAGATCTATGATTGGCGATGACCAGGGTGCCGTTGAAGATTACAGCAAATCAATTGAGATTAATGAAAATTATCCGCCTGCTTACCTCAACAGGGCAGCCTCAAAATATAACATAGAAGATTATTATGGAGCAATTGAGGATTATACCAGGGTAATAGAAATGAATCCGGAAAATCCTGTTGCATGGTATGGAAGGGGAATATCACACCTTCAGATCAAATATCTTGTTGGTGCATGCGAGGACTTTAATAATGCACTGGAACTTGGTTATTATATGGTAAAAGAACTCATTGAGGAGCATTGCAGGTAATGATCCCGGTTTTACCCCACACGTCTTTCGGGCAAAGCCCTTTCAAACCATAACCATGACTTGAAGACATGGGCTTTGATTAACTGAAGTCCAAAGTCTGATGGTATTTTTATAAGAATATTTCCCGCATATAACAAAGGGGGTAAAACTATACTGCCACAATATTTTCCCTTACCAGCCTTGATTCTCCCTGCATCCTGTATGATGCCAGCTTCCCGTTCCTGTAACAACAATAATCCACACAGCATACATTGTCAGATTGAAGTCCGGGTTCTTCCCTGAGGCAGTAATGGCCTATAAAAACCGGCCGTTTCGATCTGGAGTATGGAATGAACTTTTCTTTTTCCCCCTTCTTTATTAAGCGGTTGGGTTTTATTTTATATTCTCCAAACGCAACTTCCCCCAATCGGAGGTTCTCCGGTTGCAACCACCATTTTATACGCATATTATCTACCGGTGATCCGTTGGAGTTTATAACAGTGGTTAGTTTATCAACAGGTATTTCTACTCCTGTCAGAAGTATTTTAATCACATCATTCTCAATAGTGTTATCCCTTGCAGAGTTTTGTAAAAAAACCTCTGTCATACGGTTACCGGGAAGGTTTCGTTTTACAAATTTGATGATCCGTTTATCCCAGCAGGCATGCACAACCCGGAAATGCTCAAACTCAAGGAATAAAGGCAATTGTTTCATCCAGTCAAGATACTCCTCCCACTCACCGGGGTGGTCGATAAATGCCCGGGTAGTTTGATAAAAAAGGGTTCTGTTTGCCTGATTGTGCTTTTTAAGATAACCTCGTCCCAGGAGTGATCTTGTGTGGTAACATATCAGGTTATACTCGTGATTTCCCATAACGGCATATGCTGATTTGTTATCAACCATACGTTTTACAATCTTGAGTGATTGCCGTACCTTTTTCCCACGGTTAATTATATCTCCGGTGAATATGGCCTTTCTTTCGGGGTGACTGTAATACCCGGCCGATTTCCGGTAACCCATCTTCAGGAGAAGATCCTTAAGGGCATCAGCTTTCCCGTGAACGTCACCTATAATATCATACATCGGAGCTATTGATATTTTCTAAAACGGAGAGGTGCGATGATATCCTGGCCTGTTGCCGAAAGGACCTGAAAAGGGTGAATAAAACTGGTAAGGATTGTTGGTTCTGTTTACTCCTACCTCGGCACCAAAATGAAGATTGTCGCTTATCCTGTATTGAATGCCCATTGACATTCCCTGATTTTTGTAGTCCGTAATACCATGATTCATGTTACCAGGATTCATCATAAGCATTGGCAGGTTACCTTCTTCCCGGTATACAGTTCCTGTCATAAAAAGATTTTCACTAATCATGTATTTCCCTGCTACAAATAATGAATGATCAGTCATGCCCTGCCGTGAGGATATTGAATTATTATTTACAACCACCGATTGAGGAAGATTACTGTACTGGTTAAATGAAAAACTGCCGCCTGCAACTAAAGTAAATGAGGGACTAACATCAAATTCCACGGTAGGAGAAATATAATTTTCCATCATGCCAGCACCCGATGAGAAGGAAGAGAACCCTGTGCCTAATTCAAGACTGAAGCGGGCATTATCCGGTAACTGACCACTCAGCAATCCGGCACCGCGTGCCGAACCGTTGTTAAACAATCCCTGTGAAATCCCCTGAAAGGATATAAGCAGTATTGCCAGTGAAAAAGATATTATACGAGTTGTTCTCATGGTGATGAAGTATTTGCCACGTAAATTTACTTCAAACAAAACGTTTATGCAAGCATATTATTATCAAAATAATTAATTTACATCAACCAAAAACCACTAACTTGTTTAAGGCCAGATGACACATTTATCCTGAAAAACAAAAAGCCAGGATTTTGTCAATAAAATACAAAATTCTGACTTACACGGGGAACAGCTTTTTAAAATAAGTTAAAGAATCAAAATAATTTCAAATTCCATCTAATAGAGCAATAAGGTTAAATTAACCGTCAAGCCTGATAGCCTTCATTACTGCCTTAACCCTGCTTAACTTGTGAATTAAAAGATCAAGTTGCGATTTATTTTTTACAATAACCCTTATAACTCCCTCAAACATACCATCCTTAGCATCAATGCTTATCGAACGAAGAGTCATCTTAAGATCTTTGGAAACTACATCTGATATTTTGTTGATTATACCTACCTCATCTATACCATTTAACCTGATCATGACCTGGAAAAAACTGCTTTCGGAAGAACTGGTCCACTGAGCCTTAACAATTCTATAGTCATACCGGCTAAGCATGGAAGGAGCATTAGGGCAACTGGTACGGTGAATTTTGATACCTCCGTTTACACTTACAAAGCCAAATACAGGGTCGCCAAAAACCGGATTACAACATGGTGCAAATTTATAATCAATATTATTCAGGCTTTCATCAATAATGAGGATATCAGATGTTTTATCAACTACCGCATCCGGTATTGATTCATCTAAGTCATCGGCTGATGGAGATAAATTTATGCCCGGAGTTCTTTCCTTTTCCTCAAGTTCGATAATAATATCTTTAATATCTGATGGATCGATCCTTCCGGTACCTATAAGATAATAAAAATCAAAGGATGATTTAACCTTATAATGTTTAAGTACCTTTCCTTTGATCTTATCAGGAAATTCAATTTTCCAGTTTTTAAGTCTCCTGGTTAAAAGCTCCTTACCGGCATCCGAATCAACTTGTTTGGCTTCTTTAAGACTCTGCTTGATCTTGGTCCGTGCCTTGGCTGTAACAACCCAGTTAAGCCAGTCAATCTTTGGTGTTTGATTTTTGGAAGTCAGAATAGAAACCTGGTCGCCGTTTTTCATAACCTGCTTTATAGGCACATTCTTTGCATTAACTTTGGCGCCAACACACTGGCTTCCTATATCGGTGTGAATATCAAAGGCGAAATCCAGAACCGTAGCGCCGGCAGGAAACCGTTTAATATCTCCCTTCGGAGTAAAAACGAAGACTTCTTCATTATACAGGTTCAGTTTGAAATTATCAATAAATTCAAGAGCACTGGGCTCCGGGTTTTCCAGAACCTCCCTTATGTGCATCAACCAATCCCCAATTCCTTTATCAATAGCTCCTCCTTTATATTTCCAGTGAGCAGCCAAACCCTTTTCTGCAATTTCATCCATCCTGCGTGTACGGATCTGGACTTCCACAAATTTACCTCCCTGTCCTACCACAGTTGTGTGCAACGATTCATATCCATTTGATTTGGGAACCGATATCCAGTCTCTTAACCTGTTTATATTGGGCTGGTAAAAATCTGTCACTACTGAATAGACTTTCCAGCATTCGGCTTTTTCTTTATCAATATCCGAATTCAAAATAATACGAATTGCAAAAATATCATACACCTCCTCAAAACCGGCTTGTTGTTTTTTCATTTTATTCCAGATAGAAAATACCGACTTTGTTCTTCCCTTGATCTCAAAATCAAAACCCTGTCTTAACAGTTCATTTTTAATCGGTTCGGAGAATTCCCGGATAAACCTGTTACGCGCAGTTGTCGTATTTCGGAGTTTATTCAGTATGTCGTTATATACCTCTGGATGAGTATACTTCAGGGACAGGTCTTCTAACTCGGACTTAATATTATATAATCCCAGTCGGTGAGCCAGTGGTGCATACAGGAAGAAGGTCTCCGATGCAGTCTGTAATTGCCTTTCGGCAGAAGAATGCTCAAGGTTACGCATATTCTCCAGCCTGTCGGCTAGCTTCAACAGTATAACACGCACATCTGTCGATAGTGTTAAAAGCAATTTGCGGAAATTTTCGGCCTGTAATGAAGTGTTCATTGACGAAATGCCGGAAATTTTAGTCAGGCCCTCGACAATAATCCTTACCTGTCTGCCAAAAGAACTCTCAATTTCATTAAGTGTGTTCCCCTGATCCTTAACCGTTTCATGAAGAAGCGCAGATATAATAGCAGTAGCGCCAAGTCCGATCTCCTCAACAGCAATCCTTGCTACTGCAATGGGATGATATATATACGGGTCGCCTGAATCACGTTTCCTGCTTAAATGTGCACTAAGAGCTATATTAAATGCACTTCTTATGTTTTTACTATCCTCACGGGTTATACATCTTCTGCAGACCCGGAGTAATCCGCGGTATTTATTTAGAATATTACGCTTTTCCTTGTCAGTCAATACAGAATTATCGATCTTATCTATCATGGCAAATGCTTTCAGAATATTCAATCAATATCTCAATTGTTCAAATTTATAAAAAAATCCAATTCCGGAAGATCAGCATTTTGTTCAGACAATTATCCGTTCCCTTGAAAGATCATTCTTACGGCTGTTAATATCAGCGTTATAACAAATATGATTCCTGATTAACAGCATTATGTTCCGGCCATTATCCGCTCCGTTGGTTAGGCAAATCCTCCGGCTGTTAATATAATCCTTATATGTCATAAAAAAAGATATTTAAAAAAATAATCCCTGACCCGTACCGTAAGATTTGGTACAGATCAGGGAAAAGAAAAAATCTGATAATTACTTCTTAACGGAAACTGATGCCGACGCCACCCGTAAGAACAGAATACTGAGAATAAGTATAATCGAAATGTATATGAAGGACCGCAAGCTTAAACTTGACCCCGGCCGTTACCCGTGGCTTAAAACCTTTGTAATCACCTGCAAGGCTGAAATCAATGGGATCTTTGAGCGCTGACTGGTCCGTTACTTCAGACTCATTTGTGGTTTCATTTATATCAGGAACCGGAAACCAGCCTGTCATTTTAAGATTTGTATTGGTTGAATTAACTCCAACTCCCGCATAAGCAGTAATAAATGGAATATCAGCAGATGCAAGTAAGTTGGCTGTAAAACTTCCTACGCCAAAGTCCAGTTTCTGATTGTCAAAGTTAACCGCGGCAGTGGTATTGTCAGTGGATTCTATATCCGCCGGCAGGACACTAAGTCCCGTTCCGGTAGAGAATTTAGTATAGCCGGCCATCACGGACAAGTTCACAATCGGAAGTCTTTTTACCGCAGGTATCCACTGTTTAAGACTATGCTTAACACCAATTCCCCATAGACCCATATTCCCAACATCTCCCATTTCCACCTCTGGTATAAACCTTCCAATAATATCGGTTCCAAAGGGCAGTCCGATACCAAGCTGAAGAGTAGGTGCAGGAATAAATCCCAGTCCCGTTCCCTTAGGTAATTCATAACTTGCCAGTGGGTATTCCTGATCGTTTATAGTTTCGAAATACTCCAGTTCGGCCCTGGGATCACCTGAAGAACCTGCGATGGTAGGAGTTATTGGCGAATTATGAATGTTTAAATTAGGGTTAAGTCCAAGTTCATTAAAATCAAAAACCTTTGATTCATCGGGAATAATGGCAACATTAACCGATAAAGTAAGGTCAAAGCCCGGAAAACGATGTGTCTTTGCAGTATTGAACCATCCGGCATTAAGCGTAGCGCCAAAGGCATTGGTAAAGGGAGAAAGATAGGCTTCGGTCAATTTCTGGGCATCATCGACACCTCCCGAAAGCAGTCTTCCCATATCGCTCAGTTGAGCAGATGATTTATGTACTGAAAAAGTACTAATTACAGCAATTACTGTAGCTATAATCAAGGCAAATTTTCTGATTATGTTCATTTGTGTAAAATAGGTTAAGCAAGTTAATAATCAATTTATAAAAACAATGATGTCTTCCACTAAAAATATTATACAACAAAAGTCTTATTAAGGTTTCAAATCAGAGAGTAAAATTGGATATAAATAGTGGTCCGGGTGAAACTAATTGTTAAGCAGATATTATTTAAAAATGAACAATAACAGACTTAAGGAGAAATTATTTGATATAAAGTAAAGCATCTGTTTTAAACAAAACCGAAATGTTTGCAATCTATTACATTATAAAGAAATAATTATTTTCATAACAGAAAGAAGTCCATTCTCAATTTATGGATTTCGCCTCAATCTTTGATTAATATTGCATCATTCTGAAATTAACCGTCCTCCTTTCTATATGGCGAAAATAATTATATTCCGTAGGTTCTATAGCTCGGGTATTTTTCTCAGTTTATAAATTAATCAGGTTAGAATAATAATTAAAGAAGTGGACTGAATATTCTTGAGAATGATTCAAAGGCTTTGGTTCTTAAGCTGCGTTTTTTGTTAAAATCCAGGTCAATCTCGCGGCTGTTTGCAAGGTCTTCTAAAAAATAATCCTTGAGTTTCCTGCAAAACTCTTCGTCGTAAATAATTGCATTTACTTCAAAATTATTATCAAAGCTCCTTATATCCATATTTGCAGTACCAACCGAGGCAAAAATATCATCTACAATTATAAGTTTGCTGTGAACAAAACCCTTCAGATATTCAAATACACTTATTCCTGCTTCAAGCAGTTCATCAATATAGGAGCGGGTGCCATTATAAGCAAGGTGTGAATCAGCTATTCCGGGAATCAGAATTTTAACATCAATACCACTTAGTGCTACTGTCTTAAGTGCGGTAAGTATACTTTCATTTGGTATAAAATAAGGTATGGCAATATAAATATATTTTTGGGCTGTGCTGATAGCACTGAAATAAGCCTGCATTATGCTGGACCAGTCCGAATCGGGACCGCTTGCAGTGATCTGAACAAGTTGCTTGTTTTTTATTTTTGATTTCGGAAAATAGGAAATACCGCTGACTATCTCCTCTGAAACAAAATGCCAGTCCACCAAAAAAACCACCTGCAAGGAATTAACAGCCTCTCCCTCTATTCTCAGATGAGTGTCCCGCCAAAACGGAATCTTTTTGTTTCCAACAAGATAACGGTCAGCTATATTTATTCCACCCACAAAACCGATCTTACCATCTACAACAATGATCTTTCTGTGATTTCTGTAATTTATATGGTTGGCAAGCAGAGCAAACCGGACAGGCATAAAGGGATAAAGCTCAACACCAGCAGATTCAAGTGATCTCGTGAATTTTTTACCTAATTTCCAGGAGCCTACATCATCGAATATCATCCTGACCTTCACTCCCTCTTTAGCTTTTGAAATTAATATTTCCCTTATCTCATTACCTATATTGTCATCATCTATAATGTAAAATTCGAGATGTATGTGCTTTTTTGCCTTTTTAAGCTCCAGCTTAATTGCATCAAAAGTTTGCTTACCATCATTCAGTATCTCAACATGGTTATTGGTTGTAAGCAAAGCCTTGCTGTTTCTCAGCAAAAGATTAATTATCGGAAGTTTAGTCCTTATCTTATCATTATCGATAAAACTCTCCTGCTGCAAATCAATTAACTGGTGGTCACTTAAATTGCGTATTCGCTCAAAATCACGGTGACCCTTACGTGAGAATATTTTTTCTTTGCGGTAATTCTTACCCGCAATAAAATAGAATATCAGTCCCAGAACAGGAACCAGGAATAAAACCAGAACCCACGATATAGTTTTGGTGGGATTCCTGTTATCAAGTATTATGTTTATAGCAAAAACGAGGGCTGTTGCGAGATAAATAATATTAAGTACCAAAAATACCGTGTTCCAGGAGCCATATAATGTATTCGGATAATCCATAAAAACTAAATTAAGTTATGGATGCTTACGGTAATAAATTATCTGATAAAAATAAAACCTCTCGCTAAAATACAATAATTAATATATATTGTATCCCTGACGAACATTTTCTTTATATTTTAGCTTTGATATGACATTTTTTATTATTATCCCGTCATAATCATAACATAATAACCTTTACCGGAGATACAACAATTCTTGAGAATACATTCTGCCGGTGTAACAGCAATTCTTGAAAATAGAGTTTCCTGCAGAAAAGCAACCGGTTATAATGCTGGTTACATAAATCATTAAATTACCGGGAATAGAAATACCGGGAAATAACATTTAAAGCAATTCCAAGGGCCGTCAGCATAATATCCGCAGAACTAATATTTAATAATATGCCGGAATAAATGTTCAGCTATTCTTGAGTACTGAAGGGGGATATGCAAGCTCATTTTCACTTTTGGCAATGATAGTTGAGGCAGCACAGTTACCCGTAACATTCACCACGGTCCGCAACATATCAAGAGGTCTGTCCAGGGCCAGAACCATGGCAAGACCCTCTGCAGGCAGTCCTACAGATGTGAGTATTATTACCAGCATTACTACTCCCCCTCCTGGTACACCTGGAGTACCGATTGAGGCAAGGGTCGCTGTAAGCACTATTGTAAGCTGCTGTGCCATAGTCAGATCAAAACCAAATGCCTGGGCAATAAATACGGCACCAACCGCCTGATAAAGACTTGTCCCGTCCATATTTATGGTTGTACCAATCGGAAGAACAAAACTCGATATAGTTTTTGATACTCCCAGATCTCTTTCAACAACTTCCATGGAAATGGGCAGTGATGCTGCACTTGAACTTGTTGAGAAAGCTATCATCTGAACCGGACTGATTGCTTTGTAAAAGGCACGGTAGCCAATAGGGGTAATGAATTGCATTATAAGCGGATAGATAACAAAAATCATTATAAGATATCCAAGAACAGTAGCTAATATGTAAAGTCCGAGAGATGCAAAAAGATCAAGAGATTCTGAGACGTTATCTCCGGTAAACTCAACAACCAGGGTGCCGAGCAAAGCGAAAACTCCAATGGGTGCAATCTTCATCACCAGATCAACTATTTTCAGCACTATTTCATTCAATCCATCAAATAAATCCTTAACTACTTTAACTTTTTCATGGGGAATAAGTGCCACGGCAAGACCAAACAGAATGGCAAAGAAAATTATCTGTAGGATATTTCCGTTGTCACTCGCTGCATTTATAACATTTTCAGGCACGATATCAACAAGGAGATCAAGAGGAGAACCTGTTTTAACCTGTTCGGCAATTGACTCCTTCTCTCCTACCGAGTTGGCATATTGCTCCTGCATCTCGGTACGCTTGGAATCAGGAAATGCATAACCTGGTTTCATTATATTTACTATGAGAAGTCCGATAGTTATGGCTACTACTGTTGAGGCCATAAAAAAGCCAAGTGTTTTCAACCCAATTCTTGAAAGTTTGCTTATATCGGTGAGACTGGCCATTCCTTTTACAAGTGAAACAAAAATAAGTGGGACGGCCACCAGCTTCAACATGTTAAGAAAAATCGTACCAAAAGGCTTTATCCACTGCTCATTGAATAGTGTCCATTCAAAGATAACGGCAAGTAACCCCCAAACCAGACCAGCAACCATGCCTGCAACAATTTTACCCCAAAGGGGCAGGTCTTTCCATTTTTTCCACATGATAATTAAATCTTTACAGGTTAAAAAAAAACAAAAATAATTCTTTGCACTACAATTGAATCTAAATACAATCTTCTATCTATGTCCTGAACCTATTGCTCTCGACCAAATCTTTATCCTTAAGCATAATCTTCTAAAACTTTTATCCGGTATCTATTCTTCTGCATAACCTTTTACTTAAGTTTAGTCCGCTCCCCATTATCAGGACTTGCTCAGATTTATCTTAATGTACTTTATTAAAAAGACCATTAATTCTTATTAATGATTCATAATCCCAAATAATATGCGGGTTAATCAAGAACGGCCGCTAAAATACATTTTTTTAATGCTAAATTCAGTGTTAACCGTTATTTAATCGAGCTATTTATATCAAAAATCCCTGACAGCAGATGGGATTTTTATCAATAATTAAACTCTCTCCTTTGCATAAAACCTGACAGCAGGTGGGCTATCATCAATAACTAAATTCTCTCCTCTGTTGTTAATCCTGGGTTTTCCAATTCTTTAAAATGGTCAATGTGGATTATTAGCGGGTCAATGATAGACGTGATGTAATGAATTGTCTCAAAAACAGCATACTGCCAGCAAGGCTCATAATACCTGCAAGATAAATTGCATAGGTAAATGACCCTGTCAAATCAAATAAAAGTCCTCCGCTTACAGGGCCGGCTATACCTGCTATTGCATATCCCAAAAAAACATATGGATAAATAATGCCTAGATTTCTTACTCCGAATACCTGAGCCGTTTCTTTGGCAAAAAGAACAAAATTTCCACCAAAACCAAAGCCTGTAAGTAAAGCAATAATTAAATAAGAAATGTTAGATAAAACAATAAAATTCAATGAAATAATGGCCACTGACTGAAAAAAAAGTGCCAAAAATATGCTTAAACTTGCTCCTATATAATCGCTCAAAAAACCCCAAACTATCCTGCCTGAAAAATTTGCAACCGCAAATAAGGAAACTCCAAGCACCAAATAATTTACAGGGATGTAACCTTGTTCGCCGATAATTTTCAAACTTCCAATTATAAGTAATCCGGCAAATGTTCCGAGAAATATCCCAAAAAATAGTTTCTTAAAAATACTTGAATCAAGTATTTTTGTTATTTTAAAAGGCTCTTCTGTACTGTTTAAGGTGTCTGGATTTTGATATATTAAGTTCGATAAAATAAATACAATCAATCCATATGATACCCCTATAGTCTTAAGTAATTGTAGAACATCTTTTCCATTGGACAGGATTTTTTCAGATACTTCCGACATAAATACTGCACCTAAACCAAAACCTGCTGCCGCTATGCCCGTAATCAGTCCCTTTTTCTCCGGAAACCATTGAACGGGCGAAGTAAGTGCTACCCAATAACCGAAACCTGTTGCTATGCCTGCCAGTATTCCAATTCCTAGGAAAATTAACAGGAAATTACCATTGGAATAGCTTCCTGTAATATACCCCGCAAAAAATAATAAGCCTGAAATGTAACCGATAAAACGATATTTTATTTTTTCACCTAACTGTCCAACAAAAATCATTGTAGCCGGGAAAATGGCTATTAGAGTTCCAAATATTATCTGAGATTGAGAAGCAGAAAAATTATATTCTTCAATCAGCTCTGATGCAATTATGCTCCAGGCATAGACGCTACCTATGCAAAGCATTATTATAAATGAAGCGAAGACAGTTAAATATTTTTTCATCTTTTTCTTCCTTTTTAAGGATTACAATAATCACAATATTATGGTTCTTAATGCTATTTGCCAATAGAGAACTATTTTTCCGGTTAATATGTTCATTTCTGGTAGGGTTATATATTTTAAAGTTAATTTTGCAGGGTTTCCACATATTTAAAAAAGTAGTCCTATTGAAGGTGACGGTACAATTACATGCCCGATCTTTCGGCAGGAATTAATTTTTTTTGCAGTATAGGTGGATATTAATACCGTCTATAGTAAATCTTTCATTTAATATTTCATATAATCCTTCATACATCACAGGTTTTTCGCGTCCTTCTGCTTTTAAATTATTTATCATCACTTAATAGTTTGTCAAGCCAGGTATTGCCTATGTCAGTATTGGTATGGCCATATTCAGCAAATCAACATCTTCGCGCGCAAAATTAACCCTTTTTCTTATTTCTCAATTGAAATTCACGATGGTCACATTAATTTATTCGTAAAATCAACTCCAGGGTCAAATGGATAAAATGCTCTTCTGCTGATTCCTTTTCCCGATCTATTAATTCTGACAAGCCACACGGGAATAATGATGCAGTATCATGATCTCTTTCGGAAGGCGGTTTTGGATAATGGTATTCAAACATTATGGCTATTCGGGTTTTCCTGTGCAGGTAAGAGATATCCTTTTTGGATTCACATTTTATTATCAGGTTAACAGTTCAACATTATTAACATCAGGAAAGGCTGCTTTGAAATACTATGTATCAATCATTTTTCACCAAGATTGAGTTTGTTGCAGAGATTTTTAAGCTCAGCTTTGGCCGACTTAAGTGTTTTACTTTTCATGACTGGCATGATCTTTTCATTATTTGCATCATAAAGGTATATTCCGAAATCTTTGTCAATCACATCAAGGGTCCTGTTGCTCCTGCTATATGTACGCCAGGCATGTCTTGGTCTTTCAATACCGATTTTCATATCAGGGATTATGTCAATCCATTTACCAGTTGGAATGATTCCAAAAATATTATTGGATAACTTGATCCGTTTTTGTTCAAAATCAATTATTGTACTTGTTGATGTAAAGCCAATAAAAGCACCTATAAAAACCACCGATAAAGCCGAAACCGAATAATATGTCATGATCAACCCGGTTACGGTCAATATAAATCCCGACGTAGTACCTGTTGGTCCAAACATTCTGTCGAGCTTGTTATTTACTTTCAAAATCACACAGAATAAAATGATTAAAAACAGATGGAAAAAGCAATACCAAATATTATCGGGAACCTTTTCATTCAGGATAATACCAGCTAAAAATAAAGAAATATATTATTAAAAATGTTAACGGGCAGCGTTTTATTCTATAATCCTAAATGTTGTAACATTTTCAGAAAAATTTAACTCTGTTTATAAAATATATATATTTTTAAAGCTAAACAGACCATCATGTAAGTTAAAATTGTGTATTTCCTGAACAAAATTTTGGCTTCTTGTTTTTAAAGAAAAAATGCAGATATTTTTTTTAATAATCTTAATTCAACTATCTTATGTCCAATTTTGCCGAAAGAGTCATTGATTTTAACAAGAAACTTCATCTCGATCAAAAACTTCCGGATGGAATAAGGGTAATGAATCCCTTCACGGAAAATCCTGAAGCATTAAAGATATCATCGGCATTTTACCGTAAATTTTACAATGATAACCAGAAAAGAAGGTTAATACTGGGTATCAACCCGGGACGTTTTGGGGCAGGAGTTACCGGAATACCTTTTACCGATACTAAAAGGCTGTCTGGTAAATGCGGTCTGGATTTAACAGGTAAAGAGACTCACGAACCTTCTTCGGTATTTATATACGATGTAATTGATGCTTATGGAGGAGTAAAAAAATTTTATTCGGATTTCTATATAAATTCACCATGCCCCTTAGGCTTTGTCAAGACAAATAAAAAAGGTAAAGAGGTGAATTTTAATTATTATGACAGCAAAGAACTACTGAAGGCGGTTTATCCCTTTTTAGTAAAATCAATGAAGTTGCATATATCCGCAGGAATAAAAACCGATAGTGCGTTTTGCCTGGGCGCAGGTAAAAATTACGAGGTTCTTAAAGATATGAACCGGGAACATAACTTTTTTAAAAAGCTCATCCCCCTTGAACATCCTCGATACATAATGCAGTACAAATTAAAACAGAAAGATGAATATATTGAAAAATACCTGATTACTCTCCGTGGTTAACATTTGGTTTTGTAAAGAATTCCCGTCAAAATACCAGGGCATAACTCACCCCCAAAATACCGGTTATTGCCAGGGCATAAACTATCCTGACAGGCATCACCCCGTCATTTTCTGCAGTTTTACCAAAAATACCGAATACCAGTGGATGAACAAGAAAAGGCATGGCAAAAACGAAGGCAATAAGCGTTGAAGCCTGTTCTCCAAACATTCCACCCTGAATAGCCGCAAATAAACCAAAATGGGAAATGGCAGAAGCATTTGCCATTACAGAATCATTGAGTCCCATCCCTCCGATATTAAGGATAAGTAGCCCACCAAAAACTGCTATCAATTGCCAGCCAAGTGAGAAAACCATCAATCCCTTCACTTCTTTTTCTTCATTGCTATTGGCCTTTCTCAGGATCTTCAGAGCCAGTACAGTGAGTAAAACTCCCGCTGCCACTACAAGAAGGGTGTAAGGTATAAGGAGCTTGCCGGTAGTTGCACTTGCAGCAAGTATGGAGAAAACAAATATGTGTCCGATAAAAGGTATATTAATCATAATAGGCGCCCTGAACTGGGCATCTGGTCCCAGATCACCTGCGGTACAGGCACCTGTTAGTCCCGAATGCGACAAAGAGCCGGCCATACCAGGTGCAAGATTCCTCATATGATTTGCTTTACCCAATAAGATTAACAGTGTCAGTCCACCAAACATCCAGAGCAACTGACCGAAAAAACCAAATGATAATACCGAGGTCATGCCAGTGAGAGAAAATGCTTCTGCTATTCTTGAACCTCCCACCATAAAGTTTGCAGCAAGCACAACAGGTATTCCTGCGAACAGCAGACACCTGATAGTAGGGCCAAACTGCCACTCAGAAAAGATCATTCCGAAAGTTACCGACAGTATCATTGCAAAAAATATTTCAGGAAGTGCAATGTGAGGTCTAACCCAGCCGGCAAGGTACCAGGATAAAACCAATATCGCCAGTATAATTGCAGTTTCAACTATACCTTTTCTAATATAAAGTGGTTTGTTTGTGATTTTGGCCCGATAGTCAATAAGTATAATTGAACCTACTAATCCAAGATAACCAAGCAAAGGATAAAAATTATCAAGAGGTTCGTTATTATTATAACCTGTTATGACTCTTTTCATGGATTCGATCCCCACCAAAACAAAAAAGGAACGGATAAGGAACATAAATTGTGTAAACTTGGTACCAAGAAACATCTCGTCTTTGGAGGGTATAACTATGTCAGTTTTAAAAATTTTATGCTTGGTAAACAATTTTTTTATCTCCTGACCACCTACAAAAAATGACGCCATCAAAGCAGTAATGGTTACTCTGCTGGTAAAATCAATAATCGGGAACTCACTCAATCCGGGCGTACCCATACCAGTACTCACCATAACATAACCCATTATCAATCCGAATACTACTATTATCAAAATGGGTGAATACCGTGTGCCGGCGACAAATGTCCTTGAAACCAGCACCATAGATATAACAAGTAAAAAAGTAAGCCAGTATTGGTTAAGAATATGAGCGTTAGCCATCTGGTCGGAGAGGTATTCCATATTTAAAAGAATTATATAGTTTTATTTTTTTTTATTTGAAAACAGGCACAAAAATAACTTTTTATGGGAGTTTTGAGGAATTACCTGAACAATAATGTTGAAGGAACTGCAAAAAGCAGATGTAAGAAGGAAAATCTATTTTTTTTTCAAAGGAACCGCCTCCCTTTAATATTTATTACACATTTAACTATTATCTTTAAAAGCACTAAAAAAGCATACGTAATTTACGAAGTCATTTTTTTTATTCTTAGATGTGTAATTATTAATGAAAAAAAAAATCATCTACATTTGCGATAGTAGAATTTTAATGAGAATAAAATGAAAAAATATCTGGTCATTCAATTCCTGATCTTTATAGTCTTTGGTCAGGTCAACGCACAGGACAGGGTTACCGGACGCAATTTTGCGACCAGGTCTGAGATAATAGCACAGAACGGCATGGCAGCTACCAGCCATCCTCTTGCCACCCAGGTGGCACTTGATATTCTTAAAGAAGGAGGAAGTGCTGCAGACGCTGCCATTGCAGCAAATGCCATTCTAGGATTAATGGAACCGACGGGATGCGGCATAGGAGGTGACCTGTTTGCAATAATCTGGGATGCGGACAAACAGCAACTTCATGGATTAAATGCCAGCGGAAGATCGCCCCGGGATCTTACCATCGACTTTTTCCTGGAAAATGGCTATGAGTACATACCTTCATACGGGGCCCTTCCCGTCAGCGTGCCGGGTGCAGTTGACGGCTGGTTTAAATTGCATGAAAAATTCGGCAGACTGGATATGGAATCTGTTCTTGGCCCTGCAATAGATTATGCAAAAGAAGGGTTTCCTGTTACCGAACTAATCGCATATTACCTCGAACGTTCTGCCGGCCATCTGAGTCGTTTTCCGAATTTCACCGAAACATATATGCCCGATGGCAGCATGCCCGCAAAAGGTGAGATATTTCGCAACCCTTATCTTGCAAATACTTACCAGACAATTGCCAGGGAGGGCAGGGATGCATTTTATAAGGGAGATATCGCAAAAACTATTGGAGAATACATTCAGGAGAACGGAGGTTTTTTGAGTTATGAGGATATGGCCGCACATTCAGGTGAATGGGTGGAACCGGTCTCGACAAATTACCGTGGGTATGATGTATGGCAATTACCTCCGAATGGCCAGGGAATTGCCGTGCTTCAAATTCTCAATATACTTGAAGGATACGATATCGGGTCAATGGATCTTTTCAGTCCGGAATACATCCACCTCTTCGTGGAAGCCAAGAAGCTGGCTTTTGAGGACAGGGCTCACTATTACGCGGACATGGACTTCAGTCCGGTACCTGTTGAAAAATTAATCTCCAAGGAATATGCCGATGAAAGACGTCAATTGATAAATCCTGACAGGGCGGCAAGAAGGTATGATCCGGGACTAATGGAACAGCCCAGCACAATCTATCTGACAGTTGCAGATAAGGATGGTAATATGGTATCTCTGATACAAAGCAATTACAGGGGAATGGGAAGTGGAATGACGCCACCCGGACTAGGTTTTGTTTTACAGAACCGCGGAGAAGGTTTTACTCTCAAACCTGGTTTTTTCAATACTTATGAACCGGGTAAGAGACCCTTTCATACAATCATTCCGGGATTCATTACTAAGGACGGACTGCCACACATGAGCTTTGGTGTGATGGGTGGTGCCATGCAACCTCAGGGTCATGCCCAGATAGTAGTTAACATGATTGATTTCAAAATGAACCTCCAGGAAGCCGGGGATGCTCCAAGGATACAGCACACGGGATCATCGGAACCTACCGGACAGCAAATGAATGACGGAGGAACGGTTCTTCTGGAGTCGGGATTTTCCTATGAAACCATTAGGGAACTGATCAATAAAGGTCACCGGGTACAATGGTCGGTCGGACCTTACGGTGGATACCAGGCAATCATGTGGGATCCTGTAAACAAGGTATATTATGGTGCTTCCGAATCACGAAAAGACGGGCAGGCCGCGGGATATTAATCCCTTTTCTTCAGTCCGTTTATTTTTGTGACATTTCTGGTTACATACGAAACAACTACAATGGTCAGCAGGCTCATCACCATGGCAAATGTTCTGAACGGAAATTGAATTCCGTAAACCGGATCGTTCATAGGATAAGAAATAAAAGAAGGAAGGTTAAAAACCTCCTCTCCTCCCCCGAGTCTGAGGATAAGTCCAACAACAACTCCAGAAAGAGCACCGATATAATTGCTCTTTTTATAGAACAATGCCATAACCAGCTGAGGAAAAAGTATAACATAAACAAGGTCGGCGCAAAGAAACCACAGGGCATAGACACTTTGTACTGTCAAAGCAAGCCATGTGGCGATGGTGCCTATAACGAGGACTGAAAACCTTATTGTTTTCCTGATTATCTTCTCTGATGCCAGGGGATTGATAAGAGGCCGGTAAATATTCCAGCTGAACATTGACGATGCAGAAAGAATTGATGAATCCACCGACGACATTACAGCAGCAGCCACCGCTCCAAGACCAACTGCAGCTACAAGAGGAGGTGTCATCTCAAGCAGCACATAGGGTAATATCATATTGGAAGAGGGAACATCGCCTATGCTGCTTCCACTCCAGTCATATGCATTACCGGCAATTCCAATCAATACAGCAGGTATCGCCATCAGGAAACATGCGAAGCCAGCATAAATGGAAAGTCTAACTGCGGACTTGTGGTCCTTCTGGGAAAGGACCCTTTGAAAATAAACCTGCCAGGGAATACCTCCAAGTATTAACAGTAATCCAAAATCCATCCAGGTCCACGCCGCATTACCCCATTCGGGATTATTTCCGGTAAAGGCAGAAATGGGGGGAACAAGGGACAATCCATCATGAAAAGCTAATCTGTACTGAGAAATGGCAAGATCAAATCCTCCAACGCTTGCAAGGGCATATGGTATGGCAATGCCCAGGCCTAAAATAATAAATAACAGCTGTATCACGTCTGTGTAGGCAACAGACCATAATCCTCCTGCCATGGTATAAAGAATGGCAATTGCTGCAGAAACCACGATGGCAGTGGTAAGATCCAGATTAAAGATAGTGGCAAAGGTTATACCAAGAGCAGCAAGAATGGCTGCGCTCCAAAACATCTCGCCAATAAGTGCAGGTACAAAAAGAACTGCAGCGGTTTTCTTTCCATATCTTCTTTCAAACAGATCAAGGAGTGTAGTGAAGCCATAGCTTCTCATCTTTTTTGCAAAGAACAAACCTCCCAGTATCAGGCTAAGTGCATATCCCCATGGTGCCTGCGCCCACACCAGCCCCATTCCGGGATCAAAAACAGCCTCACTTGTACCTATTATATAACCGCCACCTACCCAGGTAGCAGTCATAGTAAATATCCCAATGAGGACTGGCATCTTTCTTCCCGCCAGAAGAAGGCCCTCGGAGGTCTTATTCTTAGCTTCCTTTTTACTGGCATAAAAGCCGGTCAGCAAAACCGCAAGATAAAAAATTACCGTTATAAATATTCCTAATGTAGCAGTATCGATGATAACCTCCTTTTTTAAATGTTATTTACCAAACCAGTTTAAAGGCATGGTATTATGATTCTGATAAACATGCTTTACCTCTGTATACTCTTCCAGTCCCATACGTCCGAGCTCACGGCCCATACCGGACTGCTTGTAACCGCCCCAGGGAGCCTGGGTAAAATATACATTGAAGTCATTAACCCATACAGTACCGAATTTAAGAGCACCGGAAACTCTTTTAATGCGGTCCGGATCACGTGTCCAGAATCCGGCTGATAATCCGTAAACCGTGCTGTTTGCCAGCTTGACAACCTCTTCCTCATTGTCAAATTTCTCAACAGTTATTACAGGTCCGAAGATCTCCTCCTGAACAATCCTCATGTCATTGTTACAACGGGTAAAAAGAGTAGGCATATAAAAGAACCCCTTCTGCAGCTCAGAATCTTCCGGCCTTTTGCCTCCAGTAACAAGCTCTGCTCCTTCTTTCTTTCCGATAGAAATATATTTCTCTACCTTATCCCTGTGTCCGGCCGATATAAGAGGTCCCATCTGGGTTTTCTCATCAAAACCATTACCCAGTTTTATTTTACCTATCCTTTCTGTTAAAAAATTAACCAGGCGGTCATGTAGCGATGAGTGTACCATCACCCTGGAACCAGCTGAACATATCTGGCCCGCATGAAAAAACACTCCATTCAGCACATAATCTGCTGCTGTATCAAAATCAGCATCTTCAAATATTATATTCGGATTCTTTCCTCCAAGTTCAAGGGCAATTTTTTTAACATTTTCACTTGCGGCCCTGATTACCTTTTTTCCTGTGTCAATACCGCCGGTAAAAGATATAAGATCTACATCACTGCTTTCCGAAAGTTCTGCACCAACCGTATCTCCGGCTCCCAATACCAGATTCACAACTCCTGCCGGGAAACCGGCTTCTTCGGCAATTTCAGTGATTCTTATAGTGGTCAGCGGGGTTATTTCACTGGGTTTCATCACAATACAACACCCGGCAGCAAGAGACGGCGCCATTTTCCAGGATGCCTGCAACAGCGGATAATTCCAGGGTGAGATCTGTCCGCAAACTCCAACCGGTTCCCTTACAAGCATACTGCTTGTTCCGGGAACGGGAGAAGCAATGACCTCTCCTCCCTCCTTATCGGCAAGTCCACCGAAATACCTGAAGATTCCGGCAATATCATCCATATCCCAAAGACTTTCAGTCAGCGTTTTACCGGTATCCAGAGTTTCAAGTTCAGCAAGTTCACTGCGGTATTTTTCTACCAGGTCGCCAAGACGACTCACCATCCGCCCCCTTTCCACAGCCGGCATTCGGCTCCATATTCCATCATCGAAAGCTTTCCTTGCCGCCTTTATTGCCGAACAACAATCATCACGGCTGCCTTCAGCTACCTCAGCAATATTGCTGTTATCGAAAGGGTTAATTATGATCCTGGTCTCACCAGTCACCGATTCAACCCATTTTCCGTTTATATACATATTTTTTTTCAGCATGGATAGAGTTATTTTTTTTCACTTTTTGCATCGTGCTTATAAAAAGGGGTATCCTCAGGCAATGCAGGTGAATTACCAAGAATTATGTCAGCAGCTTTTTCGGCTATCATCATAACAGGTGCATAAATATTACCATTTGTAATATATGGCATTACAGAGGCATCGACGACTCTTAAATTTGCAACACCATGTACTCTGAGTTCTGAATCAACAACGGACATATCATCATAGCCCATCTTGCAGGTACCACTGGGATGATATGCACTTTCACCTTCATCGGCAACAAAATCAAGTATTTCCTGGTCGCTCTGCACCTTCTTTCCTGGGGCAAGTTCATCGCCTCTCAGTTCATCGAAGGCAGGTTGTTCGATCAATTTTCTGGCAGATCTTATTGCTTCTATCCATTCACGCTTTTCCTGTTCGGTGGACAAATAGTTAAACAGTATGCTGGGATATACCATAGGATCAGTAGATTTTATCTTTATGCGGCCGCGAACGTCTGTATTCATTGGTCCTACATGCAACTGAAACCCATGACCGGCATTCGGAGCAGAACCATCATATCTGATGGCTATTGGAAGGAAATGGAACTGAAGGTTAGGATATTTTACCCGGTTATTACTACGTATAAAACCTCCGGCTTCAAAATGGTTACTGGCTGCAACACCTTTTTTCTGAAATAACCATTGAAATCCGATCTTCGGCTGGTTATAAAATTTCAACGATGGATACAGACTAACAGGTTTTCTTGCTGCCCACTGTACATATACCTCAAGATGATCCTGAAGATTTTCTCCTACCCCGGGCAGGTCATGAACCATATCTATACCTAAGCTGGAAAGATCTTTTCCATTACCTATTCCTGAAAGCTGAAGCAACTGGGGTGAATTAATGGCTCCGCCGCAGCATATTATCTCGCCTCCGTAAACCACTTTTTTACCAAGGCCTTTTTTATATTCAACACCTACTGCCCGTTTTCCGTCACACAGAATTTTTGTAGCTGTGGCTTTAAGGATCACTTTCAGGTTTTTGCGATCCATAACCGGATGCACATAGGCCCTGGCGGCATTCCACCGGCGACTGCGGTATATTGTTCCGTCAAATTTACCAAATCCTTCCTGTTTATATCCATTCACATCGTCAGTGAGGGGATAACCTGCCTGCTGAACCGATTCAAAAAAAGCATCAAACAACGGATTATCACATTCAGGTGTTGTCAGGTACATAGGCCCCCCTGTTCCCTGGTATTCATCTGCTCCCATCAACCGGTATTCATGACGTTTAAAATATGGAAGGCAATTTGCATAGCTCCAGTTTTCCAGGCCTTTTATCTGTGCCCATTTTTCATAATCCATTGCATTTCCCCTGATATATATCATGCCATTAACACAACTGCTGCCCCCAAGAACCTTTCCTCTGGGCTGGTAAATTCTCCGGTTGTTCATGTGAGGTTCGGGATCTGATTCATAATACCAGTTGTAAAATTTACCGGAAAGCGGATAAGTGAGAGCTGCAGGCATATGTATCCTGAAATCGAGCCGGTAATCTTTACGTCCTGCTTCAAGTACAAGAACACTGTTATTTGGATTGGCACTTAGCCTGTTTGCCAGCACACTACCGGCAGAACCACCACCTATGATTATATAATCATATTTTTTTGTTGACATAATAAATAAATCTATAAAAAATTAATAATTAGGATTAAAACAATACCATCGGATTTGAACTTTATGCTTGCCATGATTAGTTCCCGGAGGAATAATATAATAAAATCTATTAGTGCCCGGGCTAATAATAAATCCACATTACCACCTTTAAAAAGTAATTTATGGGAAAGCTATTACATCCCTCGCTGGCAATATTTATTTGAACAAAAATGATTTATAAAACATTAAGCCAAAGTGGTACTGACTCATGATCCGCTGAATTATCATTTTTGCATTGATGGAACCTCTATATTATTCATTATACAAATTTCTGAAATTTCCTATAATGAACTCCGGGGCAAAGCATAAACAAATAAAAGCCCTGAATATGGGAGTTATGAGCGATATCAACCATCGAAATTATCCTCAGCAAGGCCGCAATATATTTAAACTTTATTAAAAGACGCAATAAAATCAGCTTAATAATAGTTTTATTTAAATAAGTAACTTATAATCAGCTCACCACATTTCTTTGTTTGGATTGCCCCTTATCAGCTTTTATCAGCCTTTAGCAACCTATAGTAGCCTTTAGCAGACAGAATCATGAACAAAAGAAAGAGGATTTACCTGAGGTCGATCTCATTTATAATGGACTTTTCATTTGTTAGAAATTACTTGTGGCAGTCATCCAGGAGTTATTTAAATGGATGTTTAAAATACTATATAAAAGACTTTAACCAGGAATATTTCAGAGAATATCAATTGATATTTAAAATAAGACAAGAAAAAACTCAAAATACCATGACAAGTTAAAGGCCATTAAATTTTACCAGTACTGTTTTTTTTTGTATTTTCGATGATTAATGACGGAGTTCTACCACCGGCATCCCATAATCAACAGCAGGAATAAAATTCACTGGCGATCCTTTAAATAAATAATCCTGAAGTAAAAGTTAAGTATACCGATATATTATTTGCTAATCAAAAATCATATAAATGAAATCTGTTATGAAAAATCAAATCTTATTTTTAGAAAGAAACTCCATTAATTTCCTTAGTATTCTATTTATCCTGACCGCTATGATCATGGTATCCTGTGGAGGGAGCAGCAGTCAGGACAAGGTAAGGGAGGAACAGTTAAAGGAAATAAAAGCTAAGGCAACAGCAGATCTAAATGCATTGATCAACGACATTGAGGAACGTATAGAGTATCTTGATGAGCAAATTGAAAATGCAAGTGGAGAAACGGAACAACAGCTCCAGGATTCACGTGACGAACTGGAAGCCCAGAAAGAAAGAATAGAAGATGAACTGGATAAAATTGAAGATGCCTCTTTGGAAACCTGGAATGATGTGATAGAAAACACTTCAGAAGTAACTAAAGATGTACGTGCCAAAACCAATGAAATATCCAGTGAGGTAAGGGAAATTCTTGAAGAATAATCTTCATAAAATGCAAATACAAGCGGATTATTGAATGTGTATAGCAACTTCTTCAGATTCGGAATTCACTCCGGATATTGAAAATTTTGATATCGGAATTTGCTACAGTTATAAATTTTCAAAATGATGTCCTTGGTTTACGTTGCTGGTAAATTTAATAATTCAGACCTAACTGCATATTAATAAAGCTTTTAATAAAAAACCGGTAA
>CAZFOO010000049.1:0-27854 GCA_964520585.1 uncultured Bacteroidales bacterium
CCATGTTGTTTATTCATGCATTTTTGTGTTACGAAGTAGCATGGATGATTCATGTGTACAAAACAGGTTAATAAAGTTAATAATCAGTTATTTATATTATGAATATATCGAATCTTCAGTCTTTCAAACCCGATGGAACCTCCATACTTTAAGGGTATTGCTGGATCAAAAAAATCTGATATATCAGCTAATTTAAAAAATTTATACTTTATAATATATGCATTTAACAAATTTTTATTGCCATATGTTCAAAAGAAAGCTAATAATATCCAAAGTATAAAAGAGATTAGATTTTTGAGAAGGCCTGGCCAGTAATTTATTAATTTATCTGCCCTCGGCAAGGAATAAGGTGGTAACAGTTTTGAAAAACAGCTTAAGGTCAAGGCCGAGTGACCAGTTGTCAATGTAATTAAGGTCCATTTGCATCCATTTTTCAAACTGGATATCATTTCTTTGTGGCATAATTTGCCAGGTGCATGTTATGCCTGGTTTAACTGACAATCTTCTTAAATGCCACCGGTTATACTGTTTTACTTCCGATTCAAGCGGAGGGCGTGGACCTATAAGTGACATTTCTCCTTTTATTACGTTGATCAGCTGTGGGAATTCATCCAATCCTGTTTTCCGCAGTAATCTTCCTGTCCTTGTGATCCTTGGGTCATCTTTCATTTTAAAGGTCGGACCATCCATTTCGTTTTTATACTTGAGTTTTTCAAGTAATTCTTCCGCATTTACAACCATGGTCCTGAATTTGTATATTTTAAATTTTCTTCCACGAAGCCCGATCCTTTCCTGTTTGAAGAAAACCGGTCCTTTAGAATCAAGCTTGATCAGGATTGTTATAAATAGTAATATTGGGGAAAGCAGGATTAATGCAATTATGGATAGATACAGATCAGCCATTGTCTTTATTGCCAGCGGCAATTTGAGTGACGGAATATCTACCAGTGCAAGTTTCCCATTTTCATTGGCAGTTCTAAGACTGATGTGCATGGGGTCGATTGTTGACTGGCACGATTGAATCCGGAATATGACTCCTATTTCATTGCAAATTTCAACCAGCTTTCTAATTTCTTCTTCATCAGCTTCTTTTTGGCAGTAAATAATTTCATCAATAACATTATCTACTAAAATATTTTTAACCTCTTTAACATCTGAAAAAACCGGTATCTTATCGCCATATTTCAATTTAATATCGTGGGAAGCCGTAATTATTGAATCTATTTTAAATCCCCATTCTTTCTGAGCTATAATTTTGTCGATTATTTTCGAGTAATTATTATCGGTTATCACCATAATATGGCGCAGGTTATTTCCCTTTGCTCTGGATATCTTAAATAAATAGATAGAAATTAATCTGACCGAGAGGGTAACAATAAGACTGACACCAATATAAGTAATTATGAAGATGACAGGGATGGATGACAGATTGAGAGCATATTTGAATATAAGCAAAACCAGTAGTATAAAGAAGTTTCCTCTCACAAAATGAAAGACAACTGTTAAATATCTTTGGTTGCGGGGCAGTTTAGCCATCATTGTAAGCTGTGAGAGAGCATACCATGAAATTAATATCATGACGCTAAAAAACATGAACTGGGATAAGTTAAACTGCCAGGAGTAATTAAAGTAGTTGAGATGACGCAGCACGAAGAGCTTAAAATCCATGCTATAAAACGGGAAGCTCACATTGCTGATAATATAACCTGAAAGTATATATGAAAGCGGGATACAAAGTAAAACCGCAATTAATTCTATTAAATCCATAACATTACCCGAATCCATATTGAAGCGGATTGCAGAATGAGATGATTTGTGGACGGATAAGCTTTTATAAAGCATTATACCTTAATTTTAACTATTGATAAATAACTCTGGAATTCATGAAATAAATAATCCCTGTTTCTAATATAAAAGTGGCCTTTTTCAAATGCGATGGTTTATGTTCTTATTCCCTTTAGGTTTGATTTGGCCTTCTGGAATTACTTTCAAGGTCGAAAATACAATAACCCGTAGGTTAATCAAAATATTTAAACCTCAATAATGATTTGTTTTTACTAACTATTAATTGTCTGTGATAAATGTCGGTTTATTGTGGATAAGTGGATAAGAATCAGATAGTGAGGAGGAAACGAATGTTGATTTTTTTTAATCAGCATTTTGCACATGTTTATCAAAAAAATTTGATAATACAGAATATTTTATTAATAAGATATCTGCATTACTTCATGTGTGGGCAGAAAATTGATATTAATTTTCAAATAGTATTAATTTTAATTTTCCCTGCCCGCACTTACCTTCCACTTGCAAGAAACATTGTGCTTATAGTTTTAAAGAACAGTTTCATGTCTTTGGTAAGTGACCAGTTATCAATGTAATTTAAGTCAAGCTGCATCCACTTCTCGAATTTAACATCATTCCTGTTTGGAATGATCTGCCAGGTACAGGTTATTCCGGGTTTTACTGACAATCTTCTTAAATGCCATCGTTTATATTGCTTTACTTCGGATTCCAATGGTGGACGGGGCCCAATAAGTGACATCTCACCGAAGATGACATTAAGAAGCTGAGGGAACTCATCCAGTCCGGTTTTCCTAAGAAATTTTCCGGATCTTGTTATTCTGGGATCATCTTTCATCTTGAAAGTGGGACCGTCCATTTCGTTTTTATCTTTTAGTTTTTCCAGAAGCTCTTCAGCATCTGCCACCATGGTACGGAATTTATAAAGGCCGAATTTTCTTCCACGGAGTCCTACTCTTTCCTGCTTAAAGAATACCGGGCCTTTGGACTCAAGCTTTATTATAACAGCAATCAGCAAAAAAACCGGCGCCAGCAGAATTACTGCAGTAATGGAAAAATATATATCAGCCATGGTTTTTATTATCAGAGGCATATTGTTTGAGGGAATATCTACAAGTGCAAGTTGTTTTTGTTTGTTCACAGTTTTCATCTGTAAGTAAACTGATTCGGCTGCAGACTCGCAGGATTGCAATCTGAATATAACACCTACTTCATTACAAATTTCGACTAACTTGTTTATCTCTTCATCATTTATCTGTCCTTTCCCATATATCACTTCGTCTATTACCTGGTTATCGAGAATATCTTTAATATTTAACGAATCAGGATAAATTTTAAAATTCTTGTCATATCTTGACTTTATCCTTTTTGAGCTAGTTACAATTGAATCTATTTTAAATCCCCAATCCTTCTGACCAATGAACTTATCTATAATTCCTGTTGAACATCCATCTGCTATTACCATTACATGACGTAGGTTATTAACGTTGGCTCGGTATATCTTTAATTTACTGAAAGTGAGCATCCTTATTGCAAATGTTATCAACATGCTTACCGGAACCAGGAAGAAAATAAAGATAAGCGGAATTGTATGAAGATTCAAAACGAACTTAAGGATAAGCAAGACCAGCAGGTTAAGAAAGTTTACTCTTACAAAATGAAAGAAAAGAGTAAGGTATCGTTGAGTCTTTGGAAGTTTTGCCATTGATATTACCTGGGAAAGAACAAACCAGGATATCATTATCAGGATACTGAAGGATGCAAACTGATATATGTCAAACTTCCATTCATAATTAAAATAACTTAGAAAATGACTGGTTATAAAATACGCAATAGGTATTGAAATCAATACTGTTAAAAATTCTATTATATCCATCGCTAGCTTTAGCCGGGTTTCCCTGCTAATTTTCAATGGGGGCACCTTATTTTTAAGTTCAGAAATTTTAACCATAACTTACAACCTTTATTTATAAACAGTCCAAATTAACACAAGATTAACCGCATAACCAAGAATATGTTTGGTGTATTTGGCTATTTTTTACCAACGGATAAAACATCATGGTAAAAGGCGAATTAATCCTGACCAGTTTTTGGATCAGTTATTTATTATCCCGATCACATTAAATCAGGATATTCGTTGCTGGTAAGAACCACATTTTCTTGTCTTGGAAAATGAACCGTTCCCCTACATATATTAATCTTATTGTATACTTGTATGTTATTGTGAAAGAAAAACTGCCCTATGTCTATACCGGTAACATGCCGTTAGCATCACAGGAAAAAGAAATTGAATGCGCACGGTGCAATGAAATTTTAATTATAAGCAACTAATATATGATTGATATAAACGGCTTGGATAAAAAAAGGAACTGCAAAATCTGCCATGAGAATGTTATTGCTATGGGTTGGAAAGCCGATCATTTTTCAGCAAATATATGCTTTAGCGCTAAATAGATTGCCTAATATGAATATATACCCGTATATTGATCAAAGAATAATAAAATAGTAAAATCAAATGTAGTGAGATTATTACTGGGATTTAAGATATTATAATAATAACTAAACATATAAAGGATGTTTTTTCTTTAATTCATCCAGATTATTATTTTGCTCATTGTAATAAGTATACAGTTCCTTTAAGAGTTGCTGGAAAACAGGATTGTTTTTATATCCTTTTTGTCCGATCTCAAGTCGATATATCCCATTAAAATAATTACCCTCAAGAAGAACCGGTCCATTCGGTGTTATACAGATATCCCAACCTACAACTCTTGCATTTGGAATGAGCCTTGCTGCATTTAAAGCAAGTTGTTTGGCTTCCTTAAAAAAGGGGATTTCAAAATCTCGGAAAACCTGTCCGGATGAAGGATGAGAAGTTAGTACTTGTCCGTTACCCTTATCAAAATTGCTAAATGCTTCGTCTTGCAACACTCCGGTTTCCATATTGACCCCAGCAAACATACCTCCCTGGGATATATTATCTACAAAAGATTTTCCGCAACCAAACCTTATGGTGGTATTGAAAATTTTAGCAATTCTCTCATTATTTGTAAAAGTGTCTATTCGAAGAGTATTTAAAGAATTTGGAGTTATTTTATTTAATTCAGGATGTTGATCAACTATATCCTGGAACAGGTAACCGGAATTAATAACCTGCTCATATAAGGAGTCTAATTTGGATCTGTTTTCAGTTATTTCATTGTAGGATATTTTAAATATGTTCATGCCACCATAAGAGCCATTATACATTTTTACTATCATATATTCTCCTTTCCATAATCCCTTATTTTTCATAAGAGTCATTAAATTTTTAAATTCGTCTCTGGTATTTATCATTTCCAGATCATTACCGATGAAAAACAAATGGTTGAAATTATATGCAAAGCTTTTTACTACCGGAATATTGTATTTGGAGAAGAATAATTCGGCATTATGTTTATTTATCAATATGGATTTATAATTCATATTATTGTAATACCATACTTTCTCTTGTAAATCCGGGGTAACAATATAATCATCCGGATTGGCAACCGTCTTACGGAACAGATATTTATTGAAATATTGTACTGCTAATTCGGGCTTTGTAAATTTGTAGATCAGATATTCATAAATCATTTGTAATGCCGGCTTCCTGTCGATTACTTTCAAGGCTTTTTTAAATATGTTTATTTTTCTAAAAGGGTTCATACCTTTCCTAAATTTAAAGAGTTTGAAACTAAATTAGACAATTGGTTTTTTTGATCACCAGATTGCTGAAGTCATTATGAAAGAGGTTATAGTTAAATCTTTAAAACATTCTTACTTAGAGTGTAGTAATTTAATAGTTGGGGCCCGCCGGAAAGACATGTGAAAAAGTACAGCCATATTTTAGGCAATTTTACTATAATTCTGCAATTTAGCTAAATTATCAAATAGTAACTGCTAATCAAAATATTACCTGGTTAATTTGACGGAGAGTTAATTATACTGGATAAATAGCATCGCTGATTTACACTAAATAGAAATTGTTTTGTGTTTATACTAGCAATGCTGGCACAACACTGATTGAATATTTATAGCATGGAATGGCAGATATTATTTTTTAAATATCCGAATAATCTGTGGGATGCAGGAAATAAGTATTATTCTTTGAAACTGTATTCTCATAGTACTCTACTACCTTTAACTCTTCCCAGTCCGGATCCACCCTGAAAGCATCCCAGTATGCATCACGTGTTGACTTGTCGGGGAAGGTGGTCATATAAATAAGGTTTGGCATTTCACTGCCGCTTAAAACCTCTCCGTAAAATACAGCATTAAAGTTAAGTTTCTCAAATATATCAATTTCGCCGCCCTGGTTGAACATATGTACCTTTCTTTTGTAAAGATCTTCTGTTGCTGCCTCATAGCTTCGCAGTTCGTATATTCTTTTTCCGGGAGGTGTAGAGTGGTATGGTACATGTAATTTGGGCATGTCCTCAAAAGCCCTTAGCAATGTACTTTCAATGCGGTCATATGGTGGATTATCAAAGGGGGCCTCAATATAATCTTTACCTGCCCTATTAAATTGCTCATCTTTATCAAGTAAACTTTCCAGTTGCGCAAACTGATCCAATGATTGAAACGGGATCAGGACATATATTTTATTTCCGTAATCATCTTCACCTTCAACCGGTTTGAAGACTCCAACCGCATTGATCCCTGCACGGTGAAGAGCCGGGAGATATGCATCCTCCAGAAACGCGTCCAGTCTGGCTTCCTGGGACTTTTCACTGAAGTTATAGACTTTTAGCTGGTAAATCATTTGTTTATCAGCCGAGTAGGATGATAAAGTGAAAATGAAAAGAAAAAGTAATACCGGTAATCCGTAATTATTAAATGATAGTTTTTTCATGACTAGCTATTTTTATGTTAAAGCGAAGCGGTTCATCCTGTCAGTCAATTATACATCTTATGAATACTACAAATAGAACTAATAATAGTATGTATAATCAAACGTAGGTTAAAATTTTGTATTTTCTGGACAAAATTTTGGCTTCTTGTTTTTACAGGATAAATATAGGTGTTTTTTCGTTAAAAATGCTGATGAAAATTTTTGTTTTTTAAAGGATAAGTGCAATAAAAATTTCAATTAATAATTAAGAACCCACCTGCATATTATCAGCGTATTTTCCTGACTGATAAAAAATAAGAATCTTCCTTCAGTAAAAGAGCAGACTATGCCGGTCAGATATCTGAAATAGCCGAAAAATTTATTAAGACTATGGTTAAGAACAAATAATTCGAAAATCCGGATTATTTTTTTGATGCCTTTTCAAATCTGGCCCATGCATCCCTCAGGGTTACCGTGCGGTTGAATACTGGTTGATCCGTTGTTGATTCCGGATCAATACAAAAGTAACCGATCCGCTCAAACTGGAATTTGTCAAGGGGCCTGATATTATCAATGCCGGAAGAAAGATATCCTTTGGTTATGATCAATGATTCCGGGTTCAGGTTTGATGTGAAGTCCTTACCCTCTTCCGCTTCGTCCGGATTTTCTTTCATGAATAACCTGTCGAACAATCTTACTTCCACTTCTTTGGCATGCCTGGCCGATACCCAGTGAATGGTGCTCTTGACTTTACGGTTGGCATTGGGTAAGCCGCTGCGGGTAAGGGGATCATAAGTGCAGTGGATCTCAGTAATCTCTCCTGCATCATTTTTAATTACTTCCTCACACTTAATTATATAGGCATATTTAAGCCTGACCTCACGGCCCGGTCCCAGCCGGAAAAACTTTTTCGGAGGGTCTTCCATGAAGTCATCTCTCTCTATTAAAATTTCCCGTGAAAAGGGAACTTTCCTTTTTCCAAGATCTGGCATCTCCGGATTGACCACTGCATCAACCTGCTCAACCTGTTCCTGTGGATAATTGGTTATGACCAGCTTCAGGGGATTAAGCACTGCCATCACTCTTGTAGCTTTTTTATTGAGATCCTCCCGCACGCTGTGCTCAAGCAGGGCCACGTCTATTACGTTGTCACGCTTGGCAACACCAATCCGGTCGGCAAAATACCTTATCGATTCAGGTGTATAACCCCTGCGCCGCAATCCGCTTATGGTGGGCATGCGGGGATCATTCCAGCCGCTGACATGTTTTTCCCTGACCAGTTGAAGCAATTTTCTTTTGCTCATGATGGTATAGCTCAGGTTGAGACGGGCAAATTCAATCTGCCTGCTGGGAAATATCTCCAGCTCTTGTATGAACCAGTCATAAAGCGGACGGTGCACTTCAAACTCCAGTGTACATATGGAGTGTGTTATTTTTTCAATAGAGTCAGATTGTCCATGCGCATAGTCATAGGTAGGATAAATACACCATTTATCACCTGTACGGTGATGTGAAGCATGAAGAATGCGGTACATTATAGGGTCACGCAAATGCATATTGGGTGAAAGCATGTCGATTTTAGCCCTCAGCACTCTCTCGCCTTCTTTGAACTCACCATCACGCATCCGTCTGAACAGGTCCAGGTTTTCTTCTATGCTTCTATTCCGGTATGGACTTTCTTTTCCAGGGCGTGTGGGAGTGCCCCGGTGTGCACTTATCTCTTCAGGTTTAAGATCGCATACGTACGCTTTTCCTTTATTAATAAGCTTTTCAGCCCATTCATAAAGTTGTTCAAAATAGTCTGATGCAAAATAGAGTCTGTCTTCCCAGTTAAAACCCAGCCAGCGTATATCTTCCATTATTGAATCAACATATTCAACTTCCTCGGTGAGGGGATTTGTATCATCAAAACGCAGATTATACAGTCCGTTATATTTTTCGGCAAGGCCATAATTGAGGCAGATAGATTTTGCATGACCTATATGAAGGTAACCGTTGGGTTCCGGAGGGAAGCGGGTATGAACCCTTCCATTGTTCTTACCTGTTTTTATATCATCCGTAATTATCTGCTCGATGAAATTAAGGGAGCGTTCATTTTCTTTTCCCTTTCCGGGGAAGTTGTTATTCGTCATTTGTTTGTATTTTATTTAACCTTGTCCTGAGAAACACCTTATTTTTAAAGGAAGTGCTCTGCCATAAAAATATTGCCGGGTACATTGCATGCACTTTTTTAATTTCCCGGCAGAAGAATACAAAAGTAAGAGTAAATACTCAAATCATATGAAAACAATCCGGATATTTTTATTTCTTCTCTCTTTAAATCCTTTGAATATTGCTACAGATGGTCCATTTGCTTAAATTTGAAGTTTAAATATTCAAATATGGCACTTATTGAACTGGAAGAAATGGTATTTTATGCATATCATGGTTGTTACAAAGAAGAAAGGCTAATTGGCAACAAGTTCCTTGTGAATCTCACGATCTCTGCAGACCTTGAAAAACCCGCGGCAAGCGATAGTATTGAAGATACTTTGAACTATCAGATAGCTTACGAAACTGTAAAGGAAGAGATGAATGTCAAATCGCATCTCCTGGAGCATGTTGCAGGGCGGATACTTGATAGATTGTACCGCCGGTTTCCGGAAATAAATGAAGCCACTGTTAAGGTATCTAAAATGAATCCTCCCATGGGCGGGCAGATGGAAAAGGTCAGCGTTACACTAACAAGGTAGTATATCTCTTGGTTCAGCTAACATGCAGGTAGAAGGATCTGCAAAAAAAGTTATTTTGACCTGACTATACTTACAGAAATTCCTCTACCGCTAACCGGGTAAATTGTTGTCTCAAGGTCAGGATCATTCTTTATGGCATACACGAAGTCCCTCATCTGTCTTCGTGAGCCGGCTACATTATGAGCTGTGATTGCACCGCCAGGCGCGACCTTGTCTTTAACAAGCTGAAGATACCTGAAATAGTCGGGTTTCCAGGCATCTATAAATATAAAATCAAATGTGCCGGGAACCTTTGGTATTTCTTCAAGAGCATCGGCTGTTCTTACCTGAATTATTCCATCAAGACCGGCTTTCCGGAAATTTTCCCTTGCTTCATTTGCCGCCTGTGGATTGATTTCCAGAGTTACAAGCTCTCCTTTATTTTGCCTAAGAGCCAGACCTATCCACAAACCTGAATACCCGTTTGATGTTCCTATCTCTAGTCCACGCTTATAACCTTTCTCCAGTATCAAATCATAAAGAAATCTCCCGTCTTCAGCAGGAACATTCATCCCACCGTGCCGATGGGGAAGATTCTTCAGCATGGGAAGGATTCTTTCATCGTCAATGCCGGCAAAGATATCACTTCTTTGCTGCATCTTAATTGCGGCCGTTCCTGTTATCAGGACTATACTTATTATTATAACCTGCATAATTGTCTTTGGCTTCATCCGGATTATTATTTATTTAAGGCTATTAAGGCTTTATCAAATATGTGTCGATTTTATTTGACATATTGGATTTCAACTTACAAAATCAAGGTTTAAATTATGATATTCAGATAAATATAAATTTTAAAGTAGCAAGTATTTATTTTATTGTACACTTGCGATTACAAAAATGTATAATTAAGCTTTATAATAAAAGCATTCTCGGGAAATATATTGAATATCTCACCTATTTGTTTACCTGTCTGCCGGTCATATGGTGAATCTCCCCACGGGGCAAGTGGATTAAGTATATCATCTTTACTCCGGCCATGACTCCACACGAAATACAATGTCGATCCCGGCCTGTATTCCCAGCGCAAAACCATATTTGAGAGAAGGCTTTTATAGGAGAATTCCGATTTTTTAGGATATGACTGAAAGGGCATCAGCTCATCCGGGTTAACAAGCAAACCAAATTTGTCATACTTCCCTTTAGCCACAAACATCTGGCTATACAACTGAAATGAAAGATCGGGTGACAATGTATAGGTTCCTCTTAGGGTTAAATCAAACGCCCTGCTATCTCGTTCTCCAAAGGCTGGTATATAATATGCATCTGTCCTGACAGGAATGACATTGGTTACCAACGCATCCAATTCTCCGTTATCATCAATTATAACCAGATCTTCTGAATTAAGAAGGTCAGGATGCACTGATCTTATTCCGGTCATCCATTGTCCTCCTTCAAAAATAAATGATTCGTTGGAAACCCATGCTGTTACCCCATTTTCAATACCGCCATTGAAACTCCCGGAAATTGACAGCCTGTTTCCTATATTTGATTCACCTCTCAACTCAATTTCATAACCTCTGCCTCCACCTTCAAAAATTTCGTACTCAAATTCCGGAGAAAGCAGCCAGTTTCTTCTTTCATCGGTAGTATATTCAAATGCAATTCCAACGGAATGCGGACTTGCCCATGGACCCATGCCCCTTGTTTCGTAAAGATCATATCCGTTAAAAATGTCCCTCATGTTAACATCAAATTCAATCTGCTGGAAATTATTGGTATTCCACCTTGTATCAAAACGGATAAAGTCTCCAAGATCGAGTGATTCATCATAGCTGAAACGCTGGCGCAACATTACACCTGCCGAGGCACGCTGGAAATTCCAGAAGGGACGTCCACCGTTAATATCATAATCAATACTGGTCGTGCCCTCATAATAATTTCTTTCCCTCATCTGGCCCAGATCGTTTGGATTAAATCCATCAGAAATGACCAGAAAAGCTATATCGCCTGTAATTGCCCCCTGTCTTTTTGTAAGTTCAAGTCGCCCTGCAAACCCCTGGTCGGTATGAGCGTCAGCAACTTTAAATTCCCTGAGGGTAAAGGCTGTTATCCCTGTAAAGCCGTATGAGTTTTCACGGTTACGCAAGTCCCAGTCCACGCCCCCGGCCAAACTCTGAAGACGCCCATCAGTCCGCGGTAGTGGCCAGCTTGTTCCTGTAACGATTCCTCCAACAGATGAAAATTCACCTAACTGCTGGCTCATCCTGGTTATGCCATATCCTGTTGAAGGATCAAAATTATTGCCTGTAGTTGCACCCAACACACCTATAGATAATCCCCCGGAGGTTCGTCCCGATAATTTGGCGGCACCTATAATCGGGTCCCTGGCACCTATACGTCTCGAGTAAAACATAGAACCACGTCCAATCTCGAACTCGAAAATATCAACACCTTCGATGAAGAACGGCCTCTTTTCCGGATACAGCGTTTCGAAGGCAGTAAGGTTCAAAACTGCCGGATCAGATTCAACCTGTCCGAAATCAGGATTGATCGTTGCATCAAGCATGATATTCGGTCCGAGACCAACTTTTATATCCCCACCGATATCATAGGCATAGGTATCACTTCTGCTGCCCGGATTGACAAGACTTTCGGTGGTATTAAGCCTTGACAGTATGTATGGTCTTATTTGGATATTTCTTTTAGGTTCAATATCTTTTATTTCGGTAACAAGACCATAGTTCGCAATCAGGTTTGTTCTTTCTGTTCTCTCAACCACGGGCCATTCCAATATCTCTCCCGATCTTGCAATTCTCCTTGTAAAATGAACACCCCAGGTTTGGTTGTCAGGTGAAAATCTCAACTGGCTGTAAGGAATTCTGATCTCTGCTATCCATCCGTCATCTGTAATTCTGACTACCGAATGCCAGATTGCATCCCAGGAATTATCAAGGCCTCGGGGGCCACCGGAACCCGGACCACCACCATCACTTGATCGTTGTCCGTCCATCTGAACCCCTGCAGCGCTTACTGCAAATGTATAACCCACCCTCCTGTTAAAATATGAATCAAGCGAAACCATGAACCAATCCGCCCTGTTATATTCATCACGCCGTCCCATTGCATTCTCGATTTCTGAAGGATTATCAAACATGACAGCTCCTATATATAGATTTTCCTCGCCAAACAGCATTTTAACTTCTGTCTTTTTAGATGGAGGATCACCTTCCACAGGTTCATACTGGAGTAAACCGGTTACCGGTTCTGCGGTGTTCCATGATTCTTCTTCCAGTATTCCGTCAACTGTTACATCTTCTTTTATAATCGTGGCTTTTATAGCAGATTGTTCCTGGGCATTTAAAGTAAATGGGAGAAAAAGAAGTAAAAAAAGTAGAAGGTTATTTGGGTAAAAAGCCCTTAACTGCCCGGATTTAATGAAAAAGAAAAAAGTCATGGTAAAAAAGTTAGTTTTTAGATTCTCTTAAGAACATGGTCATCAGGACTCAGTAACCTAAACAAATATATTAAACAAAGCAGATGTAAATCATTGTGTTAACATTTAATAACATTTTTGGTAGTTGGCAGCAGCTAACTATCATAATGCTATACTTCATTTCAATATGCTAACAGGTTACTAATTTGTTAAGAACTGTCAACATTTTTAAAGGGGAATTCCAACATTAAGAATGTATTTTATGAATTTCTGCTGACAAGGGTAAAACGACATCTGGATAAAAAAAATATTAAATCCGGATACCTTTACGGCTTCTGCATAAAGTTTAACTTTGCATGACCATAAAAACAAGTTCATTTATTGACACAATCGGATTAATATTATAATACGAATATGGAAACTTCACAACCGGACAAGAGGCCATTACAAAAAATGTTTACTTCGGTTCCCCCCTCTTATGATTTTCTTAACAGGCTTTTAACCTTAAGATTTGACCAGACATGGAGAAGGATGGCAGCAGAAGCATGTCTTGAAAACAAGCCTGAACGGATGCTTGATCTTTGCTGTGGGACCGGAGACCTTGTCATCCACATGGCGGGCATGGCTGCACCCGGCACTGAAATTACAGCCCTTGATTACAGTCCCCCGATGCTTGAAATCGCAAAGAAAAAGTCAGTCCGGAATAACATTCATGATATAAATTTCATACACGGGGATGTAGCGTCTATGCCTTTCCCGGACAACCATTTTGATTCCGTTGGCATAGCATTTGCATTTCGCAATCTGACATTTCATAATCCCGATACCAGTAAGTTTTTATCTGAGATACACCGGATACTTAAGCCTGGAGGACGATTTGTAATAGTAGAAACCAGTCAGCCGGAAAATATTATAATCCGCAAGCTCTTTCACTGGTATATGAGATGGGTAACCGCTCCTGTCGGGGGAAGCCTCTCCGGTCACCACGGGGCCTATAAATATCTTGCCCACTCTGCCAGAAAATATTTTAAAAGCGAAGAACTTGAAGATCTGCTTACAGATGCCGGATTTAGCAAAGTAAATACTCAATTGCTCATGGGGGGCATAGCAGGGCTTTTTGTGTTTAAACTTCCTGGCGGGGCTTTGCCCGGAAGTCAGGCGTGATTAAAAAAATCGCGACATTCTTACTGTCATGCTATCAAGATTGCAATCAAATATTAAGTCAACAAAACTGATTCTTTCAAGGCACCTTATTATTTGGTATGATTTTTTGAACTCCTTATAGATGAGATTATTTCAATTATTTTCCGTTAAATTGTGTACTTTTTCGTACACTGCATGTTCAGTTATGAACATTCCTCATTATTCCCGTCTTGTTTTTTAAAACATGTAATGCCCACATAAACAGATAATATTACTGTTTGGCATAATATTTATTAAAGAAGTTGTCATTTGCAAGTTACGGTGTGACCTTATAGGTAGGTACGGTAAATTACTTTATATTATTAAATTTTATTGGCAGGGAGGATAAGTTAATATATTCTGTTTGAGTGCTGATAATCCATTGTTTCAACAGAAAATATTACCGATGATTCCGGTCATTTATTTATACTAAATATTGATGTATCATGTTTAAGGCATTATTTTTATTACCATTAGTAATTGTTTCCCTGGGCAGCAGTCAACCGGACATGGACTATAACGATCACAGTCCGCCTCATAAATATTGTGAAACTACAACAACTGGTGGGCTTAACTTCAAAGATACTGACCCGGAACTGCCCGGGAAAAGAAATCAAGTTGACCTTAATCCTGGCAACTCCCATGCCGGCTCCCGCGATAAGATAATGGCTACTGGTTCTGACGAGCGGGAACCAGCAGCTATAGAGAATAGACGGGAAAACAGTTCTTCTTCTACTTACAGCGATTTGAGTGCGGACATGGATGAAAAGAAAAATCCCGTTCTCAGTGGTGTCATAAAAGATGCTACTGATGGGGAAACCCTCATAGGAGCAACGGTTTATGTTGAGGAATTGAACAAGGGTACTGTATCTAATGTGTATGGTTTTTACTCTTTAAGTGTGCCGTCCGGCGAATATACTGTAAGGGTATCTTATCTTGGATATGAGTCGCTGGAAATAACAATAACACTTAAGGAAAACATCCCGGAGGATTTTGAACTTCATCCGGCTAGTATTGCGATGGAGGAGGTTGTTGTATCGGGAAGGAAAAGAGATGAGAATGTGACGGAAGCCGGCATGAGCAGTATTCAGCTAAATGCTGAAACCATCAAAAAAGCCCCCGCCTTTATGGGAGAGGTCGACCTGCTGAAGACTGTTCAGATGCTCCCGGGGATTCAAAATGTTGCCGAAGGATTTTCAGGTTTCAGCGTCAGGGGTGGGGCTACCGATCACAACCTTATTCTGCTGGATGAAGCTGTTGTTTATAATGCATCTCACCTGCTCGGATTCTTTTCGGTTTTTAACAGCGATGCGATAAAAGACATGTCGGTGCACAAGGGAGATATTCCTGCACAGCATGGTGGCAGACTGGCTTCCTTACTTGATATAAGGATGAGAGAGGGTAACATGAAAAATTTCGCCGTTACCGGGGGCATCGGTTCAATAGCCAGCAGGCTGACGGTTGAGGGTCCGGTAATTAAAGATAAAGCATCATTCATGTTGTCAGGAAGGCGTACCTATGCAGATATGTTCCTTGCGTTGTCGGGTGACTCTCTGATAAGGAATAACAGCCTTTTTTTTTATGATCTGAATATGAAAGGAAACTATATAATAAACGACAAACACCGTATCTACCTTTCAGGCTATTATGGCCGGGATGTGTTTGCTTTCCAGGATATTATGGATATGAACTGGGGCAATGTAACACAGACTGTGAGATGGAACTACATTGTCAATGAGAGGATGTTCAGCAACACGTCATTCATCTTTTCAGATTATGATCATTTACTCGGCATGAATCAAGGCATGAATAGCTATAAATGGGATTCAGGCATAACCGATTATGGAGTAAAATCCGATTTTACTTATTACCCCGGTCCGGATAATACATTACGGTTCGGTGGTCAGGTTTTCATGCACAGGTTCCGGCCGGGAGTAATTAAAGCCGGTGATGGTAATATTCTCAGTATCCCACGGAATTCTGCTTTGGAATATACATTATATGCATCGAACGGACAGAATATCGGTGGAAAGTTCAAGATAAACTATGGGTTAAGGTTTGTTGCATATCAGAACATTGGTGAGGCAAGGGTGTATAATTTTGATGACAACTATGAACCTGATGGGTACACTGACTATGAGAAAGGGGAAGTTTATAATACAAATCGTGGCGTAGAGCCCAGACTAAGTACTGCGTTGCTGTTAAATTCCGCTGCTTCCCTTAAGGGAAGCTATTCCCGGACCCGCCAGTACATGCAGCTTGCATCCAATTCTTCTGCCGGCATGCCGACTGATGTATGGTTTCCGGTATCTCCTAATGTTAAACCTCAAATCTCAGACCAGATTGCCCTCGGATATTTCAGGAATTTCAGCGATAATCTATTTGAAACTTCTGCTGAGGTTTATTACAAATACATGCAGAACCAGATCGACTTCCGCGATAACGCGAATATTTATTTCAATGAAATGGTGGAGGGAGAGATTCGTACAGGGATTGCAAAGGGATATGGACTTGAGCTGATGGTCAGAAAAAATGAGGGCAGAATTACCGGATGGATTAGTTACACCCTTTCCAGTTCCCGCAGGAAAATTGATGAGATAAATAATAGCAACTGGTACAATGCTAATTATGATAAGCCTCACAATTTTAGTCTTGTAATTAACAGGGATATGAACCGGAGGCTGGATATCGGACTAAACTGGGTTTATTCAACGGGGGCACCTTTAACTCTTCCTACCGGAAGATGGGAATATGGAGGGATTATTATGCCTGGTTATTCTGAAAGGAATGGCTACAGGCTTCCTCATTATCACCGGTTGGATATTTCAGCTACCTTACAGTTGAGCAGTCCGGAAAACAGAGCCCTGAATCATGAGCTGAATATTTCAGTTTATAATGCTTATAACAGGAAAAACCCGTTTACCATGTATTTTGTTGCAGAAGAAGGGAGTAGTCATGGGATGGGAGCAAGGCAACTCAGCCTTTTTGGCATCGTACCTTCGGTAACCTGGAATTTTAGATTTTAAAACTAACATACGATCAGATATGAAGCAAATGTTTAAAAAAATTACTAATTATAAAGCTTACAGTGTTATTCCCCGAAAGGGAATTATCCTCACTATGTTTGTAATAACGTTATCAGGCACTTCATGTGTCGATGAAATAGAGCTGGACCTTGATCCGGAGCAGTATTCCAGATTGGTAGTCCACGCAACGGTAACAGACACTGATTCAGCGCAGACTGTGATACTGAAAAAGACGATACCTTACGATAAAAATGAGCCCAATCCTCCGGCAACCGGAGCAGATGTCAGCATAAAAGTTGGTGAGGTCCTTTACGATCTCCCGGAAGTTAGTCCGGGATACTACGAAAGCCGTGAATTTACAGGTGAAGTGGGTCAGTCTTATACACTCAGCATCTTGTACGAGGATGAAACCTATACAGCCACTTCAACCATGTATGAAAAATTCGAAATTGACTCTATCAGGTTTAAAAAGTTCCCTTATGGTATTCCTGAAGACATGCCTCATTATGAAATTTTGATTTATGGTCAGGATCCACCCGATCCTGAACAGGTTTACCTTTTCAAGTACTCAGTAAACGGGGTTTGGGTTGATACACTTTATAACTGGAGTATTTATACCGATGTGTTTAATAACGGAGAATATCTGGACGGAGAATCTGTAGGTATTATCGAATCTAAAGCAGATTCACTCGAAGTGCAGGTTAAGGCCATGTCAATAAGTGAGGAATATCTGTGGTTCATCAATGATGCTATTATGAATTACATGCCTAATATGTTTTTTTCACCACCTAAAGCAAATGTAAAAGGGAATATCAGTAACGGTGCTTTTGGATTTTTCCAGGCAAGCGCGGTCCATTTTTCAGAGAAGAAAACACTATACAAAAAGGATTTCCTTCTTCACCCCTCATTTATGCCTGACCTGTAATTATTTAATGATTTTTTGCTTAGAGAGATATTAATACTGATCCTGTCAATAAGCAATTTTATGGTACTGACCAGAACGCTTTTCTCTTCATAATCTGCAGGAGCAATATAATCGACTCTTTTATGGGCAATTAGGTCCCGGCACATTTGTTCCTGTGACTTGTCTGAGGAAGAAGCTTTTGCATTCTGATTAAAGACGGCAATCGTAGCTCCTCCCTGGTATTTTACCATTTTCATAGCAGGAACATCGGTTTCTCCATCACCGATATAAATTATCCGGGAAAAGGGGACCGGCTTTTCTTCTTCGGGAATATACCTGTTTATGAGTGTATTGTCCCATGAGTTGTCAATCCCTTTATTTATTCGGAAAAGATATTGGGTCTTATTGGTATAATTTATAGCAAGCGCAGCCCATTCTGCAATCCCCTTCTCATTGTATTTAAAACCTGATGCAAATATATTTTTAAAATGACCTGCAATGGTTGTTCCTTCTATAAATTCTCGTAATCCTGATGAGATAATATGATGCTCAAGTAATATTCCACGGTCCAGGGCGTAATTATTTATAACGTCAAAGTAGTCTTTAACTCCGGGAAAAAGGTTGATATCATTGCCGTACCTGATAAAATCCTCCCTCCTGATCGGAATTCCTTTCTCGTTTGATTTCTGCAGCATCAGTTGCATATAGGAAAGGATCCCGTCCATATCGTTTTCTCTGGCAATTTGATTGGCCTCCAGCCAGAACGTTTCTTTTGGAATGCCGAGTTTCGGGATGAAAGAATGTTCCTGCATATTTCCAGGAGCCAGGGTTCCATCGAAATCGTATGCTATTGCCGCTTTTATCGGAATGTTCATGTATATACAGTATAATTAGCAATTGGAATATTAAGTAATTGCCTGTTTCAGGTAAACTAAATTCAATTTTTAAATCTCATGAAGCCTCAAGGCTTGTTCATGCTATTTTATCTCCAGAAGGCTGATGTGGATTTATATGAATGTGAATAATTTATGGCATGCAATCACTTGCTAAGTTAGGAATATTTCCAAAATGTGAAATAGACGTTTTTGTATTAAAATGTTAAACCAATCCCCAGTTTAAATCCTGAAGCAGAAATATTTGATATTTTCTCTTTATCCCAGCTATCTTCGACTGCATATGGTCCGTAAGGCTGAGTATATGCATCAGAATAACTCCACTGGGGAGACATGGGAAGGTTTTTCCAAAGAGAATATGAATATCCTGCCATCAGTGAAACAATATCAGTTATTTCATAACTGGTTGTGAAGTTAAGAAAGTAATTTACTGACAATATATCTTTGGAGTATTCTGGCAGGGTAAATTCCCCCGATAAATATTCATACCCTTCCAGTGGATCTGTAAATAACTGGTTACCATCCATATCATAAACGGTAAGGATATCTTCTTCAACTATATCATCAACATCTATTCCTGTCCCCGAATATGAAGCACTTCCACTTAGGGTTGAAGTACCTGCTTTTACAGAAACAGACAAGGAAGGTAAAATTTTCCAGTCCGCTTCAATCCCGGCAATCAAACCAAATGAATTAAATTCTGAAGATGAGTTTGTCTCCAGCGTAATATCATTGTTAAAGATATAATCAAGAAAAACTTCAACCATAACAGAATCTTCTCCTTGTTCATCAACAGGAATCAATTGAGTCCACCTGTCGGTAAGCTCGGTGTGTGCTGTAATATTCAGGGTTTGCTTCAGATTATCACTCCAGCGGCCATATTGCAGACCACCCATCAGGCTAAAAGTCAGGTTTTCACTCTTAATTACCGGATGGCGGACTGATAATTGAATAGAATTAAAAGAAATATCATGCGAACTTTCCCACTGACTATTTCCCTGGTCCGGGGAATATTCAATTTGATATTCACCGTTCTCAATTTCTTCTCCATCCTCAATTCCGTCTCCATCTTCAATTTCACCAAGATCCCTGAATCCTTCAGCCCAGGAGGCTGGAAAATTCCTGCTGGAATGCAGGTCCCATCCCATGTTCCAGAAACTCACAAATCCATACCCAAAACCTTCGGTGTTATCTTCGCTGTATAAATCCAAACCCGGCACCTCCCCGGTTTGTTCATCTGAAGCCGTCATCCGGAACCACGAAAGACCAATACGGGTGTCATTATATGTATATCCGATGTCTATATTAAATGGAATTCCGGTTTCAGGATTTGTTATGATTGGAACAGTTTTGTCACCATAATCACTGCTGGCATCAAAAAGGACATCATCCGGCAGGTTTCCTGCAGAAGATGATTCATCAAAAAGCTCAACTTCTGAACCCAGATAAGTTGGAGCACCTCCAATAATGAGATTTGGCAATACAAAGAAATTGAAATCTAATTTGCCTTCAGGTTCATTGCCATTATCATTATTATCCTGGTATTCCTGGAGCCTGAATCCACTTTCCTTAATTAAGCGTGAAGTATAGTAAGGCTTGTTTTCAACTGATTGTGAAAAACTAAAAGTGAACCATATCATTGCTGTTGTTAATAATATTCGCTTTCTCATATTTATAATTGAATTTTGCATTGGTATAAATTAAATAAACTTGCTGAAGTTTATAATTGTTTAGCTACTAATAATCAGATGAAACTATTTTTTATTCTGCGAAATGCCAACAATTTATAATAAGTTTAGCTAGTACTATTTAAACCATCGAGGCAAGCTATATGTTCAAAAAATCTGCCAGGATATGTGGTTACCTGTACAAAAAATGGTTTCGAAATGAGCCCGGTCATCAGATAAGCTGTTGATATAATTTAATAATAATTATATTATTAAATTATCAGGATGCCATCAAATAAATATCTCGCCTTCATCTTAATAAAACAGGTTAAGCAAATTAATAATCAGTTATTTATATTATGAAGGTAAAGAATCATCAGTCTTTCAAACCCGATGGAACCCTCATGTTTATGCATCTTATTTTGTGCTAGAAATTAACATGAGGCTTTCATTATAAGATAAATTCCGGAATCTGTCCGGCTATGATAAAGGATATCTGTTAACCTTATTCCTTTTGGCCGGCTACCGGACGGCGGACATATTGGTTCCTACTTTTGGGAGTCAATTCTTTCAATGGTATCTCGAAGAAATTTCTCGAAATCCTTAGCAAATTCTTTTCTTTTCAGAGCAAACTCAACTGTTGTTTTCAGAAAATCCATTTTATTGCCAATATCAAAACGCCTGCCTTCAATTATGGTTGCAATAATGCCCTCCTCTTTAAGTAAAATCTGTAGCGCATCAGTAAGTTGAATTTCATTCCCTTTCCCGCGGGGTGTTTTTTCCAGGGCCCTGAAAATTTCAGGGGTAAGGATATAGCGCCCTGCAATTGCAAAATTGGAAGGAGCCTGTTTTCTATCTGGCTTTTCAATAAGTTCGGTTAACTGTAAGACCTTCTTACTAAGATTATCACCGCCAACTATACCGTACCTTGAGACATTTTCCCATGGAACGGTTTCTGCTGCTATCACAGTTTGCCTGTACTGTTCGTATGAATCAATGAGTTGCTGAGTGGCTGGTATTACAGAATCAATAATGGTATCCCCCAATAAGACAGCAAATGGCTCATGTTCGCAATGAAATCTGGCATGGTAAATGGCATCACCCAATCCGTTTAATTCTTTTTGACGGATAAAATGAATGTTTGCCATAGTTTCAATATGTCTTAACTGAGTATATAGAGCTTCATCTTCTTTTTCCTGTATCCGGGATTCGAGCTCAAAATTTTTGTCAAAATGATCTTCTATTGATCGTTTTCCCTTGCCGGAAATGATTAATATATCTTCAATTCCGGAATCAACACATTCCTGCACCACATATTGAATTGTGGGGGTATCAATAATAGGCAGCATTTCTTTGGGTTGAGCTTTGGTAACGGGAAGGAATCTTGTACCAAAACCTGCTGCAGGGATCACGGCTTTTTTTATCATAGCAATATTACAGTATAATTGGTTTAATAACTCTGGCATTAACCTTTTGTAGATTGACAACTAATCGTCTTAACATTTCATCATCTTCATACATGCCTATAATAGCACCACCGGAACCGGAAAACTTGGCGGAGGCTCCACACTTCCTTGCCGTTGTCACCATTTCCATGTTGCTTTCGGATATATTCATGATTTTACAACGCAGGTCAAAATTCCTGTCAATTAGTTTACTTAATTCATTAAAATTTCTTTTCAAAATTGCATCTCTGCCATTTTCGGCTAACTCGGCTAATTCGGCAAGTGTTTCAGTTACTAAAGGGTCTCCTTTCTCATATTTTTCACGAATGTTATTTAATACTGCTCCCGAAACTTTACCCAATTCAACTTTATATGCCAGAAAAAATTTTGGTAAAAGAGACGGATCTATATTTTCATACTTGCCAAATCCTTTGTTTTGCAGATGCTCCTTTTCGAAATCCATAAATACACATCCTTCATATACTTGTATTACTCTATCCTGCAATCCGGCATTGATTGAGAGTTCTTCGGTCTCTGCCTTAAGTATGATTGTAGGAAGTATAGGTTGCGGAATATCCACTTCGTAAAACCTCATCAAAGCTTTCATTGTAGCAGCTATAATGGCGCTTGATCCTCCCAATCCCACCTGGCGGGGTATAGATGAACGGTAACGGATTGTAAAATTTTTATTAATTAACCGGATATTATTTGATTCGCAATATTCCACAAATTTTTTAATTCCTGCTTTAATAAGTCTTGTTCCTCCGTAATAACCTGTCAATTTAACAGCATCGGCCATATGATAAATATTCCGGAAAGTGTTACGGTCAACATCCATTTCTTCAATTTTCAATTCAGGAGTTTCATAGAGAGAAATAGAAGCTCCGAAATTTCTGACAATAATCGATATCGTCTTGCCGAAATAACCATCAGATGGGTTTCCAAGTAAGCCTGCCCGTGCGTATGCTCTGGTTTCAATAATCATGAAAAATCATAAAAATGTTGACAATGGTTAGTCTAACTATCAGGTTTTGAATAAAATAAATATCATTAATTTGATGCAAGTTACAAAAATCAGTGAATTAATCCATTTTAAAATGTATGTCCTCAATATTAATTACCGGAACAGCCCATATATATCAACGTTTATATGCCTGCCAGCTTATTCTGTAAAATTACCGTAAATATGAGGTTTCCATATTAAACACCCAGGTTCCTGGATTTTTTCAATACCTGTTCTTTTAGCCCGGCTTTGTATTTAATTATCTTTTCTCTTAAAGGGGGATTTGAAACTGAAATTATTTGTGCAGCAAGTATTCCGGCATTTTTTGCTCCATTTAACGCCACCGTGGCAACCGGCACACCACCGGGCATTTGCAAAATTGAAAGAACAGAATCCCATCCATCAATGGAATTGCTTGATTTTACAGGCACTCCAATAACAGGCAAGGGGGATATTGCTGCAACCATTCCCGGCAGGTGTGCCGCACCTCCTGCACCGGCTATAATTACTTCGATTCCGCGTTTATGGGCATTTGAAGCAAATTCGAATAATTTTTCGGGAGTTCTGTGTGCCGATACAATGTCAATCTCATAGCCAACATAAAATTCTTCAAGTATTTGAGCCGCCTGTTTCATAATTGGTAAATCCGAATCAGAGCCCATTACAATGCTTACTAACTTGTTTTCCATGATTTTACCTTGATTAATTGTTTTACCTTTTCAGCTTTTTCTAATGCATGGTCTAAAGATGATGACAACACTGTAACGTGACCCATCTTTCTGAATGGTCTGGTTATTTTCTTTCCGTAAAGATGGATCTTTACCCCGTCAATAGCCATACATTCAGTCACTCCTTCATACTTAACCGGACCTTCATATCCCTCAGTTCCTAAAATATTTACCATTACGGCTGGTAATTTCAATTCCGTACTGCCTAATGGCAGGTTCAGTATTCCCCTTAAATGTTGTTCAAATTGTGAAGTTATAATGCTTTCGATAGTATGGTGTCCACTATTGTGGGGACGCGGAGCCATCTCATTTACAGTGACATCTCCTTTTGAGTCGATAAAAAATTCAATCGCAAGCACTCCTTCCATATTAAGCTGATCTGCAATTTCGCCAGCAATATTAATTGCTTTTTCCGATTGTTCTGACGTAATTGTTGAGGGACAAATCAGTTTATCCACAAGATTTGCATTGGGGTCAAACATCATTTCGACAACAGGGTAGCATTTTATTTCTCCCTTTTTATTACGGGCAGCAATGACAGCTATTTCTTTTGATATGTCAATCTTATGCTCAATGACTGATGCTCCATCCAGTAATTTATTTAAATCGCTCTCATTATTAATAATGGCAACCCCCCTGCCATCATATCCTCCTTTCCTGAGTTTCTGAACAAAGGGAAATTTAAATTCACCCGTTTCAACAGCCTTTTTTATTTCTTTCAGGCTGTCAAATGTTTTGAAATGCGCTGAAGGTATTTTGTTCTTTTCAAAAAATTCCTTTTGCTTCCCTTTATCCTGTATTAATTCAAGGATTCCCGGGTCAGGCACAATTTTATGGCCTTCCGATTTAAGTTGTTTTAATGCATCTGTATTAACACTCTCAATTTCAAAGGTCAGAATATCAACTTTTTTCCCGAAATTATATACAGATTCAAAATTCAAACGATCACCCTTAATAAAATGTGTTGCGATGTTTCTTGCAGGACAGTTTTCTTCCTGGTCTAATACATAAGTAATAATATCCCATTTACTGGCCTCCTGGACCAGCATCTTGCCAAGCTGTCCACCCGCAATTATCCCAAGTTTTAAATTTGATGTTAAAAGTTTTTCCATATTTTTTTTAATTCTTTAATTCTTTAATTCTTTAATTCTTTAATTCTTTAATTCTTTAATTCTTTGCTTTTACATCGGCTAAAATTCAAGCTTATCGGGGATACTGCCGTATTTAAAGCCTTTTATCAGTAAATATTTATTTATTATAGCTGGTCAAATGGATAATCCATCCGAATTAATCATGTTAATTGATCTGATATTTAATTCGTTATATTTTGCATATAAATCATACCAGGTGTTTCAAATGGATGGATCCCCCTGGTTTCTTTATATCTTTTTGTGAGACGCAGTATCATGGGGATCATTTTTAGATTGGATAAAGATACAAAAAAGTTGAAAACCCTTGAGAAACGTATTATTTGATGCTCTGCAAACCAGTGAAAATTCATAACGCGGATTCTGTTTGTCTATTTATCCTGAAAAAAAGCTGTCACCAAAATCATTTATGTACATACCGTAATTGTAGAAATATTCCTCACATTAAAAGAAATTGTGTAAACAATGTACATATGATATTATACCATTTAAAGATAATGTAAAGATTGATAGCTGGATACCATAATTGGCATGAATTTGTCAAAATTTTAGTATGTATGTGAATCCATTGTTGAACTAATACCTTTTATTATGTATTTTAAAAATCGAAATTCTCTGCCAAGAACATTTAGTTTATTGATGATATCTTTTTTATTTGCTTCATCAGCCCTTTTCGCACAGCAGCCGGCGGCTCAGGATGCTCCCGATTACTCTGATGAAGAACTCGAAAATTTTGTGAAAGCTGTCCTGGAGGTTATGCCTCTCCAACAGGAAAGTCAGGCTCTGATGATAGATGAAATTGAAGAAGAGGGCCTTACAGTTGAAGCTTTTAACAAGATGCTGGAGGCTCAGCAAAAGGGTGTGGACCCTGAAGTTACAGAAGAGGAAATGGAAGCATTTGAAAATGCGCTCCTTGCCATTCAGGAGATAGAGCTTGAATATAATAAAAAGATTACTGATATAATTGATAACACAGAAATATCTCCCGCAAAATATGAGGAAATAATGGGATATTATCAGCAGGATCCTGAACTTCAAATGAAAGTTAACCAGATTATGGAAGAGATGGATGATGAATAAGGATATTAAATTGCCAGTACCCGGCCCAGGTGTCAACATCGAGTAACCTGCGGGATTATGCATCCATGTAAATTGCACTTTAAAAAATGCCTGGTATTACCTCAAAATTAAATGTGCAACACAATTGGAAAGGCTTCGGTTTCTCGAACTTTATAGAGTTTAAGATTTAATCAATGTTCGATGAGATAAGAGAGCAATTATTCTTCCCCTGATTCATCCCCTAAAACAAAAATTCCACTGTAAATAGTTATTATACAGTGGAATTTTTGTTTTGTTGTCCTGCCAGGGGTCGAACCTGGACTCTTCTGATTCAGAGTCAGACGTGTTGCCAATTACACCACAGGACAATTTTAACGATGCAAAATTAATCAAAAAATTTAATTTCTTTTAATTCTTCCCTGTATTTGACCTGCCGGATATATTTGATCATTACAAACTGCTTAAACCAAACTATCTTATAGAAGATGATAATTCTTAAAATTGTCGGCTATTTTTTGTTCTGGTTTATCTTAAAAACCCGCATCGTATGTTTGTGCCATATGGCTTTAACTTTGGTCGCGGTAATATCTTGGCTGGGCTTTGCCCGAAAGGACTGCGTGATTAAAAAGAATCGCGTTGCACAGCAAAAAAATCGGGATAAACGCCACCGCCTCCGGAATTAGATAGTCCGATTTTAGTGAATTTTTTACTATGGGGTTTTTTCCATTTGGGTTTAGGGTTAGATGATGTTGATTTTAACACTCTCATTTTTTTTTGTTCATACTGCAACCGGTAACGCATTTTATGCATCTATGTAGTATATTAAACAAAGGTCAATTTTTCATACATGAAAATACCTGTTGTAATAATTCTATATTTATTAGTGACTTCTCTGACATCCTGTGAGAAGGAGGAGACAAAGATTGGCGCGAAAGAAATTAAGCTTTCTTCTGAGCAGATGCAGCTTGTAGAAGGCATCAATCGTTTTGGCTTTGATCTGATAAAAGAGATATCTGATTCAGAAACCCCTGGAGACAATATATTTATCTCACCACTTAGTGTCCACTTTGCGCTATCTATGACATGGAACGGTTCCGCAGGTAATACCCGTGAGCAGATGAAAGAAACCTTGTACCTTCCTGATCTTGATGCTAATAGCATCAATAAATCATTCAATGATCTTATTTCCGAGTTGCTTTCGGCGGACAAAAAAGTTGAAACCAGCATTGCAAACTCGATATGGTACAGGGATGATTTTGAAGTTAAGCAAAGCTTCCTGGATATCAATAAGGAAGGTTTCGATGCTCAGATAGAACCTCTCGATTTTAGTGATGCAGCAGCTAAAAATGTAATTAATGAGTGGGTTGCAAACAGGACTAATAACCGGATCGAAAATATTATTGATGAGATTACCCCACTGCATGTGATGTTCCTGATCAATGCCATATATTTTAATGGTATATGGTCATATGAATTTGACAAAGAAAATACCCACGATCGTACTTTTTATCTTTATGATGGACAGGAAAAGCTGGTTCCCACCATGGAGCTGACCGAAGAATTTGCATATGCATCACGTGAAGATTACCAGGTGCTTGAGATTCCTTATGGGCACGGTAATTTCAGTATGCTGGTCTTTTTGCCCGATGAAGGTGTATCACCGGAAACCCTAATCCAATATATATCTGTAGAGGAGTGGAATGAAATAAACTCCCTCCTTGACAGCCCTGTTAAAAAAAGCCTCCGCCTGCCAAGATTTAATTACACCTATGACCTGAACCTAAATAACACCCTGACCCGTCTTGGTATGGTGGATGCTTTTAATAATAATAACGCCGATTTTGCCGGTATTATGGAGGAGCAGATATTTATATCTGAGGTTAAACACAAAGCTTTTGTTGATGTTAATGAAGAGGGTACTGAAGCAGCTGCGGCAACCTCGGTAGGAATTTCCTTGACCAGTATTCCCGCGAATCCCGAATTTCATGTCAACCGTCCGT
>CAZFOO010000050.1:0-7418 GCA_964520585.1 uncultured Bacteroidales bacterium
ATCAATAACAAGGCTAGTACGGCCACCAGACCTATCTGAAGGAATAATCCTTTTTTCTTTTCGAGATTAGCTTTATCGGTTTTTTTAGTTTCCATGGTTTCTGAAATTTTTGGGTAAAATGATTAAGCTGATATATCAACTATAAATTTAGTAATAAGATATTAGTTATGCAACTAAAAAAGCAGTAATAGTAATTTTTTTAATTGAATAATTTGCAAAAATCTCATAATCAGGGTATATTGTTTTGTTTTTGCATAGGAATGAAATTGTTCTGCCATTTTGAAAACTTATTTTTGCGTAACGTAAAAAATTATTAATTTAGCAGCGCAAAAATCGGGGATTTAGCTCAGTTGGCTAGAGCGTTTGGCTGGCAGCCAAAAGGTCAGGGGTTCGACTCCCCTAATCTCCACGCCTTTTCAGACCATTTTTGTTTAAGCGCCTTAAATCAACTGTTTAGGGCGTTTTCTTTTTATGAACCTGCCGTTAAGCACTCCCCGTTGAAATCCAAAATCCATCAAAACCATAGATATGTCATTCAATAATTATGTTTGACCGGAGCGGGAAGTGGAAAATAATTAATAAAAAAATATTCAAAATAAAAATTAATTAGTTGCAAAACTGAAAAATTAGTTTGATATTTGATTAGATAAAGCAGTAAAGAAATTTGTATCCCTTGATTAGATAAAGTGATAAAGAAATTTGTGTGCTGGAGATTTTTATGAATAAGATTTGCTTCTAATGATTTCATGTTTTAAACCATCTTATTTTGTCTGCCGAAGGCTGATGGGGTTTTTATCCCTTAATAATCTGGCAATCATTCTTCTTCTATTCAACAGTTGCGGCAGAAAAACTGACCATGTTATATCATTTGATCTCAGTCCCGGTGATTTCATTGAAACTATTAATGCCGGGGGGACTGTCAGGGCAAGTAACACATTGACCATTGTTGCCCCCAGATTGCGTGTTTCCGGCATAACAGTAATTTACATTGCCGATGAAGGAGAATATGTAAAAAAAGGCGATACTATATGTATCCTGGATGCACCCGATCTTATTCGGCAACACGAGAATATTACGTCCAGGCTTGAGCAGTTGAATATGGATCTCAATAAGCTGACCATCGACAATGACATAAATTTGTCTTCCCTGGAATCCCAACTCGATGATATGAATATAAGGGTTGCCATGAACAGTCTTGACTCCGTGCAAAAACAATTTGCCCCGCCGGTGCAGCAAAGACTCTTTGCCCTTGAACTGGAAAAGGCCACTGTTGAAAAATCCAAACTTCAGAAAAGGCATTCCGCCGCTAAGCAAATTTTTGAGGCTGAACGCAAAAGCTTTAATACCCGCATTATAAGAACTGAAAATGATATTAAGCAGATAATTGAGCAGATAAATTCCCTTACTATCGTGGCCCCACAGGACGGGATTGTATTACATACTGTGGCTCCGGAAATGACAATGATGTCTTCAAGGGGAGTAATGACCGTCGGGGGAAAGATTGGGTTGAACTCCAGTGTTTTCCCAAACATGCCTTTGCTTCAAATGCCTGACGTCAGTATAATGGAGGTATCGCTGGAGGTACCTGAAGCAGATTACCGGCAAATATTAGAGGGGCAGAAAGTTAAAATTGATGTAGATGCTTTACATGGCTTGCAGACGACCGGTGAAATCAAAAGAAAAACACTTGTTGGAAACAATCGCGGCAGACAATCGCCCGTAAAATTATATGAAATAATCGTGAGCATCGACAGCCTCCATAACCGACTGACACATGGCATAAGTGCCGAATGTGAGATCGTTGTCAATGAAGTTAAGGATGCGGTTGTTATCCCTGCCACGGCAGTTTTTAAAAAAGACAGTCTTAACATTGTTTATGTGGCCGATGGTGATAAATTTTTGCCGGTACCAGTTGAAATCGGTCTGTCAAACAGTTCTTCAACTGTTGTTTCATATGGACTGGAGGGATCGGAGACAGTTGCACTGATCGAACCTCCCTATAATGTGATCGAGCGAAGAGTAATTACAAATCAAAATTTACCATCAACCCCCGACTCCACTGCGACCGGAATATTTAAAAATTGATATGAGGAAAATGATCAGATTAAGCTTTTTACTTCTTTTACCACTTTTGTTTGCATGCAATAACGGGGAATTAAAAGAAGTGCCAACAACCTATGTCAGGAAAGGTACTTTTACGGAGGAATTAACCGAAGAGGGAACACTGCGGGCAGTTAATTCAATTGCCATTAATGCACCCAGAATTTCTTACCGGTACGGGGGACTGAAAATTACAAGCATGGTGGAAGATGGCAAGGAAGTCCATAAAGGCGATACGCTTATCATATTCGATCTCTCTGAAATACAAAAAGCCATTGTTGAAAATGAACAGCTCCTTGTCGTTGCAAACGCTGAACTTGACAAGATGATTGCTACCCACCAGTCCGCTATCGACGATCTGGAAGCGGACATGGAAGTTGCACGGATATCCAGGGAGATCTCAAAAATTAATTTTGAGCAATCTGAATATGAAGCTGATGTAACCAAGCAGGAAATAGCACTGAAACTCGAAAATGCCAACATTGCACTGGAAAGGTCCAGGGAACAAATTGAGAACCGGAAGCGTATCAACCAGGAAGACCTATTTCAAAAAAAGCTTAGCATTAAACAGTTGCAGGATGTGCTCGATGAGGCTAACAGTTCGGTCAACAGTTTGTTTGTGGTAAGCCCTGCCAACGGTATAGCCATCCTGGAAGAGAACTGGATGACACAACAGAAATGGCAGGTTGGGGAACAGCCGTATTCGGGATCTAAGCTTATTGAACTGCCCGATCTGGATAATATGATGGCAGAGATTAAAATAAATGAAGTGGATGTTTCCAAGATCCTCCCCGAAATGGAAGTCACCATTATTACCGATGCTTATTCCGACACTACATACCAGGGAAAGGTAACATCAATTGCCAACCTGGCACAGAATAAAGATAACACATCCAAAATAAAGGTTTTTCCTGTAGAAATAAGTATATCTGGAACTTCTGAGAAGCTTCTGCCCGGATTAACGGTCAGCTGCAAGATTAAAATCAAGGAAATTCATGATGTATTGTACATCCCTTTTGAATCATTGTTCAGGGAGCAGGCAGATGAATTCGTTTATGTAAAGACAAGTTCCGGGTTCAGAAGACAGGATGTAAAAACCGGGACCTCCAATACCGATTTTACAGTTGTAACGGAGGGACTGCAGGGCGATGAGGAGCTTGCTTTATCCGATCCGTTCATTTCTTCGCAAGATCAACAATAGCAAAAAAATATAATATCGATAAGATGCTATCACGAAAAGGTCCTTATGCCACATGCATAATATTTCTATTAATGATCGTCCCATTGCTTCTTTGCTCATCAGGATGCAGGAGAGGGTCATCCGGGGAATCTGCCGTTATGAGCGGATATTTCAGGCAGTCCATCATTGAAACCGGAGAGCTTGAGGCGGTCCAAGCCTCTAATATCACCATGCCCCAGATAAATTGGGAATACGGCTACAGGTTTAAAATTATCGGTCTGGTTGAGCACGGGTCGGTGGTACATGAGGGCGATTCCGTAGCTGCTATGGATCCATCTTCAATATACAGATATATTATACAGAAAGAAGAGACACTGGAGAATGAACTTGCCGCAGCAAATAAACAAATGGTACAGATGGAGAATACTATACAGGAACTGCAGGCACAGCTAAAAAGTGAACTGGCAACCTATGATCTTAAAAAGCTTGAGCTGGACAGGGTAAGGTTTGAGGCGGAATCGAAACGAAAGATAAAAGAACTGGAATTTCAACAGGCAACCATAAGGCTTGAAAATGTCAAAAGGAATATCAAATCCAAAACAAGACAGGAAGAAATAGATCTTTCAATCCATAAAATAAAGGTGTTGCGACGGGAAGCAGAAATAAGGGATGCTAAGGAAGCTCTGAAAAAACTTACTATTTATAGTCCAAACAAAGGAGTTTTTCAGGTGGCGCAGAACCGCTGGAACCGGCAATTCGTGCGCCTGGGTGATGATATGTTTTTTGGAGCTCAAATTGCCAGTATCCCTGATTTAAGTAAAATGAAGGTATTGTCCCATATTAATGAGACAGATATCAGCAAGGTGCAACCCGGCCTCAAGGTAATCGTGAGACTGGAGGCTCTTCCCACCGTGCCTTTTAATGGAGTGGTAACCTCGGTAAGTAAAATATCTGCCATACGTGAAGATAAAAATGTTTTTCTCACTGAGGTGGAAATTATGGAGTCGGATATACGCTTAAAGCCGGGTATGACAGTCAGCTGCGAATATATTTGCCATGAAGAGGAAAATGGGATTTTTGTTCATAACAGCTGTCTTTTAAAAGATGGAAATAAGACCTGGGTCTTTCCTGCAGGAGGCAGCGGAACCAATAGAGTGGAAGTGAAAACCGGGATATCCAACAGTCACCATACCCTGATTCTTGGCGGTGGACTGGAACCGGGTCAAATGCTGATACCTGTTAACTTAATTGATCCCAATAAGATATTTTAAAGATGCAAATAAGAGAAAATTTTAATATTGCCATACTGAGTCTTATCGATCAGAAATTCCGTTCCCTGCTTACCATGCTGGGAATTATTTTCGGTACTGCATCTGTAATTGCCATGGTGTCCATTGGCGAAGGAACCAAGAAGCAGGCCATTGCCAAATATCAGGACCTGGGGGTTAATAACATTATTGTCAGGGATAAGGAATTAAGTGATACAGAGCTGGAGGAGGTAAGATTGAAATTCTCCCGGGGACTCTCAATCAGGGACGCCAATGTGATAAGGGAGATTGTTCCGGGCGTGGTGGATGTGGCACCACAGGCCGAAATAAAACTGGAAGCCCGCCATTCTGATAAGGCTTCCAAAGTAACGGTTATAGGTATTACCCCATCGATGATGGGTATGCTGAATTATCAGCTCGAAGATGGAGCTTTTATTAATGATGATCATTACCAGAGAGAACTCCAGGTATGTATTCTTGGGGCAAATGCATCACGTGAGCTGTTTGGATATGATGACCCGCTTGGACAGAATGTAAAGCTTGGAGATCAGTGGTTTGAGGTAACCGGTATTTTGCAGACCAAAGCCCTGTTTACAGAAACGGTTGGTGAACTGGCGGCACGGGACCTGAATAATGATGTGTTTATTCCTCTTACCACGTTCCACCGGCGAATGCCGGAAGAAAATTCTTTCGCAAGCGAACTCAAGCAGCTTACCGTTCAGCTGGATCAGTCCGAAATGTTAATGCAGACAGCTGCAGTTATCAGAAGTATTTTGAACAGGCATCATTTTAATAATGATGATTTCAGCCTGGTTATACCTTATGAATTGTTGAAACAGGAGGAAAAAGAACGAAGGATATATAATCTTTTGCTTGCTTCCATTGCTGCCATATCTCTGGTAGTGGGAGGAATCGGGATAATGAACATTATGCTGGCATCGGTAACCGAACGTACCAGGGAGATTGGGGTACGCACTGCTTTGGGAGGGAAAAAGGCAGATATTCTCAGCCAATTTGTTACCGAAGCTATTGTTCTGAGTCTCGGAGGAGGGGTTATCGGCGTAGTGCTTGGTATTTCCCTTTCGATTGGTATTTCCCTTGCTTCGGAGATAAATACAAGCATTACCCTCTATTCAATTTTTATGGCTTTCGGTTTCTCTGCGCTTGTTGGAATTACATTTGGATACCTTCCGGCGAAAAGGGCTGCAAACCTGAACCCGATAGAATCTCTCCGGCACGAATAATTTAAAATTAAACTACCTATAAAGATAATCATATGAGGATCCTGCTTAAACCGATATCTGTGCTTTTATTAATGTTCTCCATCTTAAGCGCAGGTGCACAAAATGTTCACAATCTCGACCTGGAATCAAGCATCCTCCTGGCGAAATCACAAAATAACAGGATGCTCATTCTTCAACAAAGCCTGAATAAAGCTGCTTATGACATGAAGGCAGCAAGAAGCAGCCTGAGAACACACATTAACCTTAACATGACTTTGCCTCAGTATACCGAAACGGTCAGGCAATGGGAGGACAGTCTGGGGATATCTTTTTACCCTGTCAGACAAAACTTTCTTAGCAGCTATATGGTAATTAACCAGCCGCTCCCCACAGACGGGAATCTGTTTATAAGGTCGGGTATTCAGAACCTGATTGACTATAATGCCGATGACCGCCTTGCCCAGATCACATCAAGCATCGGGTTCCGTCAGCCATTGAGCGCCTTGTATGGCTATAATAATATCCGTTCTGCCCACAAGCAGGCTGAACTTGCTTATGAACTTTCGTTAAAGCAGTTAAAGAGAGAGGAGCTGAACCTCGTTTACGAAGTAAGCCAGTCCTTCTACACCCTTCTTTCATATATTGAACGTTTAAATATAGCAAAGCTCAGCATGGACCGACAGCGCGAAGCCCATGATATAGCGCTTAATAAATACAATGCCGGACTAATAAGAGAAGTGGAGGCTCTTCAGATGGAGGTGGACCTCGGTGAGGCTGTGAATAATTATGATATGGCCCAGTTTAATTATACATCCCAGTTAAGTTTATTTAAAGAATACCTGGGTATCGATCTCCGGGACAGCATAATTGTTCAGAGTGACCTTGATTATGAGGTTGTCTTTGTTAACGTAGAGGAAGCCCTGAATATGGCTTTGGAGAACCGTCCTGAACTGAGAGAAAATGAAATCCAGGTTGAAATTCAGGAAATGGAGATAAAAAGAAGAAAGGCGGAGGGCAGGATAAACGGGGATATACTATTTAATTATAATTTTATAGGTGTTAACAAAAGCAATTTATCCGTTCCTCTTACAACTTCTTTTGACAATACCTGGCAAAATTTGATGGACAGACCGGGTAGTTTTGGTATTGGCCTGACACTCAACATTCCTATAGTGGACTGGGGGGAGAACAGGGCCAGGGTCAAGTCCTCGGAAGCGGTACTTTCCCAATATGAATATATGATGGAAGGAAACAGGGTGAACATCGAACGGGATCTCAGAACCACGGTTGACCGGCTTCATAACAGTCTTAAGAGATTACAGTTACTCGAGAAAAATATCAGCGTGGCGGAAAAAAGCTTTGAGATATCCAGGCAACGATATTCCAGTGGCGACATTGACAGCCAGGCAATGGCACTGGAACGGGAAAGGCTCAATACTGCCTATATTTCCAGGCTTGAATCATTTATCACCTATAAGCTTATGCTGTCTGACCTGATGAGGAAGACCTTTTATGATTTTGAAAAAGACATCTCTGTAATTGATCTTTAGACATTCTATGTTAAATATAGAACAGGAGAAATTGACTTCGTCGATTTCTCATGCTAATGTCATTTACTTTTAGCAATACTCTTGTGGATGAGAAATT
>CAZFOO010000050.1:7518-27419 GCA_964520585.1 uncultured Bacteroidales bacterium
GATTTCTCATGCTAATGTCATTTACTTTTAGCAATACTCTTGTGGATGAGAAATTGACTTCGTCGATTTCTCATGCTAATGTCATTTACTTTTAGCAATACTCTTGTGGATGAGAAATTCAGGTAAAATTATTTACGGTTACATAATTCGTTAGTAACTTTAAAGCACCAGGAAATTATTTTATAAGGCGTTTTGCTAATTACATATTTTCCGGTTTATTTTACCGGTTTTATGCTGTTTTTCTGGTTTATCATCAGTATAAGCAGCCGGAATATTATTGCCTGAATTTTTAAGTATAAATAAAGAATTAAAGTTTTTTATGGAGCGACGCAAATGGGTTATTTCTCTTCACGAGATCCTGAACAGCCTGACGCATGGAGCCGGGGTTTTATTGAGTATCGGTGGACTGGTACTTCTGCTGGTGTTTGCCATCAGCAGTGATGCCGATGCCTGGAAGATCGTGAGCTTTTCCATATATGGAGCCAGCCTGATCATTATGTTTACTGCCTCCACACTTTATCACAGTTTCCGGAACAAGAGGATTAAGCATTTTCTTAACCTTTTTGATCATGCAGCTATTTATGTGCTGATTGCCGGCACCTATACTCCCTTTACCCTGGTTTCATTGAGAGGTCCGTGGGGTTGGTCGATTTTTGGGGTGATTTGGGGACTGGCACTGGGCGGAGTAATTTTCAAGGTCTTTTTCTATAAGGATAAATACCGGGTCCTGTCGGCAATTATTTATGTTTTCATGGGATTGATAATAATAGTTGCTATCGGGCCACTGATAAGAAATGTTCCCGCCAGCGGATTATACTGGCTGTTTGCCGGGGGAGTTAGCTATATTACCGGTGTGTACTTTTATATACGCAGAAAAAACCGCTTCAATCACGTTATCTGGCACCTGTTCGTTCTCGGAGGAGCAATAAGCCACTTTTTTGCCATTTTTTATTACGTGCTTCCTTACTAGCAGCCTTATAATATGAATGGATCAGCACAAAAAAGTGCCGGCCGGATAATTTAAGCTGTCACCTTTTGTTTCTGTCGGATTGGTTAATGTAACCTTTCTATTGAATTATGGTGATAGTATCTTCAATATCCTTCACCGGTTTCCTGACCGGGATCTTACCTGGCTTACCCACTGCTATGAAAGCAATAAGCCGGATATTTTCATCCAGGCCAAGCATTTTTTCAAGTGTTTCCTTTACCATCATGGGGGCACTCAGCCAGCATGCTCCGTAATTCATGTCGACAGCCGCAAGCAGCATATTCTGTATGCATGCGCCGGCACTTTGGATGTCGGGATAATTCCTCTGGCGGTTTATTTCTTCATGGTCCATAATCACTCCTTTTTCAAGCACCGATTCATATTTTTCCATTGCAAGACCGATCACTGCAGGTGCATCCTGAAAGAAAGTGGCAAACCATTCGACCTGTGATTTAATATTTTTTGCTACTCTTGATTCATTTTCCGGTATATTCTCTATGTGCCTGGCCACTTTGCGTGCCATATCTTCGAGTAGCTGTTTTTTTGTCACTATGATAAATTTCCATGGCTGAAAATTTGCTACACTTGGTGCCAGACTTCCCAGTCTGACTATTTCTTTCAGATCTTCGACAGGTACCGGTTCATTTTTATAGACCCTTACACTTGTTCTGCTTTCCATTGCCTGTTTGAGTTCCATGATGATTGATTTATTAGTTAATTATTGAACAAAATGAGATCTTTTTCGTAAAGATGCTAATAAAATGGTTTTTATCCGGCTTTCATTACCTTGCAATTTAGCCTTAATGTGGTAGCACTTTCAGTAAAAATGCGGGATCATTCGAAGCCGTTTCTCAGCTTTAAATATATAATAGTTAAGGTTAAAACGCATATAATTATTTACTTTTGTGATTTTAAAAAATAAATTTCCGGTTTCATGCAGAAGCAAAGCAACAAGGAAGAGGTAATTACCAGAAAACATGTTAAAAAGATAATATATCCTATTCTTATCGGTATTGCCGTTGTTGTTTATCTGCTTCAAAGAGAGGTTGACGTCGATCTTTTTACTGTTATTTCCTTTACCTGGTATTCTCTGTTCTGGCTTTCAATAGCCATTTTGATGATGGTTATAAGGGATGTTGGGTATATTATCCGACTTAAGATACTCAGTGACCATGATTTTAGCTGGCGTCAGTGTTTCAATGTTATTATGCTGTGGGAATTTTCTTCTTCTATCACTCCGAGTGCTATTGGAGGAACCGGTGTCGCAATATTCTTTGTGAATCGCGAAGGTCTTAGCATCGGAAGAAGCACCGCTGTGGTAATGGCAACATCTTTTTTAGATGAGCTCTATTTTATCATTATGTTTCCCCTGCTGTTTATTGTGGTAACTGGTAGCGATCTTTTTGCAATCGGTGCCGAACCCGGAGAGGAAGCAATATCATTTACGAATGAATTTTTTTATTTTGCTGCCATCGGATATATAATCAAATTCATATTTGTACTCATGGTAGCTTATGGGTTATTTGTTAATCCACGCGGTTTAAAATGGTTGCTCCTGTGGATCTTCCGGTTGCCCTATATCCGGAAATGGCGACATAAGATGCATGAAACGGGAACCGATCTTATCGAAACTTCCAGGGTATTTCAAACAAAAACGGCTGGTTTCTGGCTTAAGGTTTTTACAGCTACCTTTTTTTCCTGGACGGCAAGGTATTGGGTGGTTAATTTTATGCTGCTTGCTTTTTTTGTTGTTGACGAACATCTTCTTATTTTCGCACGGCAACTGGTTATGTGGATAATGATGCTTGTCAGTCCCACGCCAGGAGGCAGCGGGTTTGCCGAATTTGTTTTTTCGCGGTATCTCGGCGATTTTATTCCTGTGGGCTTTGCGGTTGTAATGGCACTGATGTGGAGACTAATAAGCTATTATCCATATCTGTTCATAGGAGCGATAATGCTCCCTCGTTGGCTGGCAGGGAAATTTTCGCAGACATATAAAAAATAGTATGAAAGGATTTTGCTACTAACATAATCAATGAATCTGGTTACCCCGGACAGATAAATAATAATCTATAGATGGCAGTTGTCATATCAGAAAAGGATTACAGGTCGTTTTTATTTGCTATAAAGCAGTCCTCGCAATACGATTTGAGTGATTATTCAGATAAATCCCTTAAAAGAAGGATTGCCAAAGTACTTGCCGATAACCGAAAGGATATCGGCGTACTTACATCAGAAATAAGGAAGAACAGTGACTTTCTGGAGAAGATCGTAAAGGATATCACCGTAAATACAACCGAATTATTCCGTGATCCTGATGTGTGGCAGAATATCCGGTATAACATACTTCCTTTGCTGGAAGGATATTCGACCATAAATATATGGCATGCCGGTTGCTCAAGTGGTCAGGAGGTTTATTCCATGCTTATCCTTCTTAATGAAGCCGGATTGCTTGACAAGGCCAGGATATTCGCCACTGATATAAACTCTGATATGCTGGATGCTGCAAAAGGCGGTGTATACAAATACCGCTTCAATATTGGTTATCTTGACAACTTTGATAAGGTGATCAGGGAAAACCCCTTGAATTACGATGAATTCAGGGATGTGCCCTATTCAAAGTATTTTGATATTGACAAAGAGAGCGATACTCTCAGGATAAAACCCTTCCTCCTGGAGAAGCCTGTATTCCGCAAACATGATCTTGTTTCAGGAAAGAATGTCCACATCAGTAAATTTGACCTCGTAATTTGCAGGAATGTCATAATTTATTTTAACTACTCCCTGCAGACCAGGATTTTTGAATTATTCTACGAAAGTCTTCACCCCGAAGGTGTTCTGGTGCTCGGAATGCATGAAACAATGACGGGCACCATTGCTTCCAGGTTCACAAAATCCGGATCATTTTATATCAAGGGTAAACAAAAAGGATGATTTGTATCATCGTTTTTAAGTAATGAAGGTCATTGTTAACTCTGGTTCATCTGTTTCCTTTTTACATATTTTTGAACCTGCCTGATACTTACAACCATTTGTAGTTATCAGAAATGCAATAATTAACTAATAATTGTTTTTGAATGAGCAGGTATATTCTGGGCATAAGTGATACCAGGAAGATAACCGGGGCTTTGAAAGAAAGGGGCTATCCCGACTTTGCCGATTATGCACTGACTTCTCTTAAGAGACGTCTTGAGCTGGTTATTGAGAAATCTGGATTACATGATACCGGTGCATTTATTTACAGAATTAATAATGATGATGAATTTCCTGACATGGCTGCTGATGCAATAGCCGTTGAGACTACTGAATTGTTCAGAGATCCTTCTATGTGGAGGATGCTAAGAGATGAGATACTTCCGGATTTATTTTATAAAGCATCTGAAGTAGTTTTTTGGCTGCCCGGATGCTCATCGCCAGAAGATCTTGTTTCGTTGCTTATCCTTTTAAGGGAATCTGGTTTACGGGATAGAAGTGCAGTAATGCTTACTGCTGTAAGCATAGTCAGTCTGGATAAAATCATAAAGGGTGGAATCAGTAAAAGCAAACTAGAGGTGAGTGAAGCAAATTATAAAAAGTTCCAGGGCAGTGGCAATTTGTCTGATTATTTGATTACCACCGGTGATAGCCTTACATGGGAAAGCGATTTGTTTAACGGAGTGAAATATGAAGTGCAAAAATCCGCACTCGGAGATTACCCCGGAAATATTGATTGCATCTTATACATGGATAAAATGATATATTTCAATCCCTCACTAAGTAGCAAGGTGCTGAGCAAAATACACATCAGTCTTTCTACAGGAGGGTACCTGGTTACTGGTTCAGGTGAAAGTCCTGCTCATAGTACGGTATTGGACTTTTTCAGTCAGGCGGACAAAAATGAAAAAATATTTAAAAAAGTCAGATAAGATATAATATGTATAAAGCAGTCATAATAGGTGGTTCAGCAGGAAGCTTTCAGGTAGTTGCCAGGATACTAAGTGCGTTGCCGGCAGGTTTTCATTTACCGGTATTATTGAGTATGCACAGGTTGAAGCACGTCCGGTCGGGTTTTGTTGAAGCACTTTCGATAAAATCTGCTATACCCGTTCGGGAACCGGAGGACAAAGATCATATTAAGCCGGGAATAGCTTATTTGGCACCATCCAACTATCATATGTTTGTGGAACTGGGACACCGTTTTGCATTATCGACTGAAGGGCCGGTCAATCATTCAAGGCCTTCAATAGACCTGTCATTCTTTTCGGCTGCACAGATATATCGCAACAAACTTATCGGCATTATCCTGTCCGGTGCAAATAAGGATGGTGCAAGCGGTTTGAAAATGGTTAAGGATCTGGGGGGGACTACCATTGTGCAGGATCCTGATGAATGCCAGGTTCCCGTAATGACAAGCGAATCAATGAAGTTAGGTGTGGTTGATCATGTATACCGGACTGAAAAGATAATCGATTTTTTACTTAAAACTAACCGGCTATGATCTGGATCAAAACCGAGGTTTACCAGGCTGTTGTAGCGTGGATCTTTATGCTGTTCGCGGGCATATTGCTTTTATCATCATTTGGCGAGAACGGTGAGGCGACATCGCGGACCTACTTTTATTTGTTGCTTATACTTATGCTGGGCCTCTTTTTGTTTATTACAGTTATGAAGCGGCATACAAATAATGCCTGGAAGGAACAGGATGAATCAGGATCCATTGATGAAGAGGAGGAATTATCACCCGGTCCGCTGCAGTTTAGCGAAGAGGTTGATCTTGATGATTATGATCCGGATATTGAAGAATTTGCAGATCAGATTGTTTCTGATGGTCATAACGGAGAGTCTGCAGGGAAGGTGTCTGAGCGGTTGCTCAGGTCCGTCGCTAAACGGCTGGATGCCGTTCAGGGAATATTATATGCTAAAGATACTGATGCCGGTACTTACAGGAGAATTGCCGATTATGCTTTTTACTCCGAAACTGAGCCTCCGGCCTTTAAACCCGGTGAAACATTACCGGGTCAGGTTGCTAAGAATAAGAATCTGCTCATTATTGATGTGCCGGAAGGGTATATGACCATATTGAGTGGACTGGGAAGCAGTCATCCGCGTTATCTTATGATAGTTCCTTTTGTTTATGAAGGTGAGGCGGTAGCCATTGCTGAGCTGGCCTCTTTCAGACCTTTTACAGAGAAAGAACAAAAGTTTATGGAACAGCTCTCAAATGGAGGCAACGAAATAGTTAAATCACTTAAAGCTGGTTAAGGCACCATTATATTATGATAACACTTGGTCTGGAAAATAAAAGATTGAATAAGATTTATCTGTGGACAAGCATGGTTTTTGCATCTGCCTTGCTGTTGCCATTGCTGGCCTGGTCGCTGACATCTGCCCGGGGCCTTACTCTTGACGGGTTTGAATCTTTTCTTGTGCTGCATTCAGAATATCCGGCCTATTGGATGGTAAGCCTCTTTCCGTTTTTTGTTGCCGGAGCTTTATTTCTCTTCATGCTCAATAATGAGAAAAAAAACCAAAAACTTGTCCGGAATCTTGAAAAGAAAAATGAAAGCATAAGGAAGAATGCAGTTTTTGCTCAACGGATCGGAGAAGGTGATTTTAATGCAAGGCTTGATCTGGATAATAGTAACGATGATCTTGGAAGGTCTCTTTTACTGATGCGTGACAATCTTATATCAAACAAGAAAAAGGAAGAGGAGCAAAACTGGATAGCAGAAGGTAAAGATATCATTGCCAATGTGCTAAGGCTTCATAACAGTATTGATACTCTTGCCACCGATGTAGTCGGGCAACTGATCAATTATATAAAGGCAACACAGGGAGCACTTTACATATATGATGAGGATAAGAAAAAGCTGGTCAATGTGGCAACCTATGCTTATAACCGTAAAAAATATGTAAAACAGGAATTCGGCATAGGTCAGGGTCTCATCGGGCAATGTGCATATGAGAGGGATATTATTTACCGGACTGAGATTCCTGAGGATTATGTAACTATCTCTTCCGGGATACTGGGTGATAAAAAACCCGGAAGCTTGCTTATAGTGCCGCTTATTACAGATGAAAAGCTGCAAGGAGTAATTGAGTTTGCCTCAGTTGAGGATGAAATTCCCGGATTGACTATTAAATACCTTGAAGAGCTTGGAGAGATTATCGCAAGAACATTATTCAATCTCAATATAAATCAGAAGACTGAAAAATTGCTGCAGGAAGCGCAGCAAATGACAGAAGAGCTAAGGGAAAATGAAGAAGAACTGAGGCAAAGTGCCGAAGAGATGAGAGCAACTCATGAGGAACTTGAGAAATCTAATGAAAAGCTGGAAACACAGGTTGCCGAGGTGGAAAAAGTTCAGAAACGGCTGCATTCATTACTGGAAAATGCCTCTGAAGTGATTACCATTTATGATCAGAATATGCGGATGACCTATGAAAGTCCATCGGTACTCCGTATCCTCGGTTATACGCCAGAGGAAATGATGGAAGGAAAGGATTTCGACAGGCTTACTCCAAAGGGCGAATCTGAGCTGAAGGGAATGTTTGAGAAGCTGCTGAAGGATCCGTCACGTGCAATAACTATCCAGTATACCTATATTAAAAAGGACGGGAAAAAAATATATATCGAAGCAACAGGCAGAAACTTTTTGAATGACCCTGCTATTGGAGGGATAATTATTAACTCCAGAGATGTAACAGAAAGGGTCAGGGCCGGCAATGAGGAAAGGCTCCGGTCAAAAATGCAGGCTCTTTCGGAGAACAGCCTTGACATGATCGTGCGCCTTGGGACTACCGGTAAATTCTTTTATGCAAATCCTGTGATCGAGAAATATACGGGATTAAAAGTTCAGGAGGTCATCAACCGTACCATTAATGAAGTCAGGCTGGATGATATCTTATTCAACTTTTTCAAGGAGGCAATCAAGACGATCAAATCTTCACCTGCCAAACTTAATAAAGAGCTTACCCTTACTAATACAGAAGGTGAGAGAATAATGCGTATTGACGCAATACCCGAGTATAATGATAATGAGTTGGAAACCATATTATTTGTGGGCCATGATATCACTGAAGCTAAACAAATAGAGCTGCTGATCCAGGAAAAGAACAATAAAATTACCGAGAGTATAAATTATGCAGAAAGGATCCAGGGTGCCATCCTGCCCGATACCGGGTTTATAAGGGATTTTCTTCCCAACTCATTTATTTTCTATATCCCCCGGGATGTAGTGAGCGGTGATTTTCCCTGGTTCTTTCAAAAGAATGAAAATCTTTACTTAGCTGCTGTTGATTGCACGGGTCACGGAGTTCCGGGAGCCCTGATATCTTTTATAGGTTATTTTCTCTTAAATAATATAGTCGACCATGACAGGGAACTTACGGCAGCACAGGTATGTGATCAGCTTACCGAAGGTGTGCGTACAACATTGAAGCAGGATCGCTTTGATGCTAATGCACGGGATGGCATGGATATAGCACTGGTTAAGATCGCACTGGGAAAAAACCGCATTGAGTTTGCCGGGGCACACAGACCCCTTTATCTTTTAAGAGATGGTGAATTGCAGGAATTCAAGGGTGACAGAAAAGCTATAGGAGGTATACCTTTCCGCAATAAGGTTGAAAAGGATTTCAATAACCATGTGATTGATATAATCAAAGGCGACAAGATATTTATCTTTTCTGACGGATTACCCGATCAGATCGGCGGACCTGAAGACAAAAAGTACAGTCCCCGACGCATCCGTGAAGCCATCACCGGGAATCCTGATTATACCATGGAAGAGTATAATAACCACTTTAAGGAAGACCTGGTGCAGTGGATGGGAGATAATAAACAAATAGATGATATTTTAATGATAGGTATAGAATTTTAAACTGACTAAGATGATTATTAAACAACAATTTTTATCATGAATCATCCATGTACCAGGGCACACAAAAAGATATGAATAAAGCATGGATGATCCATGGATTGAAAAGCAAAATATCCTGACCATGAATATGTAACATATTGTAAAATAAATTTATAACCTTAATTTGTACAGATTAAACAAAAAAATGTAACCGGCTTTCTGGAGTTTGTATATGACTTTTACAAGACAATGAAAGCCCATGAGATCACGCTGGTATATGAAGGTGAGATCACTCATCAGATCACCAAAGCATTTACCTCACTCACCGAGTCCAACATGTCCAAAGAGCTGGAATCTAACACTGTCCAGCGTAAAGTGTTCCATGTAATGGTTGAATGCCTCCAGAACATCAGTAAACATGCAGACGCTTTTACAAAGAACGACTATGTGTATTCCGGGAGGGGGATTTTCCTGGTTAGCAAGGGTGATGATGAATATAGCGTCACCACAGGTAATGTGATTGATAATTATAAAATGGATGATCTCAAGAGTATGCTTGAACAGATCAACAGTCTCGATAAGGAGGGATTGAAACAGCTATACAAAACCCAGATGAAGGAAGGACGGTTGTCCGACAAAGGAGGTGCAGGACTTGGATTTATTGATATAGCCCGCAAAACAGGTAAGAAGCTTGCATATCATTTTCTTCCTGTATCCGATGACACTTCTTTCTTTTTGTTAACATCTACTATTTCAAGAACTGATTAAATTAATTAATTATGGAAACAATAAAAATCAATGGAACTGACGACACGCCTGGTATAATACTCGATGCCAACAGCGAGGTATTTGAGATATCCGGCAGGTCTTTGCCTGAAGATGTTACAGCTTTTTATGACCCTGTACTCAACTGGCTTGATGAATATGCTGAGAAACCAAATCCGAAGACTGAGTTTGTCTTTAAGCTTACTTATTTTAATACCGCATCCTCAAAGGTGCTTCTTGATATTTTGATGAAACTTGAAGATATAAACAATGACGGCAATGAGGTAATTGTCAAGTGGTATTCTCCGGAAGATGATGAGGATATGCAGGAGGCAGGAGAGGAATATGCCGACATTGTTGATATTGCCTTTGAACAGTTAAGCTACTGATCAAATGTGGACTATGCCTGGAGGCCATTTTATCCGGCAAACTTTCCATGGGTAGAATATTTATAATGAATATAAGAAAACAACTATGAGTGAAGAGATTCTGAGGGCGTTAATGCAGCTTTTTGCCCTTCTTGTAAAACAGGATGAGGGTGTTGAGGATAATGAGATTGAATATGTGGACAGCTTTCTTAACCAGCAGCTGAATGATGAGGCTGCCAGGGAATATCTTCAGTTATTCAAAAAGCATGCGGGGCTGACTGATGTTGAGGCCAATCGCAGCCAGAACGGCCGGGAAGGTAAAGTTAAACTAACCTCGGTAAAAGATTCGGTAAGGATACTTGGAATATGTAAAAAGATTAACAAGACTCTTACCCAGAAACAAAAAGTGGTTGTTCTTGTAAGACTATTCGAGATAGTTAATGCTGCAGGGAAATTCACCGAACAGCGTATGGCGATTATCAATACCGTTGCCGACGTTTTCAAACTTGACAGCAATGAGTTTGAAGATATTAAGCGGTTTGTTCTTAGTTCTTCCGTCGAAGAACTTGATTTTTCTTCGCTGATGGTGATATGCAACCAATTGCCCAACCTGGAAAAGGCCAGGCATATTCAATGTGAATCGGAGAGTGGCGAGTTATATTTACTCCAGATAAAAAGCGAGGACCTGTATTTTCTTCGCTATACGGGGAAGGGGGATATCTATCTTAACGGACTGCCTCTGAATAACCGCCGTATTTATCTTTTTGCCAACGGAAGTACCATCAAATTGCCCAAGGGTAAACCCATTTATTACAGCGATGTGGTTTCACATTACCTGGCAGGGGAATCCACGGTCAGAATATCTTATGAAACAAAAGATGTTGGGTTTACTTTCAGCAACGGCGGTACAGGTTTGCGCAATATCAGCTTTTCAGAAGGTCAGGGCAGGCTGATTGGCATAATGGGCGCAAGTGGTGCTGGCAAAACCACCCTGTTGAATGTATTGTCAGGCACAGAATCACCAACATCCGGTAAAGTACTAATTAACAATATAGATCTACATTCAGAAAAAGAAAAGCTGGAAGGAGTTATCGGGCTTATACCACAGGATGATCTGCTTATAGAGGAGCTGACTGTTTTTGAAAACCTTTATTACAATGCGAAACTATGCTTCCGCGATAAAACAGAAGAAGAGATAACTCTCATGGTGGAAAAGACTCTTTCCAGTCTCGGACTCCTGGAGAGAAGAGATATGAAGGTGGGTTCTCCGCTTAACAAGGTAATAAGCGGGGGACAAAGGAAGAGGCTTAATATTGCTCTGGAACTGATACGTGAGCCATCCATACTGTTTGTAGATGAACCGACTTCCGGACTCTCATCCCGAGATTCCGAGAATGTAATGGACCTTCTGAGGGAGCTTACCCTTAAAGGAAAACTTATTTTTGTTGTTATTCACCAGCCCTCATCGGATATCTACAAGATGTTTGACAATATCATGATACTTGATACCGGTGGTTATATGATATATTACGGTAATCCGGTCGAGGGGGTGATGTATTTTAAAAAGATAGATGCCCAGATCAACAGTGACGTAGGCGAATGCCCTGACTGCGGCAATGTGAACCCGGAGTTGATATTTAATATTGTAGAAGCGCGGGTGGTGGATGAGCTTGGTCGCTATACACCCTGCCGCAAGGTGGCGCCTGAAAGATGGGAAGCTCACTTCAGGGAAAATATTAAACTCGAACAGGTCAAAACAGAAACCAGTCCCCCGCCAGCCACCCTGAAAATACCTTCATGGTTCAGGCAATTAAAGATCTACTCCCTGCGTGATTTTTTCTCCAAGATCAGCAATAAGCAATATATCGTTCTGAACCTGCTTGAGGCACCTTTGCTTGCTTTTATCCTGGCATATATAATACGGTATATAGCCGATCCCGGCTCCAATATTTATATATTCAGGGAAAATGAAAACATTCCCGTCTATATATTCATGAGTCTTATCGTAGCTTTGTTCCTTGGACTGACTATAAGTGCCGAGGAGATATTCAGAGACAGAAAAATCCTTAAGAGAGAAGCTTTTCTTAACCTCAGCCGGTCCAGCTACCTGTTGTCAAAGATCATAATCCTGTTCAGCATATCTGCTATACAGGCCCTGTTCTTTGTGTGGGTCGGAAACACCATTCTTGGAGTCAAAGGAATGAATTTTGAATACTGGCTGGCGTTGTTTTCAATAGCCGCCTTTGCTAACATGCTTGGACTGAATATATCGGCTTCATTTAATTCGGCCGTTACCATATATATACTGATACCACTGCTTATGATCCCGCAGATGATACTTGGCGGAGCAATGTTTAGCTTTGAAAAGTTAAACCGCACCATCGGGAGCGTAGATAAGGTACCACTAATTGCGGAGTTTATGCCTACAAAATGGACCTATGAAGCACTTATGGTTCATCAGTATAAGAATAATGCCTTCAACCAGTACTTTTTTGAACTGGACAAGAAAATGAATATGGCCGATTTTCAGAAGGTTTACTGGCTGCCGGAGATGCGCGACCGCCTGGATCTGATAATGGATGAGTATTCAGATAAAGGAAGGGTAGATGAAACCGACCGATACCTTCAGCTGCTTGAAAACGAGATAGAGAAGGAGATCAGCCGCACACCCGATGTTGTTCTGGAGGAATATCAGGGACTGGATCCAGGGTCTTTCAGTATGAATACAGCTACGGTCCTTCTTGGATATTTTGATGACCTGGATTCCCAGTATACACAGGAATACCAGCAGGCTAATCAACAAAAGGAGAATATAATCAATTACTGGATGGAGAAAAACCCCGAGCAATACCGTTATTTAAGAGATACATATTTCAATGAGAGTCTGGCCGATATTGTTAAAAAGGTGTTCGAAAAAAACCAGATACTGGAATATAAAGGGGAACTGGTGCAGCAGATTAATCCCGTGTACCGGGATCCCTTGCCGGGGTCGCTAATTGGTTTCCGTTCGCATTTCTATGCACCACGAAAATATTTTTTTGGTACTTATTTTGATACTTTCAGCTTCAACATTGGTTTCGTATGGTTCCTTACCTTAGCTCTGTATTTTACACTTTACTATAACCTGCTAAAAAAATTCATCGAATGGTTTGAGAAAGTCGATTTTAATAAAACCTTGCACTTCAAATTTCGTAGAACCTGATATGTTATTAAATAAATTCGATTTTTCATGCTTATACCAGTTCTTTTAGCATTACAATTTAGATGAAAAATTTATATATAATGGTTCATAACAGTAAATACAAGTCCTTATGTTTAGAATGAAATTTTTAAGTTTGATTCTGCCTGTTCTTCTGGCCTCATGTCAATCGGGCAGAGATTCCGGCAGAGAGACGGAATTTGAAATTCCCGACTCGGTAATATTTGCCGAATCCCTTGAAGTGTCTGAAGATGCGATGGAGGGAATCATATCAAATGTTTCCTCCATAGTTGAAATGTCTGCACTTATAAAGGGGCTGGGCGTGCCTTATTCAAACAGGTACCTGGCAACAACTTCTAATGTTGACAATTACAATACAAATTTTAGGAGAGCCTTTAACCTGGGGGTTTTTGGGGCGGACCTTGGTTATTTGAACATGTACAACCGCACTACGGCAGTGATCGATTACATTACCGCAATCAGGCGACTGGCCGACGGACTGGCAGTGGGACAGTTTTTTGATTTTTCTACCTTGCGGAGGCTGGCCAGTTCACAATCCAACCTGGATTCGCTGATGTATATTTCGGTTCATAGTTTTAACCAGATGGATAATTATCTGCGACTGGAAAAGCGTTCTCACCTGAGCACTGCTATGGTCGCGGGAGTCTGGGTAGAGGGTCTCTACCTGCTAACCCAGGTAGCGGAATCCCATCCCGGGGAAGAGATCAAAGAAAGGATCGGGGAACAGAAAATTATTCTCAATGATCTAATCCTGATACTGAAAAATTATGAACGTGTTCACCCGGAGTTTGCTGATCTCACACAGGAATTGATTTCCATAAAGGAAGATTTTGACCAGGTCAGCATAACTTATGAGGTTGGAGAACCTGAAGCTGTAGAGCGCGATGGAATGCTTATGATAATACAGAATGAACGAAGCATAGTTAACATGACAGACGGGCAGCTTCAGAGCATTACCGAGAAAGCAGAAAATATTCGCAAAAAGTTAATCCAATAGAGCTATGAGACGATATATATTACTTATATTAGTAATTGCCGGGATATCACCGGTTTATTCACAAACTACCGAACAGCTGGTGGATATTTGTGTGGCCCGTCTGGGAGATGCCACCTATCTGCGTGATTTTCAGGTGGAGCTTGATGCTGCCGAACCGGGCATGCCTCAGCCTGTAGCTAAGTACTCTATGGTCCTGAACAAAAACACCCAGTACAGGTTGTCAATATGCAATTCTGATATGTCTCAGGGGCAGGGGGTTATTCAACTTTTTGACAACAAGGGACTGATAGGGAGCAACTATGCAAAGGCCAGTGGAACCGATTATCCATACTTTGACATACAGATTCAGAGTACCGGAGTGTATCATGTTTTTATCTCTTTTAAGGATGGATTGCCTGGAACTGCGGTGGGAGTGCTCTCTTTCGTTAAACGATTATGACATCCTGCTGAATTTTTAATATCCGGAAATTCTTAACTGATAACGGGCAACCAGGCAATAACCTGCAGGCCGGCCACCATAAGCCACAAAATCAGGTTCCTCCAGAACCCTGAACGTATGGCGAGTATGTAATGGCTCAATAAAAATGCTATTGGAACTGCGGCATGAATGATCATTTCTATATTTGCCGTATCGATCAAAAAAAATATTGCTGCTGCCAGTATGAAGGTCCAGAAAAAAAGAACAAATATTTTTCTGGGAAGCACCTTCATCTTATTTATTGAGCGTACAATGTGACTGCTTGCAGGTATCAGTAGCAGGAGCAAAAAAGAGAAGTAAACCTGTAAAGGGATATCTATCAAATGGAAAGTATCCTGTAACGCGAAGTCAAACTTAATAAGCTCTAGTGCTGGTGCAAATGTGTCGTGAATAAGAAAATAGCCGGTTACAAAAAAGGCCCATGGTGTTATAACTCCAAGAATACTGAAGGCCCATTCCCTCCAGATCACCGGTCTGAGTATAAGCAGGGCAACCCACACCAGCACTATGAAATATATGAGATTGAAATAGAGCAGACTTCCAGCTCCAATCAGGAATGATGCTTCAAAAAAGTTATAACTAAGTCTTTCAGTTTTATATGATGAAAGTAACTTGTTAAAGGCCGGTAAAAAGAAAGCCATTGATAAAAGTGCCGGATTCATTCTTTGAAGAATGGTCAGGCTGCTTATGATTAAAATAAAGAAGAATGTCGGCAGCAGAGTTCTTTCACTGATTATTATATAGCGAGAATTAAAATTTATTAGATAGAAACCAATGACCATTAAAAATGCCATTGCTAAGATCTTTGATACCAGTGAATTAGCCGGGATGTAGCCCCTAACCAGCTCAAACAGGGGCATTGACTGAAGGTCAAAGGCCATTTGCTGCCATGAATCGGTGCTCAGTGAAGGCCACCATGCAATCACGGTAAGCAGGGGGATAAGAAGATAACCTGCTGTCGCATTATATTTTAAAATTCTGAACAGCATTTATTTTAATACTTTCGATTATATTTTGATCATTTCTCTGATAGCCTGACGACCCACTCCCTAACCTATAACAAATCCTCTCCAACAGCATAACTTCTGGCGTATTCTTTCCGGTAACCGAACCTATAACAAATCCTTTCCAATATCCTTACGGTAATAAACATCGTCAAATCTGATATGCCCTGCCGTCTCATAGCTTTTTTCGAGAGCTTTCTCTATTGTTCCTGCTAAAGAACTCACAGCAAGCACCCTTCCCCCGTTGGTTACCACTTTACCACCGGCAACCTTCGTGCCGGCATGGAAGACAATTGTTTCAGGACTTTTCACACCCATATCTCCTGTCGTGTCATTTTCTTCAAACAATGACTTTTGATTAGTTCCGGAATTATGTGCAGATGATTGTACTTTACCAGCCGCTTTTTCCAGTCCCGATATTTCACAGCCCTTTCTGTAACTTCCCGGGTATCCACCTGAAACAAGCATTACCGATGCTACCGTTCGGGAATCTATATCAGGCTTGTGTTTCTTCAGTTCCTGTCTGCCGGCAGCAGCAACCAGTTCAAGCAGGTCGTTTTTTATGCGTGGAATAATAGCCTCAGATTCAGGATCACCCAGCCTGACATTGTACTCAATAACGTAAGGATTGCCATCAACATTCATCAATCCGAAAAAGATAAACCCCCGGTAATCAATATTCTCCTTCTTCAGTCCCTCGATGGTAGGCTTGATAATCCTTTCCTCCACCTTCTTCATGAACTTCCCGTCGGCAAACGGAACCGGGGATACCGAGCCCATTCCGCCGGTATTCGGACCGGTGTCATTTTCACCAATCCTTTTGTAATCCTTTGCCTCTGGCAGCATCACATAGTTTTTACCATCGGCCAGCACAAATACAGAGAGTTCGATTCCGCTCAGGAACTCTTCGATAACCACCTTGGCGCTTGCATCACCAAATTTACCCTCCAGCATACTTTTAAGCTCCCTTTCCGCCTCTTTCTGGTCGTCAATGATCAACACCCCTTTTCCCGCCGCCAGTCCGTCAGCCTTCAGCACATAAGGTGGCTTCAGTGTTTCCATAAAACCCAGTCCCTCGCTGAGAGTTGTTTTGGTAACCGGCAGGTATCTTGCAGTGGGAATACCGTATTTTTTCATGAACTGTTTGGCAAAGGCCTTGCTACCTTCAAGGAGGGCACCAACGCTGTCGGGTCCGATAACTAAAATTTCAGAAAGTTTCCTGTTGCTTGAAAAATAATCTTTAATTCCTCTGACCAGCGGTTCCTCAGGACCCACCACGACCATCTCAACATTATTATCTGTACAGAAATCGCCAATAGCCTCAAAATCATTGACCTGTAAATCAGCGTTTTCACAAAGTTCTTTTGTGCCAGCATTGCCGGGAGCAACAAATAATTTACCGAGCAGTTTGCTTTGTGAAAATTTCCATGCCAGGGCATTTTCCCTTCCGCCCGATCCGAGTATTAGTACGTTCATGATATTTATAAATTATTATTGATGAATCAGTATGTAACCGCAGTATGTAACCACAATATTATGCAACCGTATATTACCAAAGTGTGTAACCGCAATATGTTCCTACATTATTTTGGAGCCAACCATAGCATGTTAACACAGCATGCTGCCATTAACCAGCACAACCCTCCTGTTTTATGGGGGTTCTAATTACCGCCGGCAACCAATTCCCAAAGTTTCCGTAAACTTAAAAATTTAATTTTTAACCCGGCAGAAAAATTAGAAATTAGCCTGCATAACCGGCCAATAAAAATTCAGATCACTGAATATTCATAAATTTCACATGCAACCACCAGTGAAAAACATTTGAAATAGCTTAAAAAACAAGCTGATAATTTACCAATTTCTATAATACTCCACCAGCACTGTAATAATTATTAGATATGAAATTGACCTTTAGGCGATTTCATATGCAGTCACCAGTTCAGAGACCCTGAGCATCCAAATGATATTTGTTATTCCCCACCCGGAGAGAAAGAGTATTAAGCCACTTTATAAATAAACTATAAGTAACTTTTTATCATTGTTTTTCGTAATTTATATTATTGAATTACTATTTTCGCGAAAAATTAAATTATACATTGTTAGCTGGTTTTTAGCAAAATGCATTATTTTTATCCGGCCGGGTTACAAATAGTAAAAATAATTTGTAGCCCGGCGGATTTTATTTATCGTAAAATTGATACAAGCCTTATCAAATATGCCCATTTAAGCAGGACAATATGAAAAAACTCTACTATTCCCTACTTCTTATAACCATATTTTTTGCTCAGCCTGTTTTTGGCCAATTCAGTAGCGGATCCGGCACATCCGGCGATCCTTATCTGATTTCGACTGCTGCAGATCTGGATAATGTCAGGAATTATCTAGGTACTGAGACCACTTCTTATTATTTTCGACAGACGGATGATATTGATCTTATCGGTTTAGACTGGGTGCCTATAGGTGGAGGAGGAACTGAAGATAAGTTCCAGGGGCATTATGACGGTGCCGGATTTACAATTTCGAATCTTACAATAAACAGAGCCGGCACACCAAATGTTGGGCTTTTTGGGCATATTGGCCCACTGGATGGTAGTTCTACCAATGGTTTAAGTATAAAAAAGGTTCGTTTAGAAAATGTTAATGTTAAAGGTGCACGTGGAACAGGTGCATTGGTAGGACGTGTAACGGGAAATGAATATACATTTATTGAATCCTGTTATGTGTTGGATGGTTCTGTTACCGGTGACGCCGCGACAGGTGGGCTTGTAGGTTCCAATAACAGTTATGTTACCGGTAGTGAAATTGGGACCAGACGATCAGTAATTAAGAAATGTTTTGCAAATGTTGAGGTTATTTTTTCCGGGAGCGGGTCTGACAATCAAAAGTTCGGTGGACTTGCAGGGTGTAATCAAAAGGGTGAAATTTTGAATAGTTATTCACTAAGCACAGTTACTGTTGAAACTTCTTCAGGATCGGCTGAACGTGTCGGTGGACTTGCAGGATGCATTGACCTCAAAGGGGAGGTTGAAAATAGTTATTCAGCCGGGCTCGTTACCGTCAGTGGAGGTTTGACTCAGGTTGGCGGACTGGTTGGTTTTGTTGGTACCGGCACTGTCACCTCATCATACTGGGATACAGAAGCAACAGGGCAATTAGAAAGTGCCGGAGGAACGGGAGCGACCACAGCCAACATGAAGAAGCAAGCTACTTTTTCAGGATGGAATTTTACAAGCCCTTGGAATATTATCGAAGATGAATCTTATCCGTTCCTCAGGGATTTTGATCTTTCCGGCTTTGATATTACTGACCCCGGGGTACAAACTGCCGGGGCGCCATTTGGGCTTGCCATAACAAATGCAAAAGATGTTGGCGGGAACCTGCTTGATGGTTCTTATTCAGTAACAGTGACCAGTAATTTTACTACTGAGGGCACAGGATCGGATGGTATCCTTGTAAATAACCTGGCTTTTACCTTTACCGGCGGTGACGCGGTGATAACAGGAATTGTTTTGAAAAAAGCAGATAATCATACCCTGACAGTTAATGTTGGAACCATTTTAGAGTCAAAGGAACAGTTAGTTACAGTTAATCCTGGTCCCGCATATAAGCTTGTAATTGATCAGCAACCGGCTCCTGTCATTAGCGGCAATTATGATAATGAGCCCGCCGGACTAGGTACGATCACTGTAGTTACACAGGATGAATATGACAACCCTTCAGCCGTGGGACTTGATGCCGGGCAGCTGGTTACCGCAGCAATTGGTAATGACGGTTCAACCTTAAGCGATGCGGTATTGGGAGGCACACTTTCAGCTGATATCCAATCCGGATCGGCATCCTTTAGTGATCTGACACTTGATAAAGAGGGCACAGGTTATACAGTTGAATTTACCTCTGTCTCACCGGTCAGTTTGACACCGGCAGTTTCAGACGCCTTTGATGTAGAAAATATAAACGACCTTTCCGGTTTTGATGTTGCACATCCCGGAACACCGCAACACCAGTATGTTGGTTTTGATCTTGACATATCTGATGCCAGGGATAAAACCGGCACATTGCTCGAAGGAACTGCAAATGTTGTTGTTACAAGTGATGCAGAAGGCATTGTTTATAATCTTGATGTTGAGTTTGCCGCCGGGGCAGGAAGCCTGACAGTCGCTCTTGAAGAGCTTACAGAACATACGCTTACCATTGATGTTACTGGCATCACCCAAAACGAGTCAATAGTACTTTCCGTGGA
>CAZFOO010000051.1:0-27263 GCA_964520585.1 uncultured Bacteroidales bacterium
TCATGGGGATTCATTCGTATAAAGTATAGTTAGCAATCTGTTTAACAATGTGTTACAACTCAGCCACCCGATCCTGGAAATATCAGTTTAAATGTGCTGCCTTCTCCGGGCTTGCTCTCTACATTGATTACACCATTATATAAACGGATGAGCTTTTTCACAATTGACAGGCCCAGTCCGCTTCCTGTAATATTTTTCGTTTGTTCATTCTTTATCCTTACAAATTCATCAAACAGCCGCGGGATCTCATCTTCGCCCATACCAATGCCCGTATCTTTTATAATAACCATTATTTTCCCATCCTTATCCTCAATAATAAAATCAACCTTTCCCCCCTCTATATTATATTTGATCGCATTTGAAAGCAGGTTGTTGAAAATAATCTCTATTTCTTCCTTATCTGCCTCAAACATGACCCTTGCGGGGCTTTTGAGAATTATTTCCACATCCTTCTGAATGGAGACCGGTCCCATGGTATCTATTGAAAGTTTAGCGATCTCGGTAAGATTGACCGGCATCACCTCTCTTTTCTTTTTACCTGATTCTATCTTAGTCAGGTCAAGAAGATCCATGATCAGATTACGCATACCCTTAACCCTCAACAATGATCTCTCGATTATCTTATCATAAGCCTGCAAATCATTTCCTGCCTGCCTGTCCTGCATCATACGCAAATATCCCTCTATGGCATTCAGGGGTGTTTTCATTTCATGTGACAGAACCGACAAAAACTGAAACCTTATCTGTCTTCCCTCCTTATTCATTTTCCTGGTCATCCGTTTCAGGAATATATGCTTAGTCACGCTTTCAATTGCAGATCGTAGTTCCTGAGGTGTAAAAGGTTTGGGAATAAAATCATGTGCCCCCTGGTTGGTGGCCTTGACGGCAAGTTCAAGCGAAGCATATGAGGTGATCATCAATACTGTTGATCCCAATCGTTTTTTGTTTATATATTCAAGTACATCAATTCCCAGCATTCCCGGCAGTTTATTGTCAAGAAGAATAATATCGGGAATATCCTTATCTATTATATTAATTGCATCTTCTCCGGTATTGGTTTCCTGCACATCAAAACCAATATTTTCATCCATAAAGGGAAAACCAACGGAATGTTTGGACAATATCCTGTTTATGCCCGAACATATTCCGGGCTCATCATCAACTACCAGGACCTTCAATTTTTCCATTTCAGAGTTTTAATAATTTCACTATCTCCTTATTTAGCTGATCGGCCCTGATCCCTTTTTCTATGTAAAGATCAGCTTTAATCCATTTACGATCCTCCTCACTGTCTACTCCGAAAGACATGCCGGTTTCGGCAGTTACAGCGGTAGCTATAATTACCGGAACATCCGGATACTTCCTCTTTAGCTTGAAGGCAAGAATAAACCCGCTGTCCTCCTTCTCCATCATCAGGTCAAGAATTGCAAGATTTGGTTTCATGGTATCCAGAAGATGTTCAGCCTCACGCTGACTTTCTGCTGTAATAACAGAAAAACCGAACTGTTCAATATTAAGTTTGGTCTGAAAGAGATAATCCTCGTCATCATCAACAAGTAGAATTGTCTTTTTATCCTTTTCCATCTGTACTGAATATTAAAACATTAAACATTATTTAGCGGTATTGTAATAATAAAACTGGTCCCTGTTTGGCCCTTGCCCGGATCAGCGTTGGTCTTCAAATCTATTTGTCCGTTATGCATCTTCACGATACCGTATGTTGTGGCAAGACCAAGGCCAGTCCCTTTTCCTATTCCTTTGGTAGTATAAAAGGGTTCAAAAATCTTTTCCTTATCTTCTTCTCTTATTCCGGTACCTGTATCACTTACGTGAAATTCAGCAGTTTTGCTGTCACATCTGACCTCAATTTTAAGAATTCCTCCATCGGGCATAGCTTCTACTGCATTCTTCAACAGATTGGTGAGGGCCTGTATTATCTGTTCGGCATCAAGCTCGGCATCTCCCCTATCCATATTACTCTTATCAATTTGAACATTGATATTACCGGGAACAATTATTGCATCTAAAGCCTGTTTTACCACTCTCTCAAGATTGACCTCGACAGGATTTACCTGATTTTTCCGGGCAAAATTAAGAAGTCCGCCAACTATCTTCTTACACCGGTTAGCCTGTTCCACGATAAGTTTAAGATCGGAATAAGCTTCAGCATTTTTCGGAAGTTCATCGAGCAAGAGATTGGAATACATTATTACAACCCCCAGTGGATTATTCAACTCATGCGCAATTCCGGCAGAAAGTTGTCCCATGCTGGCCATTTTCTCAGATTGCTTCAGGGCCTGTTGCACGGTAACAAGTTTTTCATTGGTTACTGCAAGATCATTTATTGAATTATGAAGTTTGTCTATAGTCATGGGCAAACACATCTCAACTTCTGCCAGTCCCTCGATGATGGCAATTGCATGCTCCTCACATGTTTCATATCCGCATGCTCCGCAATTCAGAAAATCCCTGACATCAAATTTGCCCATTTTTTCTAGTTCCTTTCTTATCTCGTTGACTGAAGGATTGGGTAATCTCTGGTCATCAGGCTCAAACTTACAATGCAGATCCAAATTGGCATATTGTTCAATATTTTTTTCCCATTCTGCCCTGTTATAATTTTTTATTTTCTCCCGTACGTAATTACTTACATAGCTCCTTCTAACATAATGCTTTCCACCCTCAGACATTCCGGGACCCATTATACATCCTTCACAACACAACAGCTCCAGATGCTGGTCGCTGATCAGGCCATCCTCAAACTCTTTTATGGCTTCCTGAAAATCTGTCCTTCCTTCTGCAACTATAATCCTGCCCTCAAATGCATTATCCTCAATATCAACTGTCTGCAGAAGCCCACGGCTTATCGGGAATACAGCACCTTTACCTGCCATTGGCTCATCGAAATCTTGAGAAGTCACATTCTGCTGATCAATATCCCTTTCCCTGAACATCTCTCTTAATTCAGCAAATGTTATTACCTCATCCACATCGTCTGATTCTTCCTTTTTGGCAACACATGGTCCGGTGAATACAATTTTCACATCATTACCCAGCTTTTTTCTCACAACCCGGCTCATGGCTGCCATTGGTGATATTATACCCGCCAGGTAAGGAACAAGATCAGGATGGTATTGCCGGATATAATTAACAATGGCCGGACAATCGGAAGAAATATATCTCCTGTCGCCTTTCTCCTCCAGAATTTCTTTGTACCGGAGTGCGACCAGGTCAGCACCAAAGCCAACTTCAAAAACATGATCAAAGCCAAGGTTTTTCATCATTCCGACGAATCGTCTATAGTCACCGATTTCGGTGAATTCGGCAGGAAAACTGGGAGCGACAATAGCTGCAACCCTTACCGGAGATTCAAGCATATCATAAACCTGCATTGCTGAACGTGCATATACTTTGGCTCCCTGGCTACATACACGGGTACAGTTTCCGCATCCTATGCACCTCTCAATAAGTACCTCTGCCTGTCCGTTTATTATCTTGATCGCCTTTGCAGGGCATTCTCTTACGCAGGTATAACAAACACGGCATCTGTCCTTTAAAGTTATGAGAAGTTTATTGCGATCCTTTGAATTATTCATTTGGTTAAGCTATAATAAAACTTTTCGTTCTGAATAGGTGGTATGTAATAATTTAAGAGATTTTTCGCTACCCGGCCTTTCAAAAAAATCACTATACATATCATTGATCGCCGGATTTTTATGAGCACACCTTATGGTTTCCTTCTCATCAATTCCGTATAAAGCTTTCATACGTGCCCGCACCGCAGTATCTCCTGCACCAATAGGTTGTCCGCCACCATTGATACAGCCCCCGGAACATGCCATTATTTCAACAAAATCGAATTCGCATTTACCTGACCTGATCTCCTCAAGTAAAGATATTGCATTTGAAAGCCCACTGACAACAACAAATTTGTAGGTTGTCTTACCTATCTTCAGACTGCTTTCCTTTCTTACCTTGCCTCCGCGCAATTCATTTATTTTCAGTTCAGGCAACTCCTTTCCTCCTGCACTGTAGGGTAATGTCCGGATGAGAGCCTCGGTCATTCCACCGGCAGAACCAAAGATCTTCCCTGATGAGCTTCTGATGCCATATGGTTCATCGGCAATCTCGGGTTCAACCTGATTCATATCTATACCATAAAGTTTTATCAGTTTTGCAAGTTCTCTTGTAGTAAGCACAGCATCAATATCCGATACCCCCTTCTTTGTCATCTCCTCCCTCTGGGCTTCAAATTTTTTTGCGGTACAGGGAGCTACAGCAACTGAGAATATGTTACCTGCATCAATACCTGCATTATCCGGATAGTAAGTCTTCAATACCGACCCAAGCATCTGCTGGGGAGATTTACAAGCAGACATCGCTGGTAAAAGATCGGGATATGACTGCTCGGCAAATTTAACCCAGGCCGGACAACAACTTGACAGTAGAGGCAATTTATCTTCGCTCCTTTTTCTCTGAATAAGTTCATAAGACAGTTCCATTACTGCCAGGTCGGCAGCAAAAGAAGTATCAAATACTTTGTCAAACCCAATCTTTTTTAAAACGGCATTGATCACTCCACCTATATCCTTCCCCGGCTTTATTCCGAATTCTTCAGCAAGCGTAACACTTACAGACGGTGCACATTGAACTACCACACTCTTTTCACTGTTATGGAGTGCATCTTCAAGTTCCGGCAGGTTATCTTTTTCGAAAAGGGCACCGGTAGGGCACACCATGATACATTGCCCGCAATTTATACAACTTGAAAAATTGAGGTCCTTATTATATGTAGTGCCTATTATAGTCCGGTTTCCCCTGTTGACAAAATCGATGGCAAATACCGAAAGTTTTTCCTCACACATACGAACACATCTTCCGCAAAGGATACATTTGGCAGGATCGCGTATTATCGCCGGACTCGAATGATCAAGCTTATATTTATTTTTACTTCCCATTATCCTGCGCTCCCTTACATTTAGCTCTTCTGCCAGGGTCTGAAGTTCACAGTTTCTGTTACGCTCACAATACAGGCAATCATCAGGATGGTTTGACAACAGTAATTCAACAATGGTCTTACGTGACTTAATGACCCTGGGTGAATGAGTCTTAATCTTCATCCACTCATTAACAGGCTGCGAACAGGAAGGAACAAGACCTTGCCTCCCTTCAATTTCAACAACACACATCCTGCATGCTCCTGTAGGTGTAAAATCTTTCATGGAGCAGATAGAAGGAATCTTTATGCCATTCGACTCAAGTGCCGACATGATGGTTTCTCCTTTACGGGCTTTTATAACCTTATTGTTAACCTCTATCTTAACTATCATTTATCAATTGTTTGCGGTTTCCGAATCTATTTAACCGATATGGCGTTGAATTTACACACATCATAACATATACCACATCCTGTGCACTTATCCTCAACAATAAAAAAAGGATGACGAGCGGTACCTATTATGGCAGATACGGGACATTTAGATGCACATACAGAACAACCGGTGCATTTATCAACATCTATATAAAACAACCTTAGTTCCTTGCAGACACCTGCGTTACATTCCCTGTCAAAAATATGTTCCTCATAGTCATTCCGGAAATACCTCAGAGAACTGATTACCGGATTTGGAGCTTTTTGACCCAGGCCACAAAGCGAGGTATCCCTTATCACGCCGGCAAGGTTTTCCAGCTGCATCACACCCTTAAAACGTTCGAGTGTATTGTGCCTGTTTTCGTCTACAGGACGTTTAGTAATATTTTCATAGACCTCCAGCATTCTCCGTGTACCTTCCCTGCAGGGAATGCATTTTCCGCAACTCTCTTGCTGTATGAAATCCATAAAATATTTAACCATATCTATTATGCAGCAATCCTCATCCAGAACAACCATACCACCTGATCCCATATATACTCCTTCTGATGCCAGGGAATCAAAATCATACGATACATCGATATTCTCTTTGGTCAGAAACCCTCCTGACGGTCCCCCTATCTGTACTGCCTTAAAACTTTTCTTTCCGGGTATACCTTCCCCAACGTCAAAGATCAGGTCCCTTACCCTGGTCCCCAATGGCACCTCAACCACCCCGTGATTAACTATCTTACCCGATAACACAAGTATCTTAGTCCCCCTGGCAGTTTCACTTCCAATCGATCTGAACCAGTCCGGTCCGTTCTCAAATATTGCAGGAATATTGGAAAGTGTTTCCACGTTATTCACTACGGTAGGCTTGCCGAATAATCCCGACACAGCAGGATATGGAGGTTTGGGTCTTGGCATACCACGCTTACCTTCAATACTGCTTATCATGGCAGTCTCCTCCCCGCAAACAAAAGCCCCGGGGCCCTTGCGGACTATAATATCAATATTGAATCCCGAACCGTAAACATTATGTCCGAGCAGCTCATACTGCCTTGCCTGCTCAATGGCTTCCTCCAGCCGTTTAATTGCCGTTTTATAATCATTGCGTATGTATATGTAAGCCCTGGAAGTCCCTATTGCGTAAGCAGCTATAATGATTCCCTCAAGCAACCGGTGAGGGTCACTTTCGATCATGGCCCGGTTCGCGAACCCCCCAGGGTCACTTTCATCGGCATTACACAGCAAATATCGCTGGTCGGCAATAACAGCATGTGCAACCTTCCATTTTTTGCCGGTCAAAAAGCCTCCGCCACCCCTGCCCTGCAGACCACTTTTTTCAACTATATCGCAAACCTCCTCATGTGTGTAATTCCTGATTGTCTTTACGTAGGAGCGGTAACCGCCGGTTGCTATGTAGTCTTCAATAGAGAAGGGATTGATGCGTCCCCAGTTTTTCATCAGATTCCTCTTCTGAAGGGAGAAAAAGGGGAGTTCCTCGACAAAGGGTACATCTTTCCATAACTCAAGTGAAGAGATATTATGTTGGCCGAGTAAATGATCATCCGGCACCATGCTGTTAAACATTCCATCAAGTATAAAAGGCAATTTATCTGCCGTTACATTCCTGAAAGAAACTTTTGCCTTTCCCGGTAACTGAACCTCTAAAAGGGGCTCCATTGAACAATAACCGGTACAGCCGGTCTCCACCACTTCGGCCTTTACATTTCGTTCTGTTATGTATTTTTTTATTTCAGAAAGCGTTTCACCTGCACCGGAAATCAGTCCACAACTCCCGGTTCCGATAAAAACAACAGGATATTTAACTTTCTCCCTTCGGACAAGCCTCAATACTTTTACAATATCAGCTGACAATTCGGCTGATTCATTCATCAGCACATTATCAACCAGATATTCTTTCTCAATTGGTATATGGGTCCTGGCAGTCATGATTATTCCTCCCCGTGTATATATGAATCTATTATATCTTTAATATCTCCGGATTTAATCTTTGTATGGTAATTATCATTAACCTGTATAAGTGGAGATAAATGGCATGCCCCCATGCAGGCTACAATTTCAAGGCTGAATATGCCATCCCTGGTTGTTTGTCCCGGTAAGATTTTCAGCTTTTTCTCAAGTTCCCTGATTATGTCAGAAGTTCCATTCACATGGCAGGATGTCCCATGGCACAACCTGATATGAAACTTTCCAAGCGGCTCAAAACGAAACTGGTTATAAAAAGTTGCAAGACTGAAAACCTTACTGGAGGGCAGGTCAAGATACCGGCTTACCTCAACTATTGATGTTTCGGAAAGATAACCATACTGTTCCTGGATATCCTGCAATATGGGAATAAGGCAATCCCTGTGCCCTTTTGGATATTTTGAAAGAATTGCAGTAGTTTGCTCATTCATTCGTATAAATTATAGTTAGCAAATTGTTTAACAATGTGTTACAAATCCATGATACGGATGTTTTGCTTTTCAAATCCATGGAACCCTCATGTTTATACATTTTATTTTGTGTTACGCAGTACCATGAGGGTTTCATAGGAATTATCTTTACACAGGTTACTGAATAATACCTTTTTGTAAAACACAATTTTACAAAAAAATATTGTTACTCTGTAAACAATGTTACTAAATTAACAACAACATATAATATGTTAAGTAACATCTCAAAGATCACATGGAAAAGAAATATTGATTTCTTAAAAAAAACACTAATTTTGCTTGTATCTCAGACCATTGTTAATAGAAAAAGCTTTATGTTTTTTAGTAATTTATCCTGTGAAAAACAAGAAGCCAAAATTTTGTTCAAAAAATACAAAACTTTGACTTACAGGATGAACCGCTTCGCCTTAACATAAAAATTTTTTCATCCGTCTGAGTGTAAATTGACTTCGTCGGTTTTTCATGATGGACCTATTTCATTTTTCAATATATTTCTGATGGAAAATTGGCTGAAAAAATTTGACCTGGAGGTTGATTACCCATACAATATATTGCGTTTTGTTGAATTTTCAATTGATGGGGAATTGACTTCGTCGATTTTGCATGCTGCTGTCAGTGCATTGTGCAATTTTATTTAGATGCAAAATTCATGTACATTTGGAATAAAAGTATAGTCTCAGTTTATGCATATAACGGATCGTAAGTTTATTCCCGCTTAGCAGATATGGATAAATTAATTATCTCAGGAAACACTTTATGAATAACAGAAAAGAGATAGTAATATGCCTGGGCAGTTCATGTTTTTCACGTGGAAACAGAAAGTGCCTCAGTATTATTGAAAAGTTCCTTAAAGATCATAAATTGGAGGACAAGTATTTTTTTCGTGGCAGCCGGTGTTTTGATAAGTGTGAAAAAGGCCCCATACTTAAAATTGGTGATGTTATTTATGAAAGTGTCAGACCAGAAGATCTTGAAGAAATTTTAAAAAAATCATTAATGTAAGACAGGCTGTCAGGATAAGCCCTGCAGGTAAGACGGCTGAATCTTCATGAAAGGTTAATAAATGAGAAATATGGCCTTTATTAATATTGATACAAACAAATGTAATCTCTCGTATTCCTGTGTCAGGATATGTCCCGTAAATGCAATAAAAGTTGAGGCTCATCAGGACTACCCTGAGGTTATACAAAATGCTTGCATAGGTTGCGGGCATTGCCTTACTGTTTGCTCTCCGGGAGCCATAAGTTACAGGGACTCCAGGGAGGAAACAAAAAATATCCTGAGTGGCACAGAAAAAGCAGCAGCAATATGTGATCCCTCTATATCCGGTGAATTTCATGATATAACAGATTACAGGAAGTTCGTTGAAATGATCAGGGCACTGGGGTTTGATTATGTTCTGGAGGTATCTTTCGGAGTTGACCTGGTGGCATATAAATATAAGGAGCTTTTCTCAGACTTCAGGGGAAAACATTATATTACTGCCAACTGCCCCGCAGTGGTTTCATTTATTGAAAAATTTCATCCTGAATTGACAGATAATCTGGCTCCTATTGTTTCACCAATGATTGCAACTGCCAAAGTGGCAAGAAAAAAATATGGCCAGGATGTAAAAGTTGTATACATAGGCCCTTGTATTGAAACTAAAAGAGAAGGGAAAAAATACCGGGACGACGGACGTGTTGATTCAGCGCTGACATTTACAGAACTACGCGAATTATTCGCCGAGTTTAATATAACTGAAAAGAAAGTTGAATATTCCGACTTTGATCCTCCGATAGGAAATAGGGGTTCCCTTTATCCTATCAGCTCGGGAATTCTTGAAGCAGCCGGTATTGACCAACACCTGCTTGGGGGTAATGTAATAACCGCAGAGGGCAGAAACAATATGCTGGCTGCAGTAAGACAGTTCGAAAAACATATAGATGTAATAAAAAAACATTTTAACCTTTTCTATAACGAAGGATGCATAATGGGACCCGGCACATCAAGAGGCGGGGATAAATATCACCGTCATGCCCTGGTAGTGGATTATGTTAAGAAAAGACTGTCAGATTTCGATATGGCTGCATGGGAAAAGGAAATGAAAGAATATGAATCACTTGATCTTTCAAGAACATTTAAAGATGATGACCAGCGAATACCCCAACCTGACGAGGATAAGATTCAGGAAATACTTCAGATTATAGGCAAAGAACATAATGTTAGTGAAATAGGCTGTGCATCATGCGGATATGCTTCATGCAGGGATTTCGCCATTGCAGTGGCACAGGGTCTTGCGAAAACTGAAATGTGTCTTACCTTTACACTGAAGAATCGTCATGATTATATAAAAACCCTGCGGGAGACCAATCAAAAGCTGGCAGAAACCCAGGCTGCACTGAAAAAGTCGGAAAAAAATGCCAGACGCGACCAGCAACTGGCCAGGGAATCTTTTGAAACAACCCGCACCATGCTTGAGAAACTGCCCTCCAGCGTAGTGCTTGTTGACAATGAACTTAAAGTTATACAGGCCAACAAAAGTTTCATTAATATTCTTGATGAGGAAGTAAGGATGATTGAAGATGTTATTCCCGGACTGGAGGGTGCAGACCTGAAAACACTTTTACCATATAATTTTCATAATCTTTTTTCATATGTACTTACCCGGGATGATAATATCGTAAACCGCGATGTACATTTCAATGATATATTATATAATGTGTCGATATTCACTATAAGGAAAAACAAAATCGTGGGTGCTGTTATAAGAGATCTTTATGTTCCTGAAGTCAGGAAAGAGGAGGTGATCAAGAGGGTTACAGATGTAATTGACAAGAACCTGGGACTGGTACAGCAAATAGGTTTCCTTCTGGGTGAGGGTGCATCTGAAACTGAAGCAATGCTCAACAGTATAATAGAGTCATACCAGATGCCCGAAAAACGTGAAGAAGATGGAGAGTAACTTCTATGTTGAGGTTGGATACCAGCAAAAAAATCACGGAAAAGAAAGGATCTGTGGAGATGTATTTCTATCGCGGAGAATAAAGGAAGAGAACCGTATTGTTTCTGTCCTTTCCGATGGAATGGGGCACGGTGTAAAGGCCAATATCCTTGCCACTCTCACTGCATCAATGGCAATGAACTTTACGAAAGAGCATAAAGATGTGACCAGGATAGCCGAGATTATAATGAATACACTGCCGGTCTGCAGTCAGAGAAAGATAAGTTATTCCACATTTACGACTGTTGATATTGAATTTAATTCAAAAACAACTATTTTAGAATATGACAATCCCGGTGCCTTCATTATGAGAGGTGCACGGCAGCTGGAAGCTGAGTGGAACTGTCTCATTCTCAGCTCAGAAAAGAACAAAGGAAAAGAACTAAAAAGCTGCAGCTTCAAGCCCCGAAAGGAAGACAGGATAATTTTCTGCTCCGATGGAATAACCCAGTCGGGCATGGGTTCGGAAAAATTACCATTTGGATGGGGATGGGACAATGTTAAGGAGTTCGTTACGGGCGCCATTGAGCAGGATCCGGAAATATCGGCACAAAAACTGGCAACCAGAATAATCAACAAAGCTTTCAAAAACGACAATTACAATGCACAGGATGATACGTCATGCGCCGTTCTTTATTTTCGTGAGCCAAGAAAACTGCTCCTTTGCAGCGGTCCACCCTACGATAACGAAAACGACCGCAAACTGGCCTCAATTGTAAATGAGTTTAAGGGCAGGAAGATCCTTTCAGGAGGAACAACGGGAGATATAGTTGCCCGGGAACTTAATCTGGATATTAAAGACACCTTTGAATTTCATGATCCTGACCTTCCTCCTATCTCATATATGGAGGGTATAGACCTCGTAACTGAAGGCATTCTTACCTTGAGCAAGGTATCCAAAATACTAAATGGGTATAACCAGAATTATGTTCCGGGTAAAGGTCCGGCTGACCAAATAGTCAGGCTTCTTCTTGAAAGCGATGAGATCAGGATCATTATCGGAACAAAAATCAATATCGCCCACCAGGATCCGAATCTTCCTGTTGAACTCGAGATAAGACGTACTGTACTAAAACGTATTGCACGGAAGCTTGAAGAGAAATTCCTTAAAGAAGTTATCGTTGAATATATTTGATCATCACCGATAGAGAGATAGTACTTTCTTTATTCTCTTATATTTTCAACTGAAATGATTTGGTTAAATACCGGTGTATTCCCTGCTGAGTTCCCACAACTTTTCAGCACTCCGGTCATCGCGGGCCGCGGGAGAAGGTTTGGTGATCTTCCTGTTTTTAAAGTATTTACCCGTTATCCCTTCTACTTCGGGTGAAGATGCCAGGTAAACAGGTGTTTCGGCACCTTTGCGGGGACTTATCATCAGTTTTTTAGCTACCCAACTGAGAACAGGATTTAATTTATCATACAGGTTGGTGGCTACTCCACCAGGATGTAAACTGTTAACTGTAATCTCGTTTTCATCTAAAAGGGAAGCCAAGTGTCTGGTAAATAAAATATTTGCAAGTTTGGACCGGCCATATGCCTTAAAACCACCAAATTTTTTCTTTCCTTCCAGATCAGAAAAATCCATCTTCACTGCCCTGTGTGCTTCTGAAGAAACATTAATAACCCGGGCAGTTGAGGAATTATGCATTACATCAAGCAATAAACCGGTAAGAAGAAAAGGAGCAAGATGGTTGACCGCAAAAGTCAGCTCTATCCCGTCATCAGACTCTTTTCGTTCATTCTCCCAGGTACCTGCATTATTAATAAGGATATGAAGGTGTTTGAAACGTTTTTTGAATTCCCCGGCAAAATTACGTATAGAGTCAAAAGATGCAAGATCACATTTCATTATGTAAATCCCGGTATTTCCAGACTCAACCTCAATTTCCTTCTTTACTTTTTCTCCCTTCACGAGATTTCTTACCGGTAAAACAATTAAGGCATTTTGTTTTGCAAGTGAAATGGCAGTTTCCTTTCCTACCCCTGAAGTTGCACCGGTTATTATTATGGTTTTTCCGTCAAGATCCATTATGGAATACTTAAATTAATAATTTAACTTTCTCAAAAATTAACCATAAATATTTAGAAATGTTCATTCAGAGCTACCTCCTCATAAATAATTTGCCAATAAAAAAATCATAACCAGATGTTTTATAAAATGCTATAAACGTGATCATGCTATTCAGTACGCTGGTATCTTTCCTGATACTTTTCAAACAACCGCCGGTGCTTGTCATCCATATGCACTTCACGGCCCTGTATATAAACCTGTTCAATTCTAGTGGACAGCTCAAGAAGGTCGCCGTCTGCTATTATCAGTGAAGCATCCTTGCCTTTAACGATCGATCCCATCCTGTCATCAAGTCCCAATATTTTTGCCGGGTAAAGTGTAAGGGTTTTGATGGCCTCTTCCCTTGGAAGGCCGAAAGCAACGGCTGAAGAAGAGTGATGTGCCAGTCTGATAGCATTTGCAGCACCAAAATCACCCGCAATACAGTATTCAATTCCCGCCTCATAAAGCATAGAGGGTAATCTGTAACTCCGGTCATACTCTTCCCATTGTCTTGACGGGCCGTCAATAACCGGTGTTACTATAACAGGTATATTTTTTTCTTTTAACTGGGGTATAACATATCCGGCATCCCTGCCACCAACTATAACCAGTTTTACGTCCTCCTTTTCTGCCCAGATAATAGCGGACTGTATCTGGGTTAGTTCATTGGCATTAACGTGGACGGGGATTTTCCGTTCAAGTACGGGTATCATGGCTTCCCACCTTACATCAGTATTGTGATGCGGAACTCCCTGCTTACCGGATGCCTCTTTTGCTTTTTTGTTTCTTCTTGCTTCTTTAAAGGCATCTGATATCTCCTGAAGTGCAGTATTTCTTGCTTCATTATCAGACATTCGCGGCCAGTTTACAATAAGTGCAGCAGGTGCCTTGAGGGTCATTTCTTCCCAGTTCCATCCATCCGTTAGCATGGCAGCAGATAAACCCGATATAATTCCGCCGGTTGGTGTGGCCACGGTAACCGCAATTCCGTGAGTCCTTGCTAGTGGAATATGTTCACTCTCTGCGTTGAACGCAACCTGAGCCCTTACATTGGGATTGATATTGCCATGTTCATTAAGATCAACCGTTTCAGTTACACGGCCTATTTCCGACAAACCTGCAGAACTGCGTGCGTGTATCATTGAAGGGTAAATATATTTGTTACGAACATCAACAATTTTAGCATTTTCGGGTATCCGGACATCACCACCTACTTCTGTGATAATTCCATTCTCAAAAACCACCATTCCATTTTCTATGGTTTCACCTGAAACCGTAAAAACAGTTCCTCCTGTCAGGGCAATTGTTCCTGATTGCAAGGGTGCGGGTACCTGGGTAAGTATCTCACCGGGGAATATAATTATCAGTACGCTGATAAAGGTTGAAATTATTAAAGTTTTCCGTTCCATATAAGAAAGTATAATTCTGTTATTTATTTATATTATTTACCGGGCTTTGAAGAATCAGAGGATCCGTTTTTACCTGTTATTGAGAGTGGACCGGCAATTGCTTTCTGTATCAGGTTAGACCTTTCCTGCCGTACTTCTTCCCGCCTCTCCATGTCTTCATCCCGGTCAAAATATTTTCTGCCGTCAACCCAGGTCTGTTCTGCATAGGAGAATCCCGAAAGCGGGTGACCGCTCCAAATAACAAAATCGGCATGCTTCCCGGGTTCCAGGGAGCCTACATATTTATCAGCTCCAAGAATCTTTGCCGGATTGATCGTTATCAGGTCCATAGCTGTTATTTCATCAATACCGGTGGCAAGCATTTTGCCTGCCTCCCAGTTCATCCGGGTCGATAACTGTGTATTGTCAGAATGTAACGAGGTAAGCACCCCATTTTCTGTAAGAATTCTTGCATTATATAATATACCATCGGCTGCCTCAACCTTGAAAGAGCTCCAGTCGGTCCATATAATTGCAGCTGTTCCATGATCACGCAGTACATCGGCAATTTTATAACCCTCCACCGTATGCTCAAAAGAAGCAATATGAAAGCCCATTTCTTCTGCCAGCCTCATAAGCATCTGCATTTCATCGTGACGGTATGCATGGGCATGTATGACTCTCTCCCCGTTCAATACATCAACCAATGCCTCCATTTGAAGGTCTTTCCTTGGCGGGAAACCTGTCCGTGCCGACTCCCAATGATCCCACTCTTCCATATAATCTTTAGCTGCCTGAAAAGCGTCTTTGATTATCTGTTCGGCTCCCATTCTTGTATTAGGATACTGGCCGGGATTACGGACCACATTTTCCCCCAGGGCAAGCTTTAAACCGGGCATAGCCTCTTTTAGCAACATTTCTTCAGGCAATGCACCCCAGCGCATCTTGATAACTGCATCCTGTCCGCCAACCGGATTGGCTGAACCATGCAGGAGGTTTGCCGTAGTCATGCCTCCTGCCAGAAGCCGGTAAACCCAAATATTATCAGGTTCGATCACATCTTTGATCCTTGTTTCAGGGGTCATGTTGTTGCCGACTTCATTTACTCCCCCCTTAATACTGCTGTGCAGATGCGGGTCTACCAGTCCGGGAGTAATATGTTTGCCGGCAGCATCAATTTCCACTGCCCTGCGTGGTGCGCTAATATTATTCCCAATCTCCACTATCCTGCCTTTGCTAACCAGCATATCTGAATTCTCAATCCGCCCCTGTGGTCCCTGAGTCCATATTACGGCATTTCTGAGAACCAGATGATCGGGCATAACCGGCCTGTTTTCATATCCATATTCCATGGAAGGATAAAGAACTTTTCCATCAGTCATCGATGAAAATCTTTCCTGCTCTTCATTTTCCTCTGTAAAATGTTCAATCCGTTCAGCCTTCCAGTTAAGGATATTTCCATCTGGAGTCTCTCCTATTCCATATAATTCATCATCAGAAACAGCAGCAGACATTCGAATAATGCCTTTCATACCAATAGAATCGCCTGAGAAAATAATATTTACCCGGTGTTCATCGTACTTGACGGACTTAAGAGAAATCTTCTTGTTCTCTTTTTCTACCGTTCCTTTGAGTTTGGCGGAATTACCCCCGATCTCAAGCATATGCAGACCGGTAATGGCGGATTCTATTTTCCACTTACCACGTACATCCGGACTGACTGGTTTATCAATTTCAAACTGATTACCATCTACCCACACCTCCTCAATTTTTGTCGATGGATTGAAAATATTTCCGCCGGCAACTATAAAACTAGCTTTTTTTCCGTTATCAAGTGTACCATATTGCTTTTCTATTCCCAGTAATTCTGCCGGTGTGACAGTTAGAGCTGCCAGGGCTGCGTCTTCCTGTAATCCCCTTTGCACAGCAATACGCAGATTTTTAAGAAAAGACGAACTATTATCCGGTCCGGATGCAGTAAAGGAAAAGTTAATGCCTGCCTTACTAAGTCTACCCGGATTTTCCGGAGCAAAATCCCAGTGCCTCAATTCCTCCAGTGATATGTTCATGGCGTCTTCGGGCTTCTCGATTTCTGGAACACCGGGAAATGCAAGTGGAAGCACAAGGGGAACTTCTGCATCTTTAAAAACCTGCAACCTTCGATATTCGTGTCCACTACCCATGACCCAAAGATCCAGATCAAACTCTGAGGCAATATCATATGCCCGCATAAAATCTATCTCATCCCGGGCATTAAAAAATACCGGTTTCCGACTGTTTACTTCATCCAGCAATGATTCCAGAGCCAGATTAAATTCAGGCCTTTCGATACCCTCCGGGTCATCCATAAAGACTGAATGTGCCTCCTGGTACCAATCCGCATCATAAAATGTCTGCCGTATCAAAGATATTGATCCCATAAGTGATGTAGGATATGATCCGCCAAGCTCATTGCTCCTGGTAAAACCCATTGCCTGTGCAACGCCTGATCTTACCACAAGCATATTCTTATCTCCTTTACCCAGACTGACAAGGGCTGTGCTGCCTTTAAAGATCCCTGCCGGGGGAATCAGCTGGGCAATTACAAAGCCCTGTGAACGCAGGTTATCCATCTCTTCCCTTTCAGGATCAAAATTACTCACTGCGTTATACCATGACCGTATCTGGGGGTTCCAGTGCACGGCCCCTTCCATTTTAAAAGGTTCAGGGATTTCAGATTCCACATGCATGTCAATAAAACCCGGATATAAGGTTTTACCTTCCATATCTATAAGCCATGCATCCTCAGGAATTTTAATATCCGTACCGGCAAATTCAATAATATCATCGCGCACCAAAAGGATACCTTTATCAATTACCCGACCCGGGCTTACCACAATTTTTGCATTGGTCAGAGCATAAACAGAAGGGGTATTGTTTCGCAAACCAACAACGCGACTGGTCTGTGCGGTGATACTTAAATTAAAAATAAAAAAAACAGAAAAAATAAGAACAAAAAATCGATTCATTCGTATAGATTATTGGTTAGTAAATAATTAAAAATTCAGCATGTACATTAAGCTGATGAATTTATTTTAAGAGAAAATGAGCTTTAAAAGTGTTTATTAATAATTTTCAGTGCCGGAAAAATACGAAAAAAAACATCCCGGTCATTTTTTTCATTGACAATTTACGGATTAATTAAAACCAACTGCTCCTTTTTATTAGTATTCCCGGAAAAATCAATTTACTTAAGGCCATTACTATCAAATTGTTATAAAATAAAAAAAACTTATTATATTTAGCCTCGTAAAATCAGAATTACATACATAAAATTTTATCAAAAATGAAGAAAGCATTTACCGTAGTCATAGCTATTATTTTCTTTATGGCTGTTCTAAGCTCTTGTTCTGTTCAGAAATGCCCGGCATACTCTCATCATGAAACAGAACAGACCGACCATAACAGTTAATTACTTTCATTTCTGATGATCAGCGGAAATTAATCAATTAATTACGTCGGAGTTTTCATTGGAAGGTTATTCTTATTAGATGAATTCCCTTTTGGTGAAATTAAATTGAATTAATTCAATTTCAATGGTGAATTAGTTTGAAATTTATCCCGCATTTTATTATGATTTAAAAGCTCTGTATCCACCCGGTCTGAAGAAAATTCGCATTACGATTTTTTAATCACACATTCCTTTCGGGCAAAGCCCCGCCAAAACCTTAAGAAGCCATAAAAACAAGGGTTTAATGGTTAACTAAAAACTTTCATAATTCCCCGGTAAAGAAACTTCATTAATTTCTGTAAATAAACTTTATTAATTAAAATGCCGTTGTATGGAATTAAGGATTTGTTAATATAATCCCTGTGAAAGAAATCAGTATTAATAACCGTGACAAGTTTTTTTTGAGTATTGATCGTTTTTGATTACTTTTGTCTTCAATTCATTCAGGCTTTAAAATTTATTTATATATCAATTTAAAAATTTATATCAGCAGAATTAATAGTTAGTTCTTAATCCATGGTCCGTTATGGGTGATGCTAATTTAGAAAAAGTCTGTCTGATAAGTGTTTCATCTAATTAAATATTAAATTATGGGAAAAATTAAAATTGGAATCAATGGATTTGGTAGAATAGGCCGGCTGGCATTTCGTTCGGCTGTTAGCAGGGATAATGTTGAAGTAGTTGGCGTTAATGATTTGATCGGTGCCGATTACATGGCATACATGCTTAAATATGATTCAACTCATGGCAGGTTTAACGGATCAGTTGAGGTTAAAGGAGATAATCTGGTGGTTAATGGTAATGAGATCAGGATTACTTCCGTAAAGGACCCTGCTGAACTCAAGTGGGATGAAATAGGTGCGGAGTATGTTCTTGAGTGTACTGGTATTTTCCTTACCAAGGAAACAGCTCAGAAACATATTCAGGCAGGTGCAAAAAAAGTTGTTCTGTCGGCACCTTCGAAAGACGATACTCCGATGTTCGTGCCCGGAGTAAACCATACTAAATACACAAATGATCTTGACATCGTCTCCATGGCCTCCTGCACAACTAACTGTCTTGCTCCTGTAGCCAAGGTGCTTAATGATAATTTTGGCATTGTTGAAGGGCTTATGACCACTGTTCATGCAGTTACTGCCACACAACAAACAGTAGATGGTGTTTCTGCCAAAGACTGGAGAGGCGGACGAGGAGCATCACAGAATGTAATACCCTCATCCACAGGTGCTGCCAAAGCGGTAACCAAGGTTATTCCCGCTCTTAAAGGCAAATTAACCGGAATGGCATTCCGGGTTCCGACACCAAATGTATCGGTAGTTGACCTTACCTGCCGCCTTGAAAAGCCCGCACCTTATGACAAGATCAAGGAAGCCATGAAAAAAGCCTCTGAAGGTGAACTCAAAGGTATTCTTGGATATACTGAAGATGCTGTCGTTTCAAGTGATTTCAACGGTGACAGCAGGACATCAATATTTGATGCAGCTGCAGGGATACCCCTGAATGATAATTTCGTTAAGGTAGTAGCCTGGTATGACAATGAATTTGGATATGCAAGCAAATTAGTTGACCTTGCTCTTTATATTGATTCAGTAAAATAAGTTACTGATCGATAAACAGTGAATAAAAAAGGCTGCCTGCAGGCAGCCTTTTTTATTTTAATAAGCGATTCAAACCATCCTTTTAAATTATCAAACATATATTTCGATAAATTTAAATGGCAGCTTAAAGGTATTTTTATAATGTTGACCAAGATCAAGAATATTTTCGTCATCTTCTTCATAGTACCAGTTCACAATGCAATCATGACCGGCATCATACTGTTTCTTAATAAGATGAAAAAAACTCAGGATAAATTTAGATGAACCCGAATTTATATATTCAAACTGGAAATGGAAAGTAGTTAACTTTTGTGGTGATTTATAATATTCCAGCATTGATAAATAAACAACATTATAAAATGCTTCCGGATTTTCAGGAATTGATCTTCCTTCGATCGTCAGCACACCGTGACCTGGGTCCAGTTCAATAAAAGGAGTTTTCTTCTCTTTTTCAATTCGCAGAATTTCCATAGTTATATTGGTTTTATATTATTCATATCTCAAAGCAACAATCGGATCGAGTCGCGAGGCCTTGACAGCCGGAAAATAACCCGAAGACAACCCCACAATAAAGCAAAGAATTACTCCGGAAAAAATCCAGAGCCACGGCACAACAAAAGGTGACCCGGTAAGGAGAGAAACGAGGTTACCTATTAATATTCCAAGAAAAATCCCTACTACGCCCCCCAGCTGACCTATTATTATTGCTTCAAATAAAAACTGGTGTTTGATATAGGAACTCTTCGCTCCCATGGCTTTTCTTATGCCTATCTCCCGGGTACGCTCAGTCACAGATACCAGCATGATATTCATCAATCCGACTGCTGCACCGAAAAGGGTGATAATTCCAATAAGAGTAGCTGCTATTGTAACGTACCGCAAATTCTCTATTACCATGTTTGCCAGATTATCACTTTTAGTTATCCGGAAGTCCGATTCATCCCCCGGCCGTAATCCCCTAATCTGCCTGAAAATTCCTTCGGCCTCACTAACGGCAAATTCAAGGTAATGGGGACTGCCAGGCATGACGTTTATCCTGAAATTCATTCTTGGACGTGAAAAATATTGTCTCACATTGGTTAGGGGAAGGATACAGACATTGTCACCTCCACCGCCAAAGCTGGTCCCCTTTTCCTTTAATACTCCAATTATTCTGTACTTACCGCTTCCTACAGTAATAATCTTGTCAAGCGGGTCCTCACCAGTATCGAATATATTGCGGACAACCTCCTTGCCAACTATTACCAGGTGCCGGTTCATTTGGAGGTCATTTAATGTAAAATTCCTGCCTCTCTCAATTTCATATCCTGCAGTAAACAGGTATTCTTCATCGGCACCGGTGACCGATACATTCGGATTACTCTTTTTGGATCCATAGCTTACGGCAGCACTGCCCGATGCATTCGTGTATATTGAAATACGGGCAGGAAACTCAAACATATCCTTGAATGCGTTGGCTTCCCTGTAATCTATATGAGCATAATTTCTTATGGGTTGCCTCTCCCCTGAAACCGTGGTAATATTTCTGCCTTCAATCAAAAAAGTATTGGCCCCCATACTCATGAAAGAACTGCTTATCGAACTTTTTACAGCATCGATAGCAGTTAGTATCCCGACAAGAGCCATAATACCAAATGCAATTATGAATATTGTAAGAACAGTACGCAGTTTGCTGGCAAGAATGGATTGAATAGAAATACGCATATTCTCCCAGAATAATAAACTTAACCTTATAATTTCCATGGTGTTAATAAATAAAACATAATAATATATGTAGCAAAATTAGTTTATTTGTTTAATATTCATACATTTTTGACAGTTTGATTTTCCATTTGGGGTATCCGGTTCAGAGTTTATGGTATTAATCAAAGAATCATAACCGAAAACATTAAAACTGACTATATGCGACACAAGGATTTTTACTTTCTTACCAAATAACTAAAACAGCTTGTCACTTGACAAACTAATCAAATAGTTGTATATTTACCCTGGTAAAAAGTCATAACCTTGTTTAAATAATTAACAAAATTTTGACCAACAGAATGAATCACTTCGCTTTAACAAAGATTACACATCTAACTAATATCTTTAAGATCACTAAACACAGCATTTATAATCGACGAAGTCAAATTTTCACATCTGTATGTGTGTAATTTCAGATAAAAAATCTAAATGATCATTTGTAAAATATAAAATAATGATTTAACTTAAACTATAATTAAAATGAAACAACTTACCAGGGCAGAAGAACAGATAATGCAAGTTTTATGGAAACTGGAAAAAGCTTTTGTGAAAGATATCCTGGAAATTTTACCCGACCCGAAACCTGCTTATAATACTGTTTCCACAATTGTCAGGATTCTGGAAAAAAAGGGTTTTGTCGGATATAAGGCATATGGAAAGACACATGAGTACTTTCCGCTTATAGACAAACCCGAATATACGAAAAAGTACATGCGAAATTTTGTAAATAATTATTTCAGCAACTCTTATAAACAAATGGTGTCATTTTTCGCGAGGGAAGAAAACCTGAGTATAGCTGAAATGGAAGAAATGCAAAAATTGATCGGAGAGGAAATTTCAAAACAAAAGCATAACAAAAAATAGGGATTATGTTCTCCTGGATAATAGAACCAGCAATCAGCCTGAGCCTGTTTTATCTGGCATATGCACTTTTTCTCCGCAATGTTGCTTTTTTCCATGCCAACAGGTTATTTCTGCTAACAGCAATAATATTCTCATTTTTTCTTCCACATATTAGCTTAAGCCCGCCGGTACCATCTATGAGCTATTATAACTTAATACCTGAAGTTACGGTTACCGGAACACCAGGTACTCATTCGCAATACAACACTGAGAGCTGGTGGAATCTCAGCAATATTCTTATGACCATTTATATCTGTATTGCGGTTTTACTTGTAATCAGGCTTATTATTCGTCTTGTATATTTATTCAGACTGGTTTCAATGAGTAAAACCAGGAAAATAAATGGTTCATATATAGTATCACTTGAATCCGGACAGCCTCCTTTTTCCTTTCTCAATTATATATTCATTAATGAAGACCAATACACGGAAGAGGAAAAACAGAAAATAATTGAACATGAACAGGCTCATATCAACCAGTATCATACTTTGGACCTGTTGCTACTTGAAGTATTGACTATAATACAGTGGTTCAATCCGGTTTCATGGCTATACAGAAAGTCATTGCTGGAAATCCATGAATATATTGCAGATAAGGAAGTAATTGAAAAAGGAACAAGCATTCCGTTTTACCAGTCACTTCTTTTAGATCTGCAATTCGGAAAAGACTTTTTCGCACCTGCCAATAACTTCAGTAAGTCGCTGACTGTGAGCAGGATCAAAATGATGACAACAATTAAACCACCAGCATGGAAAGGTTTGCGGTTTTTTATCCTGCTTCCGGCTATCACTATGCTGGTATTTATGTGTACAAGGGCCGAGGAAGAAATACTGCCGCTAAGTGATGATCCGGTAACCGTCATAAATCCTCAAGTCCGGTCAATTATCCCTGTTCAGGATTCCATAAATGAAGAAAACTCCGCTTCAGAAAATCTATCTCCTGATCCGGCACCGGATGCTAATGCCGTAGATGCAATAAATGACAAATCTCTCGCCACTGCAGATAATGAAGCTCCGCAGCATCTTCCACCATCTTCAACAGACCTGAAATCAGATCCTGATCCCGAAAGTCCGGGTTCCGGCAGCAACGAAGTATTTTTCATAGTTGAAGAAATGCCCGGTTTTCGGGGAGGAGGTCAGGACAGATTCAGGAGGTATATTGCTGAAAATCTGCGTTATCCTCAGATTGCAGCAGAAAACGGCATTGAAGGCAGAGTCTTTGTCCAGTTCATTGTTAAGGCAGATGGTACTGTGAATGATGCAAATATTGTCCGGGGTGTTGATTCCTCTCTGGACAAAGAGGCACTGCGGGTTATAATGTCTTCTCCGCCATGGACACCGGGTAAGCAAAGAGGCCGGGCAGTTGATGTTGCATTCACCTTCCCGATTAATTTTGTGCTACAACAGAACCCGGAAAGTGAAGAATTAGCCGATTTAAAACCTTCGTATTAACAGGAAAATAAATTGCATTATATTTTGATAAAATCTGCAAAAAATGCCTTGCAGATTTTTTTTTAGTAGATAATTGCATAATTTTCCGCTATGTAAAAATCAAGGTAACCGGAATCTATACTAAACCTATAAAAAACAATCCATTGCTCGAAAAATTTGCTAGCTGGCTGGAATCTGTTGCGCAACCCTGCTTTTATTATGCCCTTTTTGGCATAGAATGCCCTGGATGCGGTATGCAAAGATCATTCATTGAATTGCTCAAAGGTAATATATATGAATCCCTGGTTCTCTACCCTGCCCTGCTTCCAAGTATATTACTGGTGTTTATATTATTGTTGCATTTAATTTTCAAATTACAAAAGGGGGCACTTTTACTGAAATTTTTATTCATAGTAAATGCCCTTATAATTTCTTTGCATTATATTTATAAAATATTAACCCACTAACATTATTAATCATGAGTGAAACAATCCAACCTGCAGGAGAAACCCAGAGCAATAATGAAGCCCTGGTAAAAGAATCATTACCAAACTCAACAGCTGTTCTTGTAATGGGAATTATGTCCATAATTTTTTGCTGGTGCTGGGGGTTTATAGGACTTATTCTGGGAATAATCGGTCTTATCCTGGGCATTAAATCCAAAAAGATTTACAAAGAAGACCCGGATCGTTATTCGCTCTCTTCTTATAAAAACCTTAATGCCGGTTATATCTGCTCACTGATCGGAACAATATTATCGGGTTTGTTTGTACTGACACTTTTAGTATCGGTTATATTCGGACTTGCAATAGGATCAAACGTTTTAGAGTTCCTCCCCTGGGATGATATCCTGAATAATTATTAATCCAGATATAAACTTACTTACCAGGTACTGATTTGAATATGACACTGAAGGATAGAATAAATACATTTGAAAAACTTGGACTGTTTCTGGAACAATTCAGTAAGCCGGGAAAAAATAACAGTCCCGTGATGCAGTGGCTGGAGGAATTAAACGAAAAATTCTTCCGGCAACTGGAATCGCTGATACAGAACGAACACATCAGTAATCCCTGGTTTACAGAAGATAATCTTCGTATGGCCCTGGGCAGTACGGCCAGGTCACTAAAAACAGAAAATATTGTTTCCTGGCTTAGCTGTTACAGGATACCGGACAGGCCACAGGAAGAGAAAACCGTTGCAGTGGTAATGGCCGGAAACATACCTCTGGCAGGGTTTCATGATATGCTTTGTGTACTTATATCTGGTCATAATCTGTTAGCCAGACTCTCGGTCAAAGATGAAAATCTTCCTCAGATATTTGCAGAAATAATCTGCTTTCTGGATAGCCGGTTTGAGAGTAAAATAACATTTAAAAAAAGCAGATTAAATGATTTTAATGCAGTCATAGCCACGGGTAGTAATAATACTTCAAGGTATTTCGAATATTATTTCGGGAAATACCCGAATATTATCAGGAAAAACCGGAATTCAGCGGCTATACTGGACGGTTCTGAAACAGACGGTGAACTAAAAAGCTTATCTGATGATGTTTTCAGATATTTCGGACTGGGATGCCGAAGCGTTTCTAAATTAATTGTGCCGCACGATTATGACTTTAAGCGCTTAACAGAGGCTTTTTCATATTACAGATTTCTGGCAGATCACAATAATTGGGCAAATAATTATGAGTATCAACGGGCTATTCACCTGATCGACCAGATACCGCATATCGATACCGGTTTTTTCCTTTTGAGAGAAAATAGTTCACCGGCATCGCCAATATCTGTCATTAACTATGAAAGAGTAACCGGCTCAGATGATGCACTGGATGTAATTAACAGGGACGCGCAATTACTGCAGTGCGTTGTCGGGAAACCCGGATTATCAGCAAAACTTACTCCCTTTGGAAACGCTCAGGAACCGGACCTGCGGGACTATGCCGATAATGTTGACACAATAGAGTTTTTATTAAACATATAACATATATGGTATTTGGATTCAGACTTGTTGGCGCCGGAGAAAAACCATTCTACAGGTATTTTGAGGTAAAGGAGGATCAGACATTTTTTGACTTTCATACTTCGATACAGCAGGAACTGGGATATGATAAAAACCAGCTTGCATCCTTTTTTCTCGCAAACAATAACTGGGAAAAAGGCCTTGAAATAAACTTGTTCGACATGACGGAGGATACATTTACTCCTGTTATAATTATGGACAGGACGCAGCTGCGTGAATTAATAACCGAGGAGAAACAGCGCCTTTTATATGTTTTTGACTTCTTTTCTGAAAGGGCATTTTTCATCGAGCTTGTCTCTATAACCCACTCTGAAGAAAATATTACCTATCCCCGGTGCATTTCAGGAAAAGGCACCCCTCCGGAACAAATTATTATAGAAGATCCGGGCAGTACAGAAAGCAGACTGTAATGCATATACCAACACAGGACACAACTTCAGTATATCATTTCCGGAGTGCATCCTGAAGCCAGTAGCAAATGAAGCCGGACAGCATGAAACATTTTCTAGTTATAATTACAGGGCCTACCGGTGTCGGCAAAACAGAAGTTTGCACGAATCTTGCTAATGCATATGAAGCACCGGTGATCTCAGCAGATTCCCGTCAGATGTACACCGAAATGAAAACCGGTACTGCTGTCCCGTCTCCCGGTCAGCTGAAAAGAGTAAAGCATTATTTCATTGGCAACCTATCCATTCATGATTATTATAATGCCAGCATGTTCGAGATGGAATGTCTTGAACTACTGGATAACCTTTTTAAAAAAAATAAGCTGGTTTTCATGGCAGGAGGATCCGGTTTGTATATCGATGCCGTATGCCATGGAATTGACGATCTACCTGCTGTTGACCCCATATTAAGAAAGGATCTTGCAGCCAGGTACCGGTCCGAAGGAATAGGCTGGCTGAGGCAAAAGCTAAAAGAACTTGATCCGGATCATTACCAGGTAGTGGATCTGAATAACCCTAACCGGATGCTAAAAGCCATTGAAATAAGCACCATGACTGGCAGACCATATTCTTCTTTCCTTACCGGGGATTTAAAAAAGAGGAGTTTCGGAATAGTTAAAATCGGGCTGAATCTTGAAAGACAGGAATTGTATGACAAAATAAATGCCAGAGTAGATGAAATGATCGCCGGGGACTTGCTTGAGGAGGCTCAGCGCCTTTTCCCTTTCAGGCACCTTAATGCGTTAAACACCGTTGGCTACAGGGAGTTATTCGAATATATGGACGGAAAAGTCAGTCTTGATAAAGCCATTGAATTAATAAAACGCAACAGTCGCCGTTACGCAAAAAGACAACTTACCTGGCTTGCGAGGGATAATGAAATAAAATGGTTTCATCCGGCAGATTACAGTAAAATTTTCGATTTTATCAGAAAGCAGACCGGTACAGAATAGAAATTATGGCACAAAAGGGCACCTTAATAAGAACATTACCACCACAAATAAATTGGGTAAAAATCCTCCGCGGAATTAAACACAACAAGGGATGCGGGTTTTTAAGGCAAACTAAAAGTGGTGTTTTTTAAGATAAAAAGAGATGGATAAAACAATCGAAAATGGCCATTTTATAATAAGGGTTTACGGTATTTTAATTAATTATAACAAAGAAGTATTATTAAGTGATGAATACCGGTTTGATATGCCAATGACCAAATTTACGTGAGGATGTATGCACTTTGCTGATGGGCCTGATGACTGCCTTCGACGCGAAGCATTGTAGGAATTTGGTCAGCCGGCAGAAATAATTAGCCATTTCTATACTACAGGATTTTTTCAGAAAGAAATGTTTTTTGAAAACCATCAACTGATCAGAATATATTACAGAATA
>CAZFOO010000052.1:0-26901 GCA_964520585.1 uncultured Bacteroidales bacterium
GATTGATTGCTGAGAATCCGCCAGGCCCTAACAGCAAGTAAACCCAATGCCTTGTTCATCGATTATCCGAAAATATTTCTTACATTAGCTTTAACTTAAAACCGAAAAAAATCGCAAGCATGCCTGCACTGGGTTTACTTGCCAACCGTTAATATCATTATCGAATAAAATCGAATCTTATCGTATCAGGCTGCCTCAATTTTTTCTTATAACAAAAACTATGCAAAATGAAATCGAAAAAGAAAACCCTCAAATTAAGTGGAAAGCTTCTGTTAGCTTTATCATTATCATTAACAATTTTACTTGCTTTTTCTAACCCCAAATCTATTCTTCTGGAACACAGCACGAATATTGAAAACCCCAAAATATTTAGGCCAATCCTTGATTCTTCAATAGTCTGTTCATGGTATGAAGATTGGCCTGAGGAGTACGAATTAGAATTTTTTTATATAGTTGAACATATGCCAAAACCTAAAATTCCTCTAGAGTTAATTGAAAATATTTTAGAAAAAGAGGTCCGTTTTAATGCTCAAGAATTGTCATATAGTGACACTATAGGTTTTCAATGTGTTGTTAATTGTAAAGGGAGGGCAGGAGATTTTCAGATATTAAAATGCACGGAAGAATTTGTCAATATCGGTTGTCAGATATTAAATATCCTTCGTACACAGCTAGCAGAATGGAATCCTCCAATTCAAAAAGGCGAAAATGTTGACTTATTGGCTTTAATTGCAGTGAAAATAGATAAGGGACAACTCAAGGTTATTGCACCTGTTTATTGAATTTAATTGGCTGGTTAAAATATATTTGAAGGGTTTTTTAAAATCAAGGTGACAAAGCAAATCTTCGAACAGTAAATTTCAAAAAGGCTTATAAGATATATAAAAGGAACTGGATAGGGATTTCATGATACTTTAGGAGATCTATACTACAAACATTATGAATAAAACGCCCTACACACGGTATGTTGCATTCGGGTATAGTTTTGGTTGCATCTCCTGAGATTTTAAGTACATTTATTTCGGCAATTAGAATCAGGTACCTCAATTTCCCGAAAAAAAACATACCGTGGGAACGATGGCTCACAATACGCTTCGCTTGACGGTAGCTCCATGCTTCGCACTCCCGCTCCCTATTGCGAGCCATCGGGTCCGGGAATAATCGGGCTTTACTGCACCAATCCCAGACCCGTTATGCTTAATTAAAAAGAACCAATAATAATGTAATTATAATTGAACAATTTAAATCTTAATGGAGATGAAAAAACTTTTAATTAGACAGGCGATATATATTCCAATCGGGTACTTTTAAAAAAACTATCCGCGAAGGCGGATTTAATTTAATTTAAGGCATAATTATTCCCGAACATCCTTTAATGCTTCGCAGAATTACTACCAGTGCTTGCAAATTGCACATATGATTAACCAGATAGCTTTTAAAGCGAAGTCGATCATAAGTTTGATGGATGGACATGATACGTTTAAATCTTTCAAAGAAATGGCCATTGCTCTGATGCTAACCTCAGACTTTGATAATGATCTTTTATTTGATGAGTTGATAAAACGCAAGTGTCAATTCAGATATTAAATTATCTGCAAGAAACCCTGCTCATGAACACTTGGGGCTAACAAATTTTAACAAAAGAAAGGAGGTCCACATGAAAACCAAGTATAGTAATCAACTGACTGCCGAGAGGCAGAAGGGAATCTTATGCCCATGAGTTTATCAATGGGGATAGAGGTTCGGAAAAAAAGTTGTTGCCGAATTGCTGAAAAAAATTTGCATATTTGGAATTTGAATCAATCATAAGATAGTGTACTCTACTCATGCAAGGCACACAAATCGTTATAAAACATTGATAATTTAGCGGTTATCTCTTTGTTTCTGCCCCGCATCAGCATTTTACCGGCAAATGGGAAGAATGCCCGCAATCCTCAATGTTTCATATACACAACTGTTTGCAATACTATAAAAAATGATACCACAAAACATAAAAATTTCCCGGATACTGTGCAAGGTAACTTCAAACCGGAGTGAAGAAGATTATTATACACTGTGTTGGATTCAAAACGGAATTAATTATATCGAAATCAACAAATCGATATACAAAAAAGTATCGAATTCGGTTTTCTTCTTTACCCCCGACTTTGATTGGAAAATTCATAAAAATGGAACTTCAGCATCCTCGGGATACATCGTTTACTTACCCAAAAGTGTTTTGGAATATCCTGCTTTCAAAAACCTTCATATTACCAAAGTCCCTTTTTTTAAGTCTATCGATGAAATTCCCAAGATCAATCTTTCCCCCGGCATTGAAAAGCGAGTGCAAGCTATTATAGAAATGCTCGATGAACTTATCAGCACCAACCTACAAAATAAAGAAGGGGCAATTTTGTCGCTGTTAAACACCCTTTTTGTTTACTGTGATGGGAAATGCAATATCAAAACTTTTATTTCGGACACTAGTCAAAAATCCGCTTTGGTTTATAAATTCAAAAAAAAGATTGACAAACAGTTTTCAGAGCATCACGAGGTTTCCGCTTATGCCCGGCTACTGAACGTTTCAGACAAATACCTGAACGAGTGTGTGAAAGAAGTTTTGGGTACAAACGCCAAAAACCTCATTAACGAAAAACTTATCATGACTGCCCGTCATGAACTAAAATTTACAGATAAGCCCATCAAAGAAATAGCCTATCAACTTGGTTTTTCTTCTCCTGATTATTTCAGCTATTTTCTAAAAAAGTACACCCATTTAAGTCCTTCTCAGATAAGAAAAAGTTGATTTTTCTGAAACTCTAAGGTTTTACCGATTTTATCACAACTTTAAAAGCAACCTGTCATTTTATCTTTGTCCAAACTAAAAAATAATTTGAAATGGACAGAAAAAAATTTATCGAAACTTCGGGATTAGGGCTTGGATTGGCTTTGATACCCACAATAGCGAGCCCTAAGCGGCTTTTTGAAAAAATAGATTCTACAACCAAACTTAACCCTAAAGTTATAAAAGACAACGAGGGCGATGTTTTAAATGTTATTGGTGCCATACAATCACACAAATTGATTGGAAGTGAAACCAATAACCAATTTGTGGAATGGGTTGAAAACGTAGAACCCGGAGTTGGCATACCGCCACACATCCATACCAAAGAGGATGAAATATTCAGGGTCATCAAAGGACAAATTGAAATAATGGTAGATGGGAAAACTACTGTCCTGGAGGAAGGCGACATAGCTTATGCTCCAAAGAATATACTTCACTCCTGGAAAGTAATAGGCAAAGAAAAAGCAAAAATGATAGTAAGTGCCTTTCCTGCTGGAATTGAGATGATGTTTAAAGAATTAGCTGATTTGCCACCCGGCCCTCCTGATTTTGAAAAGGTAACCCGGATTTGTGGAAAATATGGAGTTACATTTGTAAAGTAATTCCGTTATTGCTCTGATCATTAAACAATATAGATTATTCCCCATATCAAGAAAACCGATAAATTTCTTGCTCTGATGGGGAATAATCCTGCTTTTAAAAGTCATTAGTTGTATTATGAATGACATGTGTAATAACTTGTAAATTGTAATATGCCTTAAAGAAAGATATATATAAAGAACTTGCAGGGTTAATATATAAATTAACGCCTCACTTTTACCCCTAATATATTAGACATATATTCTTCACTTGATTATTACGTGAATAAATATTATATTTACACGTAAAACAGAAATAGATTATGAATACAAAACTGACATTAAACGTCGATAGGAGAGTTATCGAAAAAGCTAAAGAATATTCAAAATCGCGTAAGATTAGCTTATCTAAATTGATTGAATCTTATTTATCTTCATTGACAGAAAATAAAAAACGGGACATTGATATTACGCCTCTTGTTGAGAGTTTAAGCGGAGTGATAAATCTTGAAAAAGATTTTGATTATAAGGAGAGTTATACTGATTACTTAATTAAAAAGTACAAATGAGTAATCTATTGGTAGATACAAATGTTGTTCTTGATTTATTGGCAAAGAGGGAACCATTTTATGATTCAGCGGCGAAGCTTTTCTCCTTGGCAGATAAGAAAAAGATAACGATATCAATTAATACTTTAACGTTTGCCAACACAAATTATTTATTGACCAGGTTAAAAACAGCAGATAAGGCAAGAGAAATTTTGCGTAGATTTCGTGTACTGGTCAAGGTTTTATCTTTAGATCACAAAGTAATTGATTTAGCTCTAAATGATCAAAGCTTTAAAGATTTTGAAGATGGGCTTCAATATTATTCTGCTATTGAGAATGGACTAGATATGATAATCACAAGGGATTTAAGTGATTTTAGGGAATCACGCATACCCGTAATGACACCTGAAGAGTATCTTATCTCAATTGAATAAAAGGCCAGCGGCTAATAAAAATGACCCTGAGTGGCCTGCAAGGCCCGGCTATGAGTCGGTGTCGAACTACACCGGCCGGTTATGCGCTGTGTACTTACCGGGGTTTTTTGAGGTTTTGTAAAATTTAAAGGGAAGGAGTTCTTTGAAGCATTGCAGGCTTTTGTTCTTTCTGACTTTTTTTTAGGGGTATTTTTTAAAAGAAGCGGGATGATTTCATTGCTTTGGCTCGCTTGTGGACATATATTCCCCGGCAGCCGGAAATAGTACCTGCGTCCGTAAAATTTATGTTTAAAGCTGCAATGAGCAACAAACAGGGCTATTCGCCTGATGTAATTTTGCAGGATGCTGTTAATCTGGCCGCGTAAAGTAACCTGTTGTTCCAATTTACCAGCAACTTTCTCAAACTCAGGAACAAGAACGATAGCCTGCTCTACAATAGTTAAACCCGATTTCTTTCTCATAATCTGAAATTTTTGTGGTTAATATTCTTTGCGTACCGGGGTGCGTGATACTTATAATGGTGGTGCAATAATGGCTGCAGAAGAGATTACCATTGCCGAAATATTAAAGGATGCTGGTTATCAAACCGGAATGTTTGGTAAATGGCATCTGGGAGACAATTATCCTTTTCGGCCTGGTGATCAGGGTTTTGATGAGTCATTGATACACCTTTCCGGAGGTATGGGCCAGCCTGGTGATTTTACCACTTTTTTCCAGAGGGACAGCAGTTACTTTGATCCTGTGCTCTGGTACAATGGGGAGCAAAAATCTTACAACGGTTATTGCTCAGATATTTTTGCAGAAGAAGCCATTAAATTTATAGAGAAGAACCACCAATCACCTATTTTATGCTATCTTTCTTTCAATGCGCTCCATACACCTCTCCAGGTACCCGATGAATATTATAATATGTACAAGGACATTGATCCGGCATCGGGTTTTGATGATGACAACAGGCCGTTCCACGAAATGACCGATAAAAACAAAGAAGATGCCAGAAAGGTGTATGCCATGATTTCCAATATCGACGACAACGTAGGCAAATTGTTGAAAAAACTCGACGAACTTAATATAGCAGATAATACCTTAGTTATTTTCATGACCGATAATGGTCCCCAGCAGCGCAGGTATAACGCCGGAATGCGGGGATTGAAAGGTAGTGTTTTCCGGGGCGGGGTGCGTGTTCCTTTTTACTGGCGGTTTCCATCATTAAATAGCGATATACAGACTGTTGAAGCTTCTGTTGCTCATATCGACCTGCTTCCCACCCTTGCTCAGCTTTGTAATGCCCGACTGCCAGGGGACAGGGTTATTGATGGAAAAAGTTTTTTACCTCTGCTGAAAGGGGAGGAAGTTGAATATTTTAACGAGAGGCCGTTGTTTTTTTACTGGACCAGAAGGTATCCGGAGTTATATAATAATATTGCTCTCCAGAAGGGTTATTACCGGTTGATTGGTAATACTGATTATAATGCACGCATTGACGAATTTGAACTCTTCAATATTCAGAATGATCAATATGAACAAAATAATATTTTACCGGCAAATAAAACTTTAGCAAGTGAAATGAAAACTGAACTGGACAGGTTGCTTTTTGAGCTTTCAGAATCAGATCATTTGATTAATCCCCCACGCATTATTATAGGAAGCGAAAGGGAAAACCCGGTTTACCTAAACAGAAACGATGCAGGGGGCCAAAGAGGTATCTGGACACAAATTCGTTCATTATTCAACAGGAAAATGAAATTATACCCGCCGATGTTATTGAGATGAAAGACCTTTATCTTAAAGAAATGGAGGGTGATCTCATTCCACACTATTCGACAGGAGGGAAAAGCATTTTTCCTTTATGGGTCGAAGTTGAAAGGATCCGGTAAGCTGCAAAGGATCCGGTAAGCTGCAAAAGATCCGGCAGAATATAAATTTATAGAGTCTTTAATTGGTTTTATTGATTTATTCGGGAACATGCATCATAAGGGAATCAATTTCCCGGGCTATATCCTCGTCTGAACCGACTTGAATAAGGTGCCGGTGTGTACCGGAAGGATCCTCTTCCCAGGTATTACTGCCGTCACTGCTGTCGATAACTATCCTTCCGGGCTCTGACAACTCCCAGTAATCTGCAGCAGGTCCATTATCCAGTCCGCGTACTGCAAATAATCCAGCCACCTGGTCCCAGTTCTTATGAGGAATACGCCCAAACAGTTCATAGGCTCTTCTGACAGGATTCGACTCCGGCAAATCGAGGATCTGAGCTCCGGTATCCATGAGACCTGTTTCCCATCCACTGAAAATGATATCGGTTGGCCAATTACTGATCGCTTCAATAGAAGCCTCTGTATCCCAGCGAATATTTGCTTCACGTCCTGAAGGAAAGGTGCCTCCCATACAAACCCAGAGACGGACTTTCTTATTTACCAGCTCCTGTCCGTCCAGTTTGCTGTATCTGTCCGCTTCACTAGCGAGAAGATCGCGAAGGTTAGTGAGGTATCCTATGCTTAATATAATAACGCTGTTATCGGGCTGCTTAGAAAGGATATTCCGGTATTGGTTGACGGCATCAGGGGCAGCAGCAGCAGACTCCAGTTTTCCTGGAAATTCTTCAGCTATCTGTTTGGCATAACGGGAACCTCTATCCACACCCGCTCCCTTTAGTTGTCCAAGGGGCAAATTGTTGCGCTTGAAGTAGGTATTGATGCGATCTGCACAAATTATGCTCCATGGATTCTTCGCACATACCATGACACCAAGGATATCAGTTTCATCCCCATCTGCCAGTGCATGAAGCATAGCAAGAGCTCCAACATCATCCACATCCGATTCCATGTCCGTATCCAGGATAATTTTGATTGCATCTGTATCAGGATTATCTATGTCACCCCATAAGCTGCAAGAGTAAACTGCAAAAATTAATATAAAGCCAATTATGTAAATTACCGGTCTTTTAGCCATCTTATTGTGATTTTATATATTTCAAATTAAGGTTATTTTTCATTTACCAGGAAATACAAGTAGATCCCATTCGGTTTTTGTCCTGTCATAGAAATTATCTTCCCAATATTGCTGGTAATCTTCCCTGTTATATATGTTTGCTGCCTTGCGAATCAGTAAGCCAAGGTTGTCTTCGGTTTGTTCCCACCCGCTGATCTGTTCATAAGGCCAGTCATCTTCACGGCCTATATAACTTTTCAGGTATTCAAGCGCTTTAATCAGTGATCCACCATCGGGGTTCACATAGTCGAAGATATTAACCCCGACTTCCAATCCTTTTTCAGCTGCATCAAAGAAATTACGCAGATTCCCTACTGAATAACTGTATGCTTTGGTTCTGACCAATTCATGCGGTTGACTCCCATCTTCCTCGATCATTGGATCGATCCTTCTCTCCGGGATCTCTCTGACTTTTTGTGCAACATATTCATCTTTCCCAAGATAATATGCTATTCCGCAAGCCTGGGCATCAAAGGCAACAGAGTGATTATTGTGGTAATTCTCCTCAGTTATCCCAAACTGACTTTCGGTCAGCCATATAAAATATTCTTCAAACCATGCCCTGATGTTGTCTGTTTCCGCTTCGGTAAGAACCTCTGAGGTTTCAAGCAGGGCAATGGCATCAACTAGTATATGTAATTGCCTGGCGTCAATTATCCCTATGAAACGTCCGTCAGTACGGCCTGGTATTGCCTGACCAAATTGAAGATGCGGATTCATCAGAGTCGCGGGATCGAGAAACCAAACCCTTAAAAGTTCGGCGGCTTTCTCTGCATATTCATTACGTCCGGTGAAAAACCAGGCCAACGATAACCGACGAACTCCGTTGGTCATACCTGCAAGCTGAGGACTGTCAAGCTCGTTCCTTTCCGGATTGACTTCTCCGTCGCGACGGATGTAAGGAAGACCATCGGGTTGTTCAGGGTCGGGCCACCAGTAGGGACCCATGCTCATATAATCATTTTTAGAACCGCTGGGAGGAACCATTTTTTTAAAGGTGACAGAATATACCCCTCCTTCCAGATCCCGGTCAGCTTCAGCTATCAAACTCTCATAAGCCGGGAGGTAAAATGTTTCTCCTTTATTCAACTCACTTTTCACCTGTTTCATCCAGTCATAATCCCATCCGCCCAGACGTGAAGTTTCAGGCTGGTTGCCGCATGCAGTTATGAGAGTAAATAAGACCGTAACCAATAAAAGATTATATGATTTCATAAATTGTTGTTTTGAAATTTAGTTGATAGACGATTATTTTTTTCAAAAATATAAAAAAATCACTACTGTCCGGCTAATAAGAATGTGAATAGAATAGGGGTTGACTATCCGAAGATTTCACCTTATTTTAATAGCTTTAATTAGGTTTTTGACTTTACACTACATTACATGTTTGGAATATTAAGTTATATCTGTTAATTTAGTGAAGGGTTGATAATAATACCGGATCTTCATGGTGGAATGGCAAGTGTATAAGTCAGATCAGGTTTAAAATTACCGAAATTCTATTAAATTAGATGGTTTAGCAAAAAAAACGGATATGGCGTTAAAGATAGTATTTTCGTGAGGCTGGCAAAAAAACAGTAACTCTCAGTATTTATAAAAATCCTTCCACCACTTCTTAAGCATTTTCGCTACCTCTTTTTCCCTTGAGTTTTCCTGGGGCTGATAAATCATTTTTCCTTTAATTTCCCCGGGCAGAAACTCTTCTTTTGCGAAATTTCCTTCATAGCTGTGGGCATACTTGTAATCTTTACCATAACCAAGATCTTTCATTAGCTTAGTAGGGGCATTTCTTATATTAAGGGGGACAGGAAGATCCCCTGTTTTCTTTACCAGCTCAAGCGCATCATCTATGGCCAGATAAGCGGAGTTGCTTTTAGGGGATGTGGCGAGATAGATGGTTGTTTCAGACAGGATGATCCTTGCTTCCGGCATCCCGATCATATTGATCGCCTGAAAACAATTGGTAGCAAGTAATAAAGCATTGGGATTTGCCAGTCCGATATCTTCAGAAGCCAGAATAACCAGGCGCCTGGCTATAAACTTTATATCCTCCCCACCAGTCAGCATCCTTGCAAGCCAGTAAACAGCAGCATTGGGATCGCTTCCCCGAACAGACTTGATGAAGGCTGAGATAATATCATAATGCTGTTCACCGCTTTTATCATACAGCGCCATATTTTCCTGTAACTTCTCCAGGACTTTATCGTTATCGATAACTATATCATCCGACTCTTCGCTGAGGACCACCAGTTCCAGGAGATTATAAAGTTTCCTGGCATCACCTCCGGAATATCTCAGCAAAGCTTCATTTTCGTTGATTTTAATACTCTTATCTTTGAGTAAAACATCTTTTTCAAGTGCGTTATCAAGCAGCATCAGGAGTTCATCCTTTTCAAGAGATTTTAATATATAGACCTGGCAGCGGGACAGGAGCGGCGATATTACCTCGAAAGAGGGATTTTCGGTTGTAGCCCCGATCAAGGTGACAATTCCCTGTTCTACTGCCCCCAGGAGCGAGTCTTGTTGCGATTTACTGAACCGGTGTATCTCGTCTATAAAGAGAATAGCATTCGGTTTATTGAAGAATTGCTGCTTTTTTGCTTTTTCAATTGACTCCCTGACATCTTTGACGCCGGAGTGTACTGCACTTAGTGTATAAAATGGTCTGTCCAGGGTATTGGATATGATCCTGGCAAGGGTGGTTTTGCCAACTCCAGGCGGACCCCAAAGTATCATCGATGGTATATTACCGGTTTCGATCATTTTCCTTAACGGGGAATTCTTTCCGGCGATGTGCTGCTGTCCTCTATAATCCTCCAGGGTTCTGGGGCGCATTCGTTCAGCAAGAGGCTGATTATAGCTCATTATTTCTCCTTCTTAAAATATATTTATAAAATAGGGTTATCTGAATAAAAATTGATGGCTGCAATAATAAGTCTTATCTGTTAAAATCTGCAACCCGGCTAGTAATTTGCAGACCTGGTATGTAATGATGATACCAACTCACCTGGATCCCATCAACAATCACAGATATTATAATGGTATTTTAGAGGCTAATGCTTTAATAATCTAATAATCAAGGTCAAAATTAAGCTGATTATCAACATAGTGGTAATTGGAATGAATATTTTGGTTCTGCCCGATTCGATACGGATATCACCGGGCAATCTGCCAAACCAGTTAAAAGCTCCCGGGACAAAATGTAAAATCAGCCCGGCCACTATCAAAATTATTCCCGTTATTATGAGCCATTTTGACATAGGTCATTTTTTGAAAATATTTACACAATAGTTATTTGTGAAGTTTATTTTTTAGGCATTCAAACCTTTATGATTAAGATTTATCTGCAAAATTATCAAAATATTAATGTTATTCATAAAAATCAGGGAAATTAACCGGTATGGCCTATCATGTAAAAAGTGTAAACTGATCGGTTATTTTATAGCGATCCCCGGGAATTTTTCAGAAATGAAAACTTCATATTCCGGCATTTTGATTGATAAATATCTCTTGCGGGAAATGCTCCGCCAAAGCATTGCCACGATCAGACTCAGGTTATAAAGACGAACTAAATATTTAAATAGATTGGTATTTTTATGTAAGAGTTATTGTCTGAGAATATTTTATTTTTATATTTAACCCCGGAAAGTTCACATATATTACATAACATAATAAAAGGAATTTTTTTTACAGTAAGATTGTTCCTTTTCTTAAGATATAAGATCCTTTTATGTAATATACAGTCAGCGTATTATGATCATTTCTTAACTTATCGTTTAATATTATACTAATCTATCAATTTGAAAGTATGGCTGAAATGCGAAAAATCATCCTTGAAGATCATGAAATGCCAACCCAATGGTATAATTTGGCAGCTGATATCAATGTACCTCCTTATATGGGACCCGACGGAGAAGTCCCTCCTGAGGCCTGGGCTCCGGTCTTCCCTATGAATCTTGTGGAACAGGAGTATAGCAAAGAAAGGTGGATAGATATTCCAGGTGAAATCCAGGAATTATTGAAATTATGGAGACCCTCCCCCCTCTACAGGGCCTATAATCTTGAAAAGGCTCTTGATACCCCGGCAAAAATATTTTATAAAAACGAAAGTGTTTCTCCTGCCGGCAGTCATAAGCCAAATACTGCTGTTGCCCAGGCATGGTATAATAAACAGTTTGGCATCAAGAAACTGACCACCGAGACTGGTGCCGGGCAATGGGGAAGTGCACTCTCTTTCGCATGCGCATTGGTAGGGTTGGAATGTAAAGTATACATGGTGAGGATAAGCTTTGATCAGAAACCTTTCCGTAAGATGATGATGGAAACATGGGGTGGTAAATGTGTTGCAAGTCCCAGTCAGGAAACCAAAGCAGGCAGAGCAATGCTGGAAAAAGATCCTGACACATCCGGTAGCCTTGGGATGGCAATAAGTGAGGCTATAGAATCGGCGGTGACTGATCCGACAGGTGAAACCAGATATTCATTGGGCAGCGTAACAAATTTTGTTTGTCTGCACCAGACTATTATTGGATTGGAGACTAAAAAGCAGTTGCAAAAAGCCGGTATTAAAAAACCTGATATTATTATCGGTTGTGCTGGCGGGGGGAGTAATTTTGCCGGTTTGTCTTTTCCTTTCACTTATGATAAAATTCACGGAGATGATATTGAGATAATTCCTGTAGAACCCTTTTCATGTCCTACACTGACAAGGGCACCCTATGTATATGATCATGGTGATACTGCAAAAATGGTACCTCTGGTTGCAATGTTTTCCCTTGGCCATAATTTTGTACCACCACCAATCCATGCAGGTGGATTAAGATATCATGGTATGTCTCCGCTGGTAAGCAAGGCTGTCATTGACGGGCTAATGACTCCCAAGGCTATCCATCAGCTGGAATGTTATGAGGCTGGAATGTTGTTTGCCCGCACCGAAGGTATTATTCCTGCACCTGAGACTACCCATGCCATTGCAGAGACTATATCGCAGGCTAAAAAGGCAAAGGAGGAAGGTAAGGAAAAGGTTATTGTATTCAATTTCAGCGGTCATGGTTTGATGGACCTTGTCGGATATGAGAAGTATATGACAGGGCAACTGGCTAATTATGAATTGCCGGAAGATATTATCAGGGAGAACCTTAAGGAGATTGAGAATTATCCCAAACCTCAATACTGATATATTATAGTTAATAGCTATCGGTTAATTGATAGTTAACCCCGATATTAGCCATTATGTTTAAGTGATCTTTTACAGGACCAGATTAATATAACAGTTTTATTCAAACCATTTGATCTAAACAGATTAAAAGCTTTAGTTAATCTTTGAAAGCCGCGTCCTCTGGTCATGGTAATGTTCTGGCATGTTTTGGCCGAATATAATGCTTATAAAACCTTTTATTATGAACAGTAAACCGTTAATGCCCGGCCGGCGGAGATTCCTTGAAAATGCTGCTCTTGGTTTAATGGGCGCGGCCAGTGCCGGTCTGTTAATCTCTTCCTGTAATTCTAAAGAGGGAAAGTATCAAATTCCTGTTTTCCCTGACATCGCTCCTGACGGTCCACCATTAAAGGCAGGATTAATCGGGTGCGGAGGAAGAGGCACCGGTGCGGCAAGCAATTTTTTGAATGCCGGTCCCAATCTGCAGATAACAGCGCTAGCAGATGTATTTCATGACCGTATTGACCGGTGCAGGAATTTGCTTAAAGAAAGACATGATGTTGATATACCAGATCAAAACTGTTTTGTTGGTTTTGATGCTTATCAACGCGTTATAGATTCCGGTGTTGATGTAATACTTGAAGCCGCCCCTTCACATTTTCGACCCAGGCACTTTGAAGCTGCGGTCCAGGCAAAAAAACACGCTTTCATTGAAAAGCCTGCGGGGGTAGACCCTGTAGGAGCAAGATCAGTAATGGCCACTGGAAGAATGGCAGAGGCAGCTGGACTGACTATCGTTGCCGGAACACAATACAGACATCAAAGGGATTATGTGGAAACTTTCGGTATGGTAAAAAACGGAGCCATAGGAGATCTTATATCGGCCAATTGTTACTATAACAGAGGGGGGCCTCCTACGATAAAAAGAGAAGCCGGATGGAGTGATATGGAAGCTATGATAAGGAACAGGGCGAACTGGCGCTGGCTAACCGGCGATTCAGTTGTAAATTTGCTCGTCCATCAGATTGATATTCTGAACTGGTTCTTTGAAAAGTATCCATCCAGAGCAATTGGTTTTGGAGGCCGGCATCACAGGCCATCAGGCGATATGTATGATTTTTTCAGTGTTGATTTTATTTTTGATGACAACAGGACGTATCATGGAATGTGCCGGGAAATTGAAGGATGTTCTAATAATGTAAGTCAGATAATTTATGGTACACAAGGATATACCAATTGCCAGAATAAAATATTCGATAACGACGGTGAGATAATCTGGGAGTATGAATATCCTCTGGATGAAGACGGCAATCGGATGAGCAGAGTGGCTATATCCCCCTATGACCAGGAAATGATCAATTTTGTTACGGCTATACGGACTAATAATCCGGTCAATGAGGCTGAGGCCCTTGCTTCCTCATCCCTTGTCGGGATTATGGGCAGGGAATCTGCATATACCGGAGAAGATGTAAGCTGGGAGGATATGATGAATTCTAGTCTGCGATTGGGACCCGAAGAATACAATATGGGGCCAGTAGATATTGAACCAGTGCCACCGGTTCCCGGCACAGCACCATCAACCTGATATTTGGTTTTTATATACCCTTCGTTCTACCCTGTACTCTGTACTCTGTACTTTGTATGCAATATTCAGTACTCAATACTCAGTACTCAGTACTCAGTACTCAGTACTCAGTACTTGATACTCAATACTCAGTACCTTTTCCCTTGTCTTTAATCCCTGCCTTTGGCTACAGATACATTTAAATATCAGATACCACTTCCTGTAAGCCTTACTCTTATTGTTTCACGCTTTGTTTCAGATATCCATGCAGGTATATTTATTTCAATGCGTTTAAGGTTATCAATCTGTTTATCAAGATAAAAAGGAGGCGGATCAAGTGAAATGACCGATACAGATAAATTAGGATGTGAGAGTATTTCCATCCTCAATTGCTTCCCATCCTGCTTTAATAAAGCTCCACCCTTCATAAGTTCTACCTCGGCAGTTGTCATCATCTGCCAGGTGAGACTTTCTGTAAGATCATTAAGTTCAATGACATCTTCAATTAATATGGAACGGTTATCTTCTTTTACAAACCGGCGGGTGGCATTATTCAGATTATCACCATAAAGAGCAGACATATCCATGGTAAATTCGGGTTTTACCCCTTCCTGAAAATCTATTATCGGAACGAAGCCATCATTAATAAAAGGTTCATTATTGACTGTAAGTGTGGAATGGCCGGAATTATTTGTTGAAAGAAGTGTCCACCTTTCACATTCCTGGCATCTGCCCCAAAGATTAAAACCTTCCTGTTCAATTATGTGATAGTTTTGCTGGCCTATCTCTATCGACCACCTGACGCCGTCTAGTTCAAATATAAACGATCCGGCATCCATATGTCCGTGATTTAGAGTTGCCTTTCCGCCTTTTCCACCAAAATAATATTTGTCCTGGTCATTATCACCATTTCTGAAAATTACAATTGGATTTTCGCCTTCTCCTTTCCATGCTGTCGGCAGGGATGTTGTTTGGCTTTCTTCAATCTGAGACAGCCATATTAGTCCGGGACCGGCAGTACGGTTCAGGGTTCCCATTGACTCGGGTGGTGCCATGAATTTATCACGTTCAATATATAAAGTATTACCCGTCTTTGCAGCAAACCAGGCAAGCCTGATATCCCCGTTCTTTCCCGGTGAATTGCCTGTATCTGCAAAATTCCAGTACAGACCTGTGGGAGCAACAGTCAAAACCCTGAAATCAGCACTTTCCATAAAAGCAGGATATTCAGCTATCCCGAAATCAGTCCCAAATGCCGTAGTAAGCATTGATGAGGTAAGCACTGAGAATTGAGTTCCATATCCCCAGTAGGTAGGTCCTTCAGGGTATACACCATCCGGACTGTATGATTCAAGTGCATAGGGAATGCCATCCAGCGACCGGCTAATAGTCCGGGCTGCCAGATCAGGGTCTCTTTCTGCAATAACAATTGATGCGGCTATCATGCCACCATTACAGACCTGGTTCCAGTTATTATTACCGTCAATCCATCCTCTTTGTCCTTCATAACTTGGCTCAATACCCTTTTTAATGAGTGCGTCAACAGCCAGATTAACAGTAGATTCCGGCAAATCCCTGCCAACCCAGTCCACAGCAAAGGCAACAGCCATAGACATTTCAGCCACATCCAGGAAATGTGCCGGATGCCAGTCCGGGAAATTACAAACAGCAATGAGTTCCTCATTGATCCTACTCAGAATACTGGGATCATTTTCCATGAGATAAACCATTCCAAGGATATTCATCCGGTAAAGCATTTGGCGGGCAACTCCCAGAAACCATTGCCTGGAAATCATATCATCCTCAATTTTCATTTCAAGTAAAGGCTCATTTAAAACCTTTTCAGCGTTGATCTTAATAGCCTGATAATAATTACTCACTAAAGAATCTGTTTTTGTCTTAACTTTCAGATCATTAATTATTTCAGGAGTAATAATCAGGCGAGGAGTTTGCTTGTTCAGATTTTTTTTGATATAACTGACCGTAAATGGATTATCCAGTTTCCGGATTTCATCAATGCCTTCTGAAAAGTTTTTCCCATAGGTTTCATTGACAGAAATCAGGCAAAGGATGATAACACTAATTTTTGAAAGTATAAAACGGTTACCAGGTTTCATAATTTGATATCTTTTCATTCGTATAAAGTATAGTTAGTAATCTGTTTAACAATGTGTTAATAATGCATAGTTCGGTTATTTTGCTTTTCAATCCATGGAACCCTCATGTTTATACATCTTATTTTGTGTTAAAAATTAACATGAGGCTTCATTCGTATAAAGTATAGGGTATGCAATGTACAAAAATTTTAGCTTAGGAAATTTTGCACAGGTTGATGCGCCTTCCAACTGCTTAACTTGATACTGTTTATTTAGCATATTGATTTCAGATAAATGATTTTTAATTAAAAATTAATTCCATTATTTTGTTTTTGGTTACATCTTAAGATTAATTTAGTGCATGATTTAATAATTTGGCTTTAATCTATTAAATTAACTTGTATAAATGTGAATAATATGAAAATAATAATTTTTGCCGGAATCCTCCTTTTTATGGCCGGAGCAGCTCCAGTAATATCGAGCCAACCTGATAATAAAAAATACTGTTTGGGAGAAAGTTCTCAGGTACAAATACTTAATAAAATGATTCCTCAAAATAATGCAAACATTTCCAGGGAGGTGAAATCTGGAATTTCATCGGGAAATGAAGGATCCGGAATTTCATCGGAAAATGAAAGATCCGGAATTTTATTAATGAATGAAGACCCCGTCTTAAGAATCGGCCTTATAGCCGATATTCATTATGCTGATAAACCCCGCTGGAATAACAGGAACTATCGACTGTCGCCCGATAAGGCAAGGGAAGCTATCACTAAGTTTAATGACAGTAACACCGATTTTATCGTTTTACTTGGTGATAACATAGATGAAATGGAAAAGGAGGCTGACCTGAACCATCTAAAATTTATCGATAAAATTATTAATCAATTTAATGGTGAAGTTCATTATGTTTTGGGGAATCATGATCTTGGAGAGCTTGCCAAGGAAGAATTCATAAATAATACCAGTGGCAAGGGAGAGGCGCCAAATTACTCATTCAGCAAGGAGGACTATCATTTTATTATTTTAGATGCAAACTTCAGGCAGGATGGTGTAGCTTATTCCGGAGGGAATTTTGAATGGACCGATTCGTATATTCCTTCTTCCCAGCTGAACTGGCTGAGTGGTGAGCTTAAGAAGTCCCGGACCGAAGACAGGAACGTGATTATATTTATACACCAGATACTTACCGACGAAAATGATCCGCATGGTGTCAAAAATGCCGGTGTAATAAGGAATATGTTGGAACAATCAGGAAATGTGCTGGCTGTATTTCAGGGCCATAATCATCATGGCAGTTACGAGAAGATAAACGATATCCATTATGTTGGCATCCACCCAATGGTAGTGGATGATACGAATGCATTTTCAGAATTAATTATTGGCAGGGAAGGGGAGATCGAGATTATTGGTTATGGCAGACAGCCGGATATTACGCTGAGATAATAAAAGAGCTTTAATAAAAAATCAATTTATACAGCCATCATTTTAAGATCCTGAAAGTAAGTTCCTCTTAATCTTAAAACAGGTTTTATCATGGGGCAGCCGCTTTTTTGACGGACTGGTTTCTGAGGTAATATGGAGTATAAATTTTGCTAAACTATATACTGATTAATGAAAAATGCCAGGTTGAAGAACATATATTGCCTTTAAGGCTCAATTTGTAACCTTCGAAGTTGCAGTATGTGCAGTAAATCTACCTGTGGACCAGAATCCGGGATAAAAACTTCAGCTTGTCCGTCACCTGTTATATCAAATAGCTCGATCCGGTCATCCATGGGATGATTATAGTTGATATTTCTTAAGTTTAATGGTTGAAAATTACCATCAGTAAAATCATAAAATACCAAAGCACCTTTGTTTATACCCCGTTTTGTAACCGGTGCGATTATACTTTCACGGCCGGAACCTAAACGTATTGTTTTAACATTCCATACAAGGTCAGGTTCAACACCGTTTACCGCCGGAAGTTCTAGCTCATGACGTTCCCAGCCCTTGCTATATTCATACCAGTAGATTAGCCGCGTATCAAATCCTCCTACCACAAGATCCAGACCGTGACCCTCACCACTTAAATCGCCCATATCCACGTGTAATGGATGGGGAATTGACTCATCTATAGGATGCACCTTCCATATTTCTGTCACATCTTCTGCCGGTTCCATCCAAAAAAGGCCTGGTTTGGCGCCGGGGTTGCGGTTTAAGAGCCTCCTGGCTGTAAAGACAATGTCTTCGGCTTTTCCGTTACCGGAGAAATCGGCACGGCGGGGTGCCAGCCACCATGCACTTTCGTGTTTCGCCATAATATAATCCTGCCAGTGATCCGGATTCAACGGATCGTTACCGGTGAGCTTTAACCAGTGTACCCCACCATGACCTTTTTGCCGGCCTTCCCATGTATATACAATATCAGGCCTGCCGTCGCCGTCTATATCTGTAATCATTGCATCCTGAAGCATTTGCCTTTCAGCCTGAATGACGGAGGTTTGCCATTCACCACGCGGATCACCCCCGTGTTTATGTAAAAAGATATCACCTTTGTCCTGACCCAGTGAGATAGCTTCATACCATCCGTCTCCGTTGAAATCACCCAATGCATTACCCTCTATCTCATTTGGCAGATTTTCTATGGTATAAATATGATGCATAGTCCAATCCTTCCATGTTTTTCCCTGCTCGAACCAGATTACACTCCCATAATCTCCTTCGGAGGTCAATATATCCATCTTACCATTACCTGTTATATCTCCCAGTGCTATACCATCGGCATCGCGGACAGGTAACTTAACTGATTCTGAAATAATAACAGGTTTGTAACTGACTGGTTGGATATGTGAGTTTTCTGTGCCGGTTCTGTCATATAACCAGCTGGTTGCAGCCAAAGTTGTAATAATTAATGCAGTTGAAAGATGAATAAATGCCTGTTTCATAATTATTTTTTAAAGAATAAATTTACATGAATTTTTTTTATTAGAAATTTTATTTTCCGGTTTTTGATGTACGATTGCGAACAATGGGGTACAAATCCGAACAACCAGGATCCTACCTCGATCCAAATTTATATGATTAGGGGTTCTAATGATTTGAATGCATGAATCATAATTAGTATGGAATGCTTTTTGGTTATATGTTGACAGTTTTTTATATAATAATCGAATTTAAATTTGTGCAATTACTGAATTCTGATATTATAATATAGATTTATAAATAGCTGACTATTATTCAGCTGCAAAATATGAAGGGATGATTAAGAATTACCTGCTTATTGCTTTAAGAAATCTGAAAAAAAATACTCTGTTTTCATTTATTAATATTGCTGGACTGGCTATCGGACTTGCTGCATCTATAATGATATGGTTTTGGGTGTATGATGAATTAAGCTATGACAAATTCCATGAGAATTCCAATCGCATTTACAGAGTTGAGAGAGATATGTATATTGATGGCTCTCAGATGGTTGTTCCCATTACATCTCCTCCTCTGGCACCGCAAATGACATCTGATTATCCTGCTGTTGAATCATTCACCCGTCTCGCCTATGATGATGTTATGGTTGAAGATGATCTTAATAATCTTGGCGGTGAGCGAATATTCTATGCTGACAGTTCTTTTTTCAAAATTTTTTCTTTCAGGCTTATAAGTGGTGATCCTGAGGATTGCCTTAAAGATCCTTTTTCGGTTGCCTTGTCCCAAAGCATTGCTGAAAAATATCTTGGCGATAATCCACAACCCGGCGTAGTTCTTGATATTAATTATAACGGTCAGGTATTTCCTTATACTGTAACTGCCATCTATGATGATTTTCCACATAATTCACATATCCAGGCGGAGATGATTGGGTCCTTTTCTTCTATGGAAAATTTTAAACACGAGATGATGATGACCGGATGGCTGTCAAGCTTCCTGTATACATATGTCTTATTATCGGAGAATGTCGATCCGGCTGTACTTGAAGACCAGATGCAGGAGATGGTTGAAACTTACTTTGCTCCGGAAATCAGAGATATTCTTAATATTGATGATCCCAGGGAGTTTCTGGAAATTAAACTGGAACCCCTTACAGGGATCCATCTCAATTCAAACAGAACCTGGGAGATTGAAACACCGGGAAGCAAAACATCCGTTGCCATTTTTAGTCTGGTTGCCTTGTTGTTACTGGTTATAGCAGGGATAAACTTCACAAATCTCTCATCAGCAAGAGCCTCTAAAAGATCCCTGGAAGTAGGTATAAGAAAGGTGTCAGGTGCAAACAAAAATCAACTCATAAACCAGTTTATCGGCGAGTCTTTGCTCATGAGCTTTATAGCTTTGCTATTGGCATTCCTGCTGATTGAATTGACATTACCAGTATTTTCTGCATTTACTGGCAAAGAAATGAATACAGGAATGTTATTTAAAGGTTGGAATCTGCCCGTAGTTATTTTTGCCTGGTTGACAACAGCATTTTTATCCGGTACGTACCCTGCTTTTATACTTTCATCTTTCAAACCGGTAGAGGTTCTTAAAGGGAAACAGGGAAAAAGGAGTAGCAGGTTTTTTGGTAAGGTATTGGTTACTGCACAGTTTGTCATATCCGTGGGACTGATCATCTGTTCTGTTACCGTTTACCGTCATTTACAATTTATCAATAACAAAGATCTTGGTTATGAACGAACAGGGTTATTAGATATTCCCATTGAAAACCGGACTATATTCAGTTCATATGATGCTTTTAAACAGGACCTTTTAAATAATCCTGCCATTCAGGATGTAACCCGGTCCATGATCATACCAACCGACCGCAATTATACTGATAATCCACACATTTTACGTGATAATCCCCAACCATTTTTCCCGGTAATAAACCGGGTCGACAACCACTATTTACCGACTCTGGGTATAAAGATTCTTGCCGGAGAGAATTTTTCTGAAAATATGGTGGCCGATACTTCCTCTTACTATATTATTAATGACGAAGCCCGGAAAATGTTCGGTTTTCAGTCACCTTTTGATGCCTTGGGGCGCGAAACCGGATTGCTTACCGGTGCTAACGGAGAAGCCCGTAATTGGGGACAGATAGTGGGTGTTTGTGAAGATTTCCATTTCCAGCCTTTAACGGAAGATATTAAGCCAATGGTAATAAGTGCATCTCTTGAGGGACATAACCACATTACTATCAGGGTTGATGAGCAGGATATTGGAATTGTCAACAGGGAAATAGGAGAGGTGTGGGATAATTATTTTCCCGGGCAGCTGTACAGCAGTAATATCGTAGCACAAAATTTTGATTCGCAACATATGACCGAGCGGCGACTTCAGGTTATTTTGCTCATATTTACAATTCTGGCCATTTTTGTTGCTTGTCTGGGATTACTGGGGTTATCTTCCTTCTCGGTAGAACAGAGACTCAAAGAAATTGGCATAAGAAAAGCCCTTGGTGCCGAAATTCACCAGATTATCATTCTTATATCATCAGAGTTTAGTCGCCTGGTTTTGATAGCTGCTTTAATAGCAATACCAGCTGCTTATTATATAATGCGGGAATGGCTTAATAATTTCCCATACCGCCGTGAGCCGGAGTTATGGGTGTTTATAGGTGCTACCCTTGTAGCGCTGATTACTGCACTTTTTACAATATTTTTTCAGACGTACAAGGCGAGCAAAGTAAACCCGGTAGAAACCCTGAAATATGAATAGCCTGGATTGGTCCTGCCATAATATTTCATAACCGTTTTGGCAACCTTCAAACTGTTAGCCTGCGTATTATATTTGACCGGACAGAACATAAAGTGGTTGATTAGAGTTTCATGAATTAACGAACATAAAATTACATAAATAAATAAATAAAGCATGCAGGTTCTATGAGAGTGAAATACTGAATATGAATACCAAGCTTTAGTAAGAGGTTGATATTGTGCTCGATAACCATAATTAATCCGAATGTACCTAATTAAATTTTCTGTTTATTAATCCCATCGTTTTCAGGTAAAAAAAAAGATTTGTTTTTACCGTCAGGTTTGAAGCTTTATAACGACTAATCGATCAAATTTCCAGACGATTTAAAACATTAATACTGGTTATTTGTTATGAATTTAAAAATTATTAATTAATATAAATATATACCTGACTGTTAAATGAAAAAATATATTGATATAATATGCCCCGTATCGGGACAGAGAGCGGATGAAAATGTAGCACGTACCGCCGCCATCTATACTGTTGTGATTACTTTTGCTGCTCTTTTGATAAATAGTTATGTGATAATGTTTTTGCTTGCTGCCGATTTTGCAATCAGAGCCTTCTCTTCCGGTAGCGCAAGTCCATTGAAAATGTTAGCAACCCAAACTGCCGGGACACTTAATATCAGAAACAGAAATATAATTGATGCAGCACCGAAAAAATTTGCTGCCTTGCTTGGAATGACTTTTAGTCTTCTTGCAGGATTATTCATGATAGCTCAATTGCCTGTTGCAGCGGCTATCATCGCTTCGATGTTGATTTTTTGTGCTTTTCTTGAAGGAGTTTTTGGCTACTGTCTGGGATGTGTTGTATATACAATAATTACTGCCTCGTCCGGAAAATCAAAATAATCATTCTAATTGTACTGTCAACATCTACTTCCATGACATGAGAGTTCTTCGAATAATGTATCAGGTTGGAAATCCTCATCTATTAAATACAGATCAAATAGGTATAACATAGCATGAGGATTCAACGGATTAAAAAACAAAACTTCCGGCTAATGACAAACATTTTAAATGTAAAGGCTTTCGTTTTGTAAATAATATTAGTTTAAGCAAGAGGATTTTTTCTGTAAGTCAAAATTTATTTGTTATTTGATTGACTTTGAAACCCATATTCCAGTTTAATTTAAATTACAAAATTGCAGGCCTTAGGTGCAACCATTTACTGAGAGGCCTGAAAACATAATAGGAGGAAAATTATTTTATTCCTCCTATTCGATTATTAATCACGAAATTATAATGATCATCCAGTTATCACAACTTTTTGCCTAATCATCATAACGGTCTTCAAAAGCTTCAATAATATCTTCCAGCCTGTCCATTAGATTATCGGCAAGGTCTTCATTTCCGTCAGGGTCGTCCGGGTAAATTTCTATGATACCGTTTTGGTTTCCATCCATGGCATTGGAAATATCTAAACCTCCCATTTCCGGATCAAACAAAGAAAATATGTCGAAAGAAACAATTATTACTGCCTGCTTTGCTTCATCAAGATGTACGTCATGTTCAAATTCAATTTCTACATCGAATGAATCATCATGCCAGAAAATAAAATCGGTTCCGTTAATAGTTCCTTTCACCTGCATGGTTTTCATAAACATGTCAGAAATGGAATTTTCACTCTTATCAAATTCAAATTCTATTTCATCATAAGCAGCTGCCGGTAAATTTATATTATTAGCAAGCACAGTTTCCAATGTATTTTCTTCCAGGATCAGATCAATCTCAAATGCTCCTTCCAGTTCAATATCTGATGCCATCGAATCTGTCGCAAATAACGGGTCATCGTCATCGAACTCCAGCTCAATTTCTTCAATGTTGATCGTGAAGCTTTCGATAACTACTCCATTGGTTAATTCTCCATTGTGATTATCTGAAAGAGATTTGGTAGATGAAGTACCTACTGTATCTTCCATCGTAGCCTTAAATATTAATGTTGCACCACCTTTTTCCGTATCATCCTTATCACAAGCTGTTAATAGTGCCATTGTGAATAAGATAAGTGCTAAGGTCTTAAATAGCAATAAATTTTTAAGTGTTTTCATAATTCATAATCTTGGTTAGAAATAATTTTCATTTTGTGTTTCTTTATGTAAGACGGGGAAATTTGAAAAGGTTGGAATGAACAAGTGAATTTTTTTTTAAAAGACCCAAAGTATTTTAAGAGTAAGAAGTGTACAGGCAAACCAAAGTTAATATCTCATAGTATCACCAGTATCTCCGATTAGTTGCCTGTTTTACTATGCAAATGCTCTTGAAGTCAGGTCCCTCTTGATGATTTATTATGTATATGATTATGTGTTAATAGCCTACAATTAGGTATTCACCTTATTGGAAATATTTCAGGAATCGGGCAATTAGGTATCAGGTTTTATAGTTTCAGATGATATTGTATTTACCTGAAAGGTCGTATGCGAAGAGAACCGGTTCGCTAATCTGTTTTGTAAGGGTTATTGTATTTACCTGAAAAAGTCGTATGCCAAAGAGATATTGAATCCGGCAGAGAAGCTATTTGTCTTCTTTAAATGGGCAGGAATAATATTATCTCCTTTAAATATATTATGCATATTGTAATTAATTCTAATTCCGGGTTTGAGCGTTAACCTGTTATTAATGTCCATTTTTAGCTGATAGCCCAGGAGTATTCCATAGTCAGAATCACTGTAATTCCGTGTTACAATAAAACTGGTTCCCCCCTGAGTTTCCCTGCCTGTTTTGAGTATAGAATAATAACCACCAAATAACATCTCTCCAGGAACTTTTTGATGACTCCATATATAGAAACTCTGGAATTTCAAATAATCAAGGTTGATATTCCTGTTCATATAACTTGCATCAATATACTGCTGATAGTTTTGTCCTACCTCTGATCTCCAGAAAAACTCAAACCCAATTTCAGTCCGCGATTTGATCAACAAAGTTGTCGCAATACCCAATTCCTGTCGGTAGGTTGGAAGGGCACTATTGAGCTTGGAGGGATTCAAACCGTTATAGGTTTCATAATTCAGAAGCCATGTATTTTTATACCCGAAGACAAGACCTGCATCTTCAATATCGATTAAATTAACTACATTATCTCCATCCGGGTTGCCTCCGGTAAAGTTCTTAATTTTTGATGAATATGCAGTAGTATTTGTGAAGGTTATATCAGGTTCTGTAACATTTCTTATATATCCAAACAATTCCGGCTGCCGGCTCATATTCTGCCGGGTTGCAACTTCATTATTAGGAGTTGCAGTATGGACCGGATCCGTCAGGTTGGATTCATCACTAATCCCGCCTGTGAAAAACACGGGAGTCGCCGATTTAGTCAAAAAATCAGTTTCAATGTTCCTGGCAGCCGTTCTGTTGAAAGCATTATCAGCTATAGTTTTGGTTTTTTCCCCGAAGTAATCCGTATTTAATGAAATGTTCCCCGGGATTAACGATACTGAGCGTGCTTGATCATTTAAATATATTGCAGTAGCCAGAATCAGCATAATACCTGCTGCAATGCCAATTAATTCTTTAACAAAATATCTTTTCTTTACTGGCGGTTCCTTGTGTAAAGCATTTTTGTCCAGACGGGCAGAGATATTTTGCCATGTTTCCTGGAAATCAAGTTCATCCTCAATATCTTTCCAAAGAGACTCATCCACCTCCTCATCAACTTGATTCAGCCGTTTATTATACCATATATTAAATTTATCCTTGCTCATTGCCTGCTTAATTCATATTCATTGATCCTCTTTTTTAATAATGTTCTGGCCCGCTTATACTGGGATTTGGAAGTACCTTCATTAATTCCGAGTTTATGTGAAATTTCTTTATGAGTCATTCCTTCCATTGCATATAAATTAAAAACAACCCTTGCCCCATCCGGAAGTTGCTTTATATAAAATAATATCAGGTCTGTCGATATTTCATCCGATTCAAGAAAATCCATTTCTTCATCTTCGGGCTCATCCGGAAATTCATCTTTGAATACTATCCGTTTTTTTGACCTGAAATGATCTATGGCGGTATTAGTAACTATCCGGCGTATCCATCCCTCCAAAGAGCCCTTAAAACCGTATTTATCAAGACTGGTAAATACCTTTACGAATGCATCCTGCAAAATATCTTTGGCTTCGTCCTTATCGCCGCTATAAGAAAGGCAAATCCGGAACATAACTTTAAAATATTTCCTGTACAGTAGTTTCTGAGACCTCCTGTCATTTTCCAGGCATCCCTTGATAATAAAACGATCCTCTTTATTTAAAGAGTTGTCCATCCTTCCGTTGTTCAAATATTTTCTTTACTATTATAAGGATTGTATATGCTCAGGTCTCTTTTGTATAGGCAAAAGTTTAGCCCCAGTGTTTTATTTATTCTTTAATAAACAAAACGGCAGATTCCTCAAACCTGTTGTAGATTGCCGTGAATAACTGAAAATTAACTTCTTTATGCAAAAAGATATATTTCTCTTCATCAATAATCCCTGGAAAGGCCGATTCAAGCATCGAAGGAGAAACTGCTGAAAACCAATAAGCAGGATCGAGAACTATAACACCTTCGTTTATTCTGTCTTTGCTTAGGGAAACCTCAGTTTCCCCTTCAGCATTCCTTGCCCTTATTCGTATCATCACAGGATCATTGAAAGCAAAAATTACATTGTAGAATATATCATTTCTTTGATATTTGGCCTTTACTAAAATGCAGGGGCGCATATCATCAAGATAATCTTCTATAATATCACCCAATTCCTCCTGCAAATCTTCGATGGATTCAGAATCTTCTTCGACATCCCGGTGCCACTCTTCGAAATCCTCATGAAGGTCTTCTTCTTCTTCTTCTGAGTCAGATGTTATATTTAACATGAAAGACAAAGGATTGTATATTCCCTGAGAAAGATTGAAACTAATTATATTACCACGATCTGCAATTGTAAAACCGATCATTTCCCTTTCATCGAATTTCCGGGTAAGGAAAACATCTTCGCCAACCTCTCTTTGCCCGTCTATATC